>CAZJQR010000272.1:0-1520 GCA_964548345.1 uncultured Candidatus Bathyarchaeia archaeon | reverse complement strand
AAGGCTAATAGACCTATTATTCCGGAGACGGCCTTCAAAACGTGTATTTTCACTTGATTCTTTTCTAAGAAGAGACCTTCTGGTGGTTTTTTTAATACTCATGTTAGGGCTGAGTAGTCAATTCTTCAGCGGATACGCTTCAAGTCAAACTGTTTCCAGCAATTCATCCACGTCTCTTCCTGCACCCGTAACTTTATGGCATAGGAATCTTATTAGTTCTACAGTTTCTACACTCCTTGACAGATCTAACCAAGTGGAGAAACCAAACGAAAATGTTGTGTCAGTACCATCTGCTCCGCCTTCCTTCATTTCACCTGTCCCATATTTTTCTCCTTCGCCGTCTCCGTCGCCTTCGCCGTCTTCAATGAATCTCAGCTTAGGCCTCTACAAGAATAATCCGAATAATAATCAGAGTGAGATTTTGCTGGGTATAGATTGGTCGTCGATGGCGCCGGGAGAGGAACGAAATAGTTCGCTGATTTACTTCAGGAACGAAGGAGATTTGCCTTTTACAATGTCGTTTTCGACTGCTAATTGGGTTTTTCTTGATTCTTCTAATAATAGTCTTTCTCAGAACTATAGCAGTAACTTTGCTCTCAGGTGGAACTATGACAATTCTCCATTAGCCTTGAATGAGGTGAGGCCTGTGGTCTTTACTCTTGCTGTTTCCTCAAACATAAAAGACGTGGTAGACTTCTCTTTCGATATAGTTGTAACTATTACTTCTTCGAATTAGTATTTTCACGAAAATGAAGTGGGAATTGAGAGACCGTATTCCAAACGACTTTCTTGGTTGGTTGGACTAAATTTTAATCCACCATAAAAATAAATAAAAAGTAATCAGCTTTTTGAGGAAAGTTAGATTTTTATGTGGACAGCTACAAATGCTAAACTAGTGGATAATCCATGTCTGTTGTGGTTGTAGAGAGCCTATCTGGACTCCTGAGAGGTTTAATAGCTGGAACCGTTGCTTTTTTCACAGTCATGCTGCTGTCAGTTGTCTACAGGTATTTTACGAACGAGAAACTCTCTTCGTTTATCGGCATACTGTTCGGATTAGGCTTTTTGGGTTTTTCCGGAGGACTGCTTGCAATTTTGGAGCAGCCAACTTTGGGAGGCGCCATCGAAATTGTGGCAGTGAGCATCTTCATTGTTTGGGGTGTTAATACCGGCGACAAGATAGCCGAAAAGATGCCGAAAAAAAGCGCAGCCTCCATATTAGACGGCATTAGAGGCGGAAAAACCGCGTATACCACAGTCAAGTTACCCAACGCACGACTGATATACGATATGGTAGGTAACCCCAGAGTTCCTGACTCTCTGAAAGCCGAATTGTCAGAGCGAGAGTTCACCTTGCCCGCTGACCTTCCTCTGGAAGACATCACCAACCGAGTAAAACGGCGTTTGATTACAGATTGGGGCGTAGGAGACGTGGAACTTGAATTGAATCAAGAAGGCAAAGTTATTCACTTCGCGATATCAGCTAAGGAACGAGGTTTAAGCGCGGCTATACCTGAAGG
>CAZJQR010000271.1:0-1522 GCA_964548345.1 uncultured Candidatus Bathyarchaeia archaeon | reverse complement strand
AAAAAATTGGGAATTTCGACTAGCACCGTTGCCAGAAGGTACGATAAACTCAAACGCAATGGCATAATTAGGGCAGCAATTCAGATAAATCCTACAAAAATAGGCTATCCTGCTTCGGCTTCGTTCAGATTGGCGATTGGCCCTAAAGGAGACTTGGATAGCATTGCTGAAAGAATCGCAAAAATTCCGGATGTCGTTAGTATTTTGAAGACCACGGGAGTCTACGACTTAACCATAGACGCAAGAATAAAGAGTTTAAATCACTTTGCCTCTCTCGAAAGTGAAATAGCCAAAATTGAAGGTATAATAGAAATGGCGCCAGCTTTGCTGAACCAATCTCCAGTAATGCCTTATCCTCGAGAACATATGTCGACGTTCTAGTTCAGCATTCTAGCTAAGTTTAATCCTGCGGTTTTTATAGAGCTTTTAGTTGCCCTTTCCGTGTTACCCAAAACACTTAGCATGGTTAATTCAACCTCAGAAAAACTTGGATCAGCAACCAACGTGGTTTGTTTCATCCTTTGTTTTCGAATGTTTTTTACCCTTGGTATAATTAGAGCCCTCTCAGCCTATTCCTTCTATATCTAGAAGATTGCAGCCGTGAAAAAAAGGGGAAGTTTGTTGGTTTTAGTTGTTTCACCGTTTTTTCAGTATTAGTATTACGAAGCCGATAGCGACAACCACAATCAGAGCGCTCCCGAAGCCTATGACGTACGTGTCCGTCATCAGCGCTGGAGTTGGTGTAGGCTCAGGAGTGGCAGCAGGAGCTTCTTCTACTGTTACGTAGGTCTGCGCGGACGAAGGCCAGTAAGACTTTGAGCCTGCGAATGTGGCGTAAACAGTGTACATCCCTGGAATTGGAGGTTGCCAGCTGAAGCCAAAATTGCCGTTTGCATCGCTGGTTACGGCCCCTATCTCGTAGACGTTGTCGTTAGAGTCAAGTACGCTCAGAACAACGTCGACGCCCACGATGTCTGCTGGACGCTGGAACTGCATGTAAACGTATTTCATCCATTCGCTCATGTTCGCGTCAGAAACCGCGGGAACACCATTTGGAAAACGGGACGTCAAGCCATTATCCTTTGTACCAGCCGATATGTCACTCACCATACCCTTAACCTGAACACTGCTACCATGCGTTATAACGTCAGTCTGGACTGAAACCGTGGTGAGGCTGGGACCCTTACCCACAGCGTATACACGGTTGTCATACGTGTCCATCAGCGCTATTATGCTGTCACCGATGATTGCGTTTCCGCCCCACTCGGTTCCACGAAAGGCACCATCTATTCTGAATATTGGCTCACCTGTGGTTGTGTTGAGGCAGAGGAACGCGGCACCTCGCGGTTTGGGATCTACTGGAGAGTGTTCACGATGAGCAAAGTAGATCTTTCCGTCGGTAATGAACAACTCGGCGAGCGGCCAGTTGTTGCTCCATAAGATTTCGTTTGACGGGTCATTGACTGCGTAGCTCCATAGGGACGCACCAGTTTTGACGTCGTAGGCGTACACGATTCCGCCC
>CAZJQR010000270.1:0-1534 GCA_964548345.1 uncultured Candidatus Bathyarchaeia archaeon | reverse complement strand
TTCTGATAGCAATTGTTGATATTGCGCGCGCAAGTTTTTCTTGACCTATTAAGAGATACTTAAACAAAAAGTTGTGTAAACAATCTCTCAAACCCTAAAGCCTTCCTTTTTCAGTTGTTGCATAAACAGAAACGGTTCCCCTGCTTTTATCTTTTTCAACTTCCAGTTCGCTCGCGTAATGGGCTTGTCAAGAAATGTTGACTAAGGCTTAGTCAAGAAACCTTGATAAAAACGCTTTAATCCCCCCTCAAAACAGTATTCAATGGGATGCTGACATGAGGAAAACAGCTGCAGCCATGACCGTGGTTTTCGTTTTTCTGACAACATCCTGCTTAATCACCGATAGACCTGATTTTGGAGCTCCTGTAACTGAGAATACTTGGACAAATAAAGCATCGATGAATCAAGCAAGAGCTGGTTTGGGTGTTGTGGTAGTTAATGGTAAAATCTATGCTATAGGAGGCTCCACCGCGAGTGGAACTTATCCTCCTGACATGTTCAACGGAGGTTTTGTTGGAACAAATGAAGAATATGACCCAACAACAGATACTTGGACAACTAAAGCGTTTATGCCAACGCCAAGAGCCTATTTTGCAATAGCTGCTTATCAAAACAAGATTTACTGCATAGGAGGAGCTGTAGGTTTTAGCGTTGATGAAAGGACGGGGTTCTATTCTTACGTTGAGTCAAGTGTCAATGAGGTATATGATACAGTTACGAATACTTGGGAAACTAAAACACCGTTGCCATATGCCCAATTGGGGCTTCAAGCTAGCGTGGTGAATGGGAAAATTTACGTTGTGGGTGGAGCTTATACGTATGTTTATTACCCAGAAAATGATTCGTGGGAGCTCAAAAAGCAGGTGCCCGTTTCTTATCCGTTGTCGGTTGTTGTAGATGACAGGTTGCTTGTTACAGGCGAGTATGAACCTCTATCGGGCTCTCCAGAACAGAGAATTTTGACTTATGACATGGAAGCTGACAACTGGAATGAAGTCGCGTCTTCAACAAATGCTGTTGTTGAGGGTGCAGCAGGAGCAACAACTGGCGTAAAAGCTCCTCAGGAGGTTTATGTTTTCGGTCTGAAAGTTGATGCCGTTGTTCCAACGGTGGTTAATCAAGTTTACGACCCAAGGACGTCCACTTGGGCTATGGTTGCTAACATGACGGCGACTCGTTCGGATTTTGGTATTGCAGTCGTAGATGACATTTTCTATCTAGTTGGAGGATATCTCCGTTCGTCGCGTCATGTAGCACCAACTGCGGTAAATGAGCAATACGTACCTTTTGGCTATGGCACTCCTCCAGAAATCAAACTTTTATCACCTGTAAACCACTCTTATAATGAGTCTAGCGTTTCATTGGTTTTCACCGTGGACAAACCAGTTGATTGGATAGGCTACATTCTTGATGGAAAAGAAAACATAACCGTCCTAGGCAACGTTTCCCTTTCTAATCTGTCAAACGGTTTGCACAATGTCACAGTATATGCTAATGATACTTTCGGCAACATGGGCACTTCCGAAACAATCTA
>CAZJQR010000269.1:0-1554 GCA_964548345.1 uncultured Candidatus Bathyarchaeia archaeon | reverse complement strand
CCAACGATGAAAACACGGACCTCCTGCTTGGTTTGGGGTTAAGTCTTAATCAGGCAAGGGTGTACTTAGCGATACTTAAGCTGGAAAAAACTGCGGTGGGACAGGTAGCAAAGTTTTCAAAAGTGCGCAGGGAAGACGTCTATAGAATTCTGCCGACACTCGAGAAAATGGGTCTGATTGAAAGACTGCTGGGCAAACCAATGGAGATACGGGCTACTCCTATTTCGGATGCCTTAAGCTTCCTGGTGGCAGAAGAAGAAAGCAAATTTGATAAACGTTTAAAGGGTATGAGGGGTACAGTCCAAAAGCTGTCCAATAACGACTGGAAGCTGCCACCTACTGAAAAAGAAAGCCTCTACATACTGATAGCGGACAAGAAAGCAATCTTAGCTAAAACTTCAAGACTGATTAGAAACTCGAGAAAAGAAGTCGCGTTGATTGCAGACAAGGCAAGAATCATACCGGTTCTGTCTCGGTTTTCAGACGAATGTAAGCAGGCAATAAATAAAGGGGCTCAGATTCGACTGATCTTTGAAGGAGAAAAACCGGACGGTTCACTCAAAGAAAAAGTGAAAAAACTCATCGATGGCGCTTCGGTTCACGTCAAGTTTCATCATGAACCTTTGAATCACTTCATAATGTCCGATGACAAAGAAGCACTGATCAACACCTCCAAAGAAACTGGATTAGGAGAAAGCCCTTCTCTTTGGACAAACAACAGCAACCTTATAGGCGTACTAAGAACAAGTTTCGAATCAGACTGGAAAAACGCTGAAAACTAACCTGAGAACCTCATGCACGCGCCACAAATGTTTCTTAGATAATTTGACGTCATCATTGATTAAATGGTGTTACAATACATTTCTAAATGATTGTGACTGGTAAATCATAGAAACACTTAACCCAAAAACTTCCGTTAGAGACCTTCGCAATAAACACTCTTCGAAAGCAATTTTTCTTTCAATCATTACAGTGATGCTTGGCACAGTTTTGGTGGCGGGCGAATACTAGCCTGCTGCGTTTATGACCACATCGAAGCTAAAATCGGTTATTCCACTTACGGCGGGAGAGACCTTTAGAATTAGATCAATAGGAATCACTTCATCTGCGCTAAGAATTCTACCTGAGTAGGTCCAACTTAGAGTCAGGTAGTCCAAGGCGACGGATGGAGTCCAGTTTGACGTTGCCTTCCACAAAGAAACCGCTGAATTGCCTTCATTCCTAACATACACCGTCACAGTGCTGTTTGCACCTGGCTCGATTGTCCCCCAGTCAAGCGAAAGAGTTCTGTTTGTACAGCCTGGATCCCAGTAAATCCCAACTCCAACCCCCCTAATGAAATTAGCGTTTGCAACAACTGTACTAGAAACTGAATTGCTAATAATGATGATGAGAATAACGACCAGAAGTAGGCACATTGTGGCGAATACTACTCTCCTGTGAATACGATTGCCGATTCGGATGACGAAAGACCCCTTTGATTTTACAATTCTTTCATTGACTTTGTTCGGTACTTTCCTGAGACCCTGCCAAAACATTTAAAGACCTCAATAT
>CAZJQR010000268.1:0-1559 GCA_964548345.1 uncultured Candidatus Bathyarchaeia archaeon | reverse complement strand
ATCCTGTGAAACGTCCCTAAGCGCGCACTGTCAAAAGAGAAACATCTTGGTTAATAGTGGAATTAGCAACTCTAAACTTGCAAATAACCAGCAGTAATTGGAAAACCTCTCAAATTTCCAACACCAAATGCCCCCAAAGATAAAGCGCAAAATTTTTTTTACGCAGTAAAACTTTAAATTCAATTAAATTAATATAGCTCAGCTCACTTTAGTTACTTCACAGCCCTTATAAAGACTATAAGGACTACGTTTAGAACCACGAAAACCTTATATATAAGGGGGCTATAGACTGCTCCGAGCATAATAGTACTGTTAATGTCTTGGTTTTTCTGGCAAACGGTGCGACGGAAAAAAACAGGTTTATTCTGGGACTTTGGGGTTTTTTGGCGATAGTGATTTTCCGAGCAGTAAACCTGCTATTAGAACCATTAAGGTTCCGAAGATTCCTGCAAGCAAGGTGGAAACGTAAGGGTTTTCGATGGAAGCGATTGCGTAGTCTGACATTATGCCATTCCATGTCGGTGCATGTTCCTCTACTCCGAGATTTTCAACCACACGCTCTAAACCATCAGGGCTGCTTGAGGCAAGAGGAATGAAAACCGCGAGGAAAACCACAATAGCCGCTACTACCGCAAGATGCTTGTTCATAGCTTCGTTTTCTCCTTCAGAAGCGTCAAACCGCCCATTATCGCAGGCTGCATCCGCTGAATCGACGAAATCAGTACCGCGGTTATTGCCCCTTCGCCCAAGCCAATTATGGCATGGTAAAACAGCATCGAAGGCACCGTAACCATAACACCACCTGCGAAAGCAGGACTTACCTCTAAAGCGGCAAGCAAAGCACCAGTCATCACGGAAAGCCAAGACGCAGCGAAAACGCTTGGGATAAAACGTCTGCTTCCACCCTGACCTCTAGTGAACAGCTTTACCAAGAAGAAACTTAATCCGCCGATAACAGCCATGTTAAACGCGTTCATGCCAAACGCCATTATGCCGCCGTCCGCAAAGAAAAACGCCTGCATCAACAACACAATAGTCATGCTGAGCATCGCAGCGTAAGGTCCCAACAGCACCGCCAAGAAAGTGCCGCCAACCAGATGTCCACTCGTGCCAAACGCTATCGGAAAATTAATCATCTGCGCCGCAAACACAAAAGCACTTGAAATCGCCAGCAAAGCAGTTATGCCGCGTGAATAGGTTTTTTGCGCCTTTTTCCACGACCACACCAGAAACGCTATGGATACTATCCACATTCCCACGGCGATTGCCACGCTTGTGGGTTCGTTTGTTGCGATTAGTCCATCTGGGATGTGCATTCCATCAGCCTCAGTAACACGTTTTAGTGATTTAGTGTTACCATACTTATAAAAGCTTTTAGGTCAAACACCCAACAATACTCCATGTGACTTCCATGACAAAAATCGTCCGAGTAGGCGTAACATTCCCACCCGAACTCCTCAAAGAATTCGACCAAATCACCCAAAACATGGGCTACGAAAGCCGCAGCAAAGCCATCCAAGACGCAGTTAGACTGTTCGTCTCCGAAAGAAAATGGCTCA
>CAZJQR010000267.1:0-1569 GCA_964548345.1 uncultured Candidatus Bathyarchaeia archaeon | reverse complement strand
CTTGCGGAATTGGCGAAGGAAATAGGATGGAACCAAGGTGAATAAACATGCCAGCTAAAAAAGTTATAGTTGTCAGTGGAAAAAGGAAAACAGCCACCGCCCGCGCCATCGTCAAACCAGGCGTCGGCAGAGTGAGAGTAAATATGATTCCCGTGGAAATTTTTGAGCCTGAAATCGCCCGCGAAAAAATCATGGAACCTCTCCTGCAGGCTGGAGAAGACGTTTGGAAACAGATGGACATGGACGTTAAAACTTTAGGCGGAGGTTACATGGGACAGGCTGAAGCCGCCCGCATGGCCGTGGCAAACGCGTTGTTGAAATGGACTAAGAGCAGTCACCTGCGCACGGTCTTCACCGAGTATGATAGAACCATGATTGCTGGAGACTCCCGAAGAAAAGAACCGAAAAAGTTCGGAGGTCCAGGGGCACGCGCGAAAGAGCAGAAAAGTTATAGGTAAGGAGAAAGATGAAATGATAATTCCCGTGAGATGCTTCACATGCGGCAAGCTGATTGGAGACCGATGGGAAGAGTTCGCTCGAAGAATAAGAACGGGTGAAAATCCCAGTGACGTTTTGGACAGCTTGGGCATCAAAAGGTACTGTTGCAGGCGAATGGTGCTTTCCAACGTGGAGATAATCGACGAGATATTACGCTTCTACGAAGAGGCAGAGAAAAGAAGAGAAGCCCGCAACCTATACTAAGCCAGCGCTTCTACTCGTACCATTGCACTATGAAGTATGTTTCTGAATCATCCAGAGAAAACATCGGCGAATAACAAAGAAAATTGGAGGCAAAATACTCCGGCGTTATGCTGCGATTATCGGATCCATCTGCCTCCATCATGTACATGTCGTATTTCCCCTCATCACCAATGGCCGCCACACCGTACACTATTCTGTCACCCGAATGAGACCAGCTCGCCAGCCCCTGCGCGTAGTTGGTGCTTGTCAAACGCGTTTCTTGTGTGCCGTCAGAATAAACTGAGAAGATGTTAGAGCCGCCGTGCGGGCTTTCCGGGTCTTCGAGGCGCTCGAAAACAATTTTTAATCCGTCGGACCGCAGTCGCGGGTCATAGTCGCGCGCGCGTCTCCTATGGGAAGATTAGTGTTGCCCCATTGTCCCGCGTCGGCTGGGTCAGTGATTTGGGTCAGCCCTGTGCCCTCGTCTTTACAAAATTACTAAAGCATTAGAGGAAGAGGGAGAGAGCTTCAAGAACAGTAAATTAATTATTAGTTACATGGCTGAATTACGTCAGTTGTCTAGTGAACTTAGATTATTTTTCAAAGATTTCAATATTAACATAAACCCTAAAGATGACTTGTTTGATAAGATTATTTTCTATATGGCAGATTTTCCTCTAGAGTACATACAGAAGTTTAGTGCTAAATGGGAAGAGTATAATTCTAAGGGAATAGATGCAAATTAAAGGTCTCTTTGTTCTTTCTTCATTCTGGTTAGGCTGTAGTTGGGGATAAGCATGAGTATTCAGAACGATTTCTCATTTCTGAAAGCGCGCGCTAAGCACCTATCCCCGAAATTAATAATGCGGGCGGGGTGGGATTTGAACC
>CAZJQR010000266.1:0-1575 GCA_964548345.1 uncultured Candidatus Bathyarchaeia archaeon | reverse complement strand
ACCATCTCCCAGCAGGGACTGGCAACAACCTGCAAAGACCTGCCTTATAAGTTGACGCGAAGTTGGCAGGAGGGTTTTGGTCTGGCGCATGAGTCCGTAGGAGCGATGAAGGAGGGGTAATGCCCTCTGACGTGATGCATGAGACGTCACGCCGGTAGAGGTAACGCCTCGATCGGGCAAAGGGGCTCTGGGCACGTGGCGGGCCTTGGTTAGTTCTGGACGCAGAGCCAGTTTGAACTATACCATTAAATTTGGGCCTAGTGTCTCGTCAACTATCAAGTGTCGGATAGAGACGGCGTAGTTTTATCCTGGCATCCTCCGCAGTGAATTGCCAGTTAACCTTCGCGTTTTTGTTGTTTCTGAATTTCTGCCATGCCGCTACTTCTTTCTTAACAATGTCAATATTGTCAATCCTTCTTTTCAGGCACTGGCCCGTAAGCACATTCAGCTCTATCTCGGCCATATTCAACCAGCTTCCGTGCTTTGGGGTATACACAAAATGAAACCTGTCCCACAACGCTTTTGCCTTATCTGGAGGAAACGATTCATAAAAAGACCCCGGGTTGTGCGTGTTCAGATTATCCATCACCAAAGTTATCTTTTCTGCAGTTTCGTATTGACCAGCAATCTCTTCTATAAAACAAGCCCAGTCCAGTTTGGTTTTTCTTTCGGTGATTTTTACCGTACGCTTCCCTGCCAATGGCTCGCAAGCGAGGAAAACATTGCAGACGCCACAACGCTTGTATTCATAGTCGTACTTGGCCGTCTCCCCTGGCGATGCAGGAAGTGGAACCTTTGTTTCAGCAATCAGCTGCTTTGGGGATTCGTCCATGCATACAACCGGATAAAGTGGATCGAACGGACGCTTGTAAACATCCAACACCATTTCCATATTCGCAACAAAGCTGCCGTTTTGCTCCGGTGGAATCACCCACCCCTTGTGTTGCCAGGGCTTGATTTCGTTTTTTTTAAAACGCGGCGTACCGCTTCATGAGAAATGCTGTCGATATAGGCAAGTTCGACAACCTTGTCGGCTAACAACCTCAGAGACCATCGTGCGAAACCCTCGGGTGGCTCGCTGCAACTCAAGGCAACCAAGTGGGCTTCGAAGTCTCCGTCTGTCTTTTTAACATAGATGCGGCTTCCCTTTCTCCTGTTAAGAGCAACATCAAGACCTTCCTCGACAAATCGCTTCTTGACACGGTCAATTTTTCTCATGCTTGTGTTCAGTACGCGGGATATTTCTTCGTTAGTTGAACGTTTTTTCTGGAACTCTCCCTCATCGCATCCAAGCAGAGTCAACGCGTCCAGAATTTTCTGCGATTTATGCTCACCCTTGGAAGTGAGCTCGCCAAGAACCCTGCGTTCCTCTTCGGTAAGTGTCACGATGTATTTCTTCATATCCAATTCCTCCCAAGTTGATTATGAAGAAAACTTACCATATTTTTTACGACATTACAAGGTTGACATGACACTAGATATCTCTCTCCACCTGCAGGATATCAGCCGGCCGGAAAACCTGAGATATGTAATTAGCGTTTTATCCATTGTCCCGCCGGCGAAAAGGGCTCAAAT
>CAZJQR010000265.1:0-1576 GCA_964548345.1 uncultured Candidatus Bathyarchaeia archaeon | reverse complement strand
CAGCCTCACCCAGCCACTTAGACATAATCGAAGCAGCAACAATCGAGTAGAAGTTGGCATCAATCTCCGTGGCAACCGCGGCAGCAAGCAAAGTTTTTCCGCAGCCAGGCGGACCAAACAGCAAAATGCCTCTAGGCCAACCCAGCGGAAACAAGTCAGGTCTCTGCACAGGATACACAATAGCCTCTTTAACGGCTTTTTTAGCCGTGTCCAAACCCACAACTTCCGCCCAGTTCACCTTAGGCTTTTCAGTCACCACAAGCTCCGTTCCAACAGGCTGTCCAGTGGCTGTTTCACCACCATCTCCGCCATTGTTAGACTCAATCTGCATTTCACGAGGCGAAACTGAGCCTTGCAATACTTTGATTCTTTCCTGGTAGGCAATTGCCCTCTGAACATAAACCTTGTTCAAACCGTACTCAGGATAAAGCTGAACAAGCTGCAGTAGACTCTCGATGGCTTTCTGGTACAGAGTTATAGCTCTGCCTTTCTGCCCTGCCTTGTCCATTTTCACCGCGTCTAACGCGTAAGCCGTTGCGGCTTTTTCAAGCTCACTTGAAGCACTCATGGTTTTAGCACCATTATTTATTCAGGCGATTTTAACTCGATTTTTATTTTCCCTTGAGTTCCCAAACTATCAAGGGCTTTCTCAATTTCCTCGTTTGAAGTTTTCAAATCACTCGAACAACGGGTTAAATCTATTTCACCGTTACACTTTCGCACATATTCGAGAAGCATATCCTCAATAGAGGGCTTCTCAACCGAAAACGAGATTTCCTTAATCTCAGATTTTTTATAAGAAAACAGGGTTTTTGACGCATCCATGCCGAAATCTGCACTGGTTTTGCTTCCGACCACTTGAGAGGAACTGGCTGACAGAGCAACAAGTTCCCTTAGCGGCGCTGCTTCTTCTTCGGATGGGATAGAAGTTGCGGGTGGCTCGGGAAGAGTTTCGGAAAGTTTCTGCTCCAGAAAACTGGAAACTTCATTCAAAACTTCTTCGCCGCCTGCCGTCTTTTTGCCAACAGGAATCAAAGACTCGTCAGCTGAAATCTTGGTCGCGCACAGCGTTTCACGTATGGCGTCGTTAACGTTGTTCAACTCACTGGAGACATCGGGCAAAACCTGAAACAGATCCGATGAAACGTTTTGGAGAAGCTTCAAAGCAGGTTTCAAGTCAATAACGATGTCACTAAGCTCCTTCAACGTCTCCAACCGAAGAACCACACGTTCGATAGCCAGCTGCACACTGTAAAGAAACTTTAGCAGTTTTCTAACTTCAGCGATTTCATTCGCGCACATCGCGGCTCTTTCTTTGTTTTTCTTCTTCAAAGCACCAGTACAGGACTCAAACAGTATCCTATCTCTTTCCTTTAACCTGTAGCTCGCCTGTTCCAGCTTGTTCTGCTGAATCCTAAGCGTGTATATCGATTTTGAAGCGACTTCGCGTATCGGTGGAGGGTTTGAACGTGTTATACCTTTGATGCTTTTTCCCTCCGCCGCCACTTCCCTCTTTTAGACTATATTCCAGCCTTTCCGACTTCTTTCACGTAGACGACCACTGGAGGCTCTGGAA
>CAZJQR010000264.1:0-1578 GCA_964548345.1 uncultured Candidatus Bathyarchaeia archaeon | reverse complement strand
TATATTCCAGCCTTTCCGACTTCTTTCACGTAGACGACCACTGGAGGCTCTGGAAGTTCAGATGCCTCTTCAGGTGTCTCTTCTGGGGCTTCGTTAGTTTTTTCAGCAGTTAATTCTTCGAGGGGTTCTTTAGGGGTTTCGTTGACGTTTTCGTCGGTAATCGTTTCGTTATCCGCCTCGTTAGCTGTTTCGTTAGGGGTCTCTTGGGTGGTTGGCTCAATAGAGGTGATGATGGGTTTTTGCTCAAGTTTCGACGAATCGCCTAGCATTATGTTTGAGAGCTTGCTTTGGGTAAGTTCAATAGCGCTCTTTTCTGTGTTGGCACGTTTGAGGTTTTCTTGAAGCAGTGTGAAGGCAGACTGGTAGGCTTGGTCGTCGACTTGTCCTATTTCATGCTCCAGCTCAAGGTTAACAACAGCATAGCCCAGAGTTTTGATCTCAGCGTTGCAACGGGCAATTTCTTTGTTGGCTTCGTCTGAGAGGACCTGTGCGTCTTTCTTCAGCTGATTCAGAACGGCGTCAAAGTTGTTACGGAGTTCCTGGTAAAGGTCTGGAGAGATCTTTCTTTTCTCAGCCAAGTCCTTTAGAGCTTGGTTCTTACGCCATATGAGTGGTATCTGATCGCAGAGAACGCTTGCTTGTGACTTAAGCGTTGAGGTGAATGTAACTTCGGCACCGTTGAATTTTAGGTGTTCCATTGACTGCTTTACGAATTTTCCGTCATTTGACTCGATAAATACACCGTCGAATTTCCCGCTTGGGGTCAATGCAAAAGAGGCAACTTTTCCGACTGTTCGGCCATATTCATCTTTGATTGGTTTGCCGATGGAAAGAAAAAGATTGGAGTTGTTGGACATGTTTTCCCTCCTTCAGTTTAGTAGCTCTCTGTTGTTTTCTCTGTTTGCGCGGCTGCTGATGGCATGCCTGGTGGTAGATCTGGGAACTTGTCTTTGACTTTCTGCTCAGCGACGGTTGCGGCTTCTGAAAGGATTCTTGTGGCATCTTCGTTTACGGTGTCGAAGTTAAGTGTCATTCCTGAGCCTTGGCCTGCTTCAATCATTATTCCGCTTAGCATGTTGCCGATTTCGCCTAGTTCGGTTTCTGCTTCGGGGAAAACGCTCACTAGTCCGGTTCTGACGGTTCGTAGTACGCCAACGGCTGGTCCTAAGGTGGAGACTACATCTCCAAGTTCGGATACGGTTCGTAACCTTAACACTATCTGTTCGAGGGCAAGTCTAGCGTTTATGATTAGCTTTTCCATTTTGCGGACTTCTGCGAGTTCGTTGGCGAAGACGTTGGCTCGTGCGGTGTCGTGTTTGGTGTAGGCGTCAACTATTCTTGCGAAGATTGCTTTGTCTCTCTGGCTGAATCGGTCTGTGGCTTGGTCGAGTTTCTGCACTTGAAGCTCAATTCGTCTTACGGCGAAGTCGAGTCTTGGCTTTAGTGGTCCGGGTGGATTTACAGCTTCTTTTAAACGATCCGTGAGTGGCTGTTCGCCCCGTTTAGTTTCCCATTTTTTTGCAAATCTTTCTGACAAATTAATACCTCCAGCACAAAAGATGCGTTTGAAATATCTTA
>CAZJQR010000263.1:0-1578 GCA_964548345.1 uncultured Candidatus Bathyarchaeia archaeon | reverse complement strand
CAACGTTCTGAATGTTTATTATGGCTTCAGTCTTCGGCATTAAACACCACCCTTATAGTATAACGGATGCTTAAATACCCGTTATAAAAGCAACATGTTGCCCGTTTGTAGAGAACTTCTGAACACTCCTTTTTCCGTAATAACGCACTATTTCTCCAGTCGGTTTTGAAGCGAAAACCTACCCGAAAATTCAGCGCTTGCTTTAAGAGAGGAATAAAATGGAATTGTGCGGCCGGTATCTACACTATCAACAGTGCCGTCGAACAGTGAGCGTTTTGACAGAATTACTGTTAGCCAAGCGAACGAACGTTAGATGCAAGAAATAAAAAAGAGGGGTTTGTTGGTGACATCTTCACCTGACTGAACATCATTCTTTTATAAGATAGATCACTGCTTGTTGAAAGGATGCTATATGGTCACGAGAGGGCAACGGAGGCTGGGCAGATTGATACGAAAACTGGGAAACAGTGTAGAACTTAGCACCAAAGAAAGCCAGGCACAAGAATCAGAGAAGAAATACAGAGAAAAGGTTCGAAAACTTGCAGGAAGCGCAGATGGCTCGCCAGTTCAGAGTTTACGCGGTCCCATCATCCACAAGAAAGACCCCCACAGAACCTTGAACTATTTGAAGTTAGAATTTATCAAAAAACTCACTAAATGCAGTTCAACCGCAAAGGAAAAAAGGGAATTGTGTGCGGGAGATATCGCCACTAACAAGGTGTTTTTATAACTACATCTATGGTTGCTGTTGCGCTGTTTTCTGCTTTTCAGCCGGCTTTTTTTCTTTCATCAGTGGCAATACAAACTCCAGAAGCACTATTATTATTATGAGCGCTACGACTATGGGCAAGCCTACAGAGTTGCGCATGAACAGCACAAGGTGTCCCAACCAAGGAATGCGCATAACAACTTTGCCAACCACTAAATCCTCACGCACGCCGTCAACGCCATAGGTTCGCCAAGGGTCGTATTCATTAACTGAAGGAGTGTTTGGCCATTTGACGCGGCTGTTTCCGTCCCCTTTGGTCCGAAAGTATAAGGTGCCATTTACTTCATCCACGGCAACTATTCTGTGAACGATAAGGTCGCTTGGGTCACCAGGTTGGTGGAAAACGATTATGTCGCTATCCGGATAGTTAGTGTTGAGGTCTTCTGGATTGACTCCTTGGACAATTATCAAATCGCCTTTATGCAAGGTTCGTGCGAACGGGTGGGTCACTGAGAGCCATCCATCGCATGCGCCGTCGTAGGGGATGCACATGCTGCCGCTTACCACTGCTAACGCGGGATACGGCGAGTTTAACACTGCTTGTGAGCCGAACCAGAAGCCGAAGACCGCTAGTGCGATTAAGCCTATTACAATGGCGGTTTGTATGTACTCGTTCTTCCACAATTTAAGTTTGGTTATTCTACCAAAAAAGCGGCTCATAGCTGAATCACCTGCAAAAACTCGTTTACCAGACCCACACTATCAGACTCCAAACTATTAAACCCCTAAAATATCAAAACGTCAAATAAAAGGTCTCCTATAAAAAGGAAGCCTATTTCTCAGTGTCCTGCTGCTTCAGCTGATAAACC
>CAZJQR010000262.1:0-1605 GCA_964548345.1 uncultured Candidatus Bathyarchaeia archaeon | reverse complement strand
TTCATCTGATAAACCCTGTTTACGGCATCCACAATTTTGTTTTCAAAAACTGAACAAACAAAAACGTTTGCTCTATCACACGCCCTAACTGAAACCTCATTCCTCAAATCCTCGTCATCCAGAAGCATCTTAACCAGCTGTGCTGCCTCGCTGTCATTTCCATAGGAGAACCCGAATTCTCCCTGTTTCTGATCGAGCACGTCAAACCATGGACCACCGTCTCTGGGAACCACTGGCACACAACCCGCAGCCATGGCTTCAACAACCGCTAAACCAAAAGCTTCCATATGCTGAGTGTGCAAAAACGCTTTCGCGGAAGCAAGAACGTCAACCAGCTTTCCTGAAGGCTGATTGATCAGCAGCCGCACACGATCTTCAACTCCCAAACCCTTAATTGTCTCCATTAGCGCCGCAACAGCATCTTGAGACACTTGATCAGCAAGCCCAAAAATCACAAAGTCCCCATTTCCGGCAAGCTTCGCCACTTTTGGAATAAGCGCCAAATTTTTTTCTATCCTAAGACGGGAAACAGCAACAACAACGTTACCGCGACCCACATCCTTTATGTTGCAGCCAAACTTTTTCACTTCCACGGGCGGAAAAACAACCAGAGAATCGCGCCCAAGATGCCGCTTCACAACCCCTTGCGTAAACGTGGAGTTTGTCAACAAAACGGCGCTTCTGAACAGCCTGTCCAGTGCCATCAAACAAAAACTGTACGCCTGAACAATAACCCGCCACAACAATCCGCTAGAAAAGCCGCATTCAGGATACTTGTGCATGATTCTGACTGGCAAAGCGTTAATGTAGGCTATGTCTGCCACCGAATCCACCAAGTCGCCGTAAGTGTTCACGACAACGTCGCCTTCACCTTTAATTCGGCGATAAACAAGTTGCGCCAGAAAAAAGGAGAACGTGAAAACCGCTTGAGAAATTTTGCCTCGAATCGGCATCCGTTCTAGGATATACGTCTCCTCTGAAGGGCGACAAAGCGCCCCATACCTTTCCTCCAAAAACCGCCAATCAGTCCGCTCAACCGTAACAAGCTTAACCCCGTAACCGCGCCGCATCAAAGCCCTGATGGCTGCCAAGCAAACTTTCTCTGCTCCTCCGCCTCTATTAAGCGATGGGTGAACAATCAGCACCTTCATTTCAATCCCTCACAAGGCACACACTTTGCCCTTCGATGCAGCTGGTAGAGCACAACTACGCCCAGCATCGCCGCTGAAGCCAAAGAAACCGCATAACCGGCAGACGGCTTGAAGTCCCTCTCTATGAACACCTCATAACCGATTTCCTCGTCAGCTTCCGCATAGAACTGCATGTCACAGCTTTCGCCGCCGCTTACGGTGAACTCCTCTAACGTGAAGGCTGCAGATGTGTCATTCTCCAAGGATATCACAATCGCCACAAGCGAGATGTTGTCATCCTGGAGGTTTGAGTGCCCGTGCACGTCCATGGTGTCAGGCTTCAAAACAAACTCTTCAGGCGCCACGAAAGTATATTGCCACTCATCCGTATCATCGAACACGTCAAGCAAAACATTGGACACTTCTCCCTCTGAAACATCATTTACTAATATTGTAAATTGTTTTTCAAAAGAAA
>CAZJQR010000261.1:0-1620 GCA_964548345.1 uncultured Candidatus Bathyarchaeia archaeon | reverse complement strand
TCCCGTCGGAGGGACACTCTATCTGCGATTTGCCGAGATCGTGCGGTATTCGGCCGTCCGGCCTCTGCATCTTCTTGAAGTACCTAATGGTATTATTTTCCAGTTCCGGGAAATATATGATAAGCGGCAGGCAGCTTTGAAGTGGATTTTGGTAACATGCTTCGGCTATCTAGGCTATCGGAACGCCAAGTTTGGTACTGTCGACGGTCACATGGGGGTCTGCGCCTTTGGTCGGGAAGCGCTTCTTAAAGCGGCGCACATAGCAGAAAACCACGGTTTCAAAATTATCCACGGCATCGTTGACTCGCTTTGGCTACAAAAACAAAATGCAGCAATCAAAGAGTATAATGCTCTTTGCAAAACAATAACTGATGAAGTTGGGGTTCCCATAACCTTTGAAGGTCGCTACAAGTGGATTGCCTTTCTACCGTCAAAGACTCATCCTCGAATCGGCGTCCTAAACCGATATTACGGAGTGATGGAAAACGGCAAGATCAAGGTGCGCGGTTTAGAAGTCCGCCGCAGAGATACGCCGCGATTCGTATTTTACGCTCAAACAGAAATGATAAAGACCCTTGCGACCGCAAACAACACAACTGAACTCTGCAAGAAAATTCCAGAAGCATTAGACATTGTAAAGAAGTATCGGCGAAAACTCCTAGACGGTGAAGTGCCGCTTTGGGACTTAATCGTGACGAAACATATGTCAAAACACCCCAAACGCTACAAACAACACGTCAGTCAAGTAATCGCTGCTGAACAACTTATGAAAGAAGGCGCTGAAATTCATGCGGGCAACAACATTCGATTCTTATTCACGCATGCAGAGCATAAGCGTCACAGTCGCAGGGTTAAAGCCGCACAGCTTATAGAAGAGGGAGTAAACCCAGACACAAAGAAATACCTGCTGCTCTTGTACTCTTCAGCAGCAAACCTTTTGAGTTTCTCAGGATTCAGAACAAAATCAGTTTGCGACGCCATTAGAGAAAACAATCAAACTTCCATAACAAATTATTAAACACCGATTGCTAAGAAACTGAATTACCCAAATCAAAATTCGTCAATTAACGTGATTAAGATGATTCCGACTTCCTTTCTACAAATTCTCCTAATAATTGTTAATGGTGTTGCTCTCACAATCTTCGGAGTAGACAAGTTGCAAAGCAAGAAAAGAAGAAATGGTTTATGAAGACAAAAGTCGAGTTAAGCACCGGGTTTAAATCGTTAGAAAATTGGAAAGAGGAGGATATTTTGAGAAGGGGTGAAACTATCGCTAAGCGAGCCGCGCAAATCTGGAAATATCCAAGCTAAAAAATGACAGTATAGGAAATACAAAAAGAAAAATAAGAGTTGGCTATAGGAGACATCTCCACTTAGGGGTGAGTGCACTTCGCCTCGGTTACTTTCGATGAAAAGAGAGGGGAAATTGGACACTGGAGATATACCATTTAGTAGCAGATTTTTCTAAATTAATGAAAAATCAAATCGAGAGTTTTTCTTTATAATTGCAATCAGGATAATTTGAGCATCCTACAAAATCAGAATAAGGACCAGATTGGATATACAGGTATCCTTCTTTACATTTTGGGCACACTTTAGCTTTGAAGCCACAGTAGTCGT
>CAZJQR010000260.1:0-1648 GCA_964548345.1 uncultured Candidatus Bathyarchaeia archaeon | reverse complement strand
AGCTTTGAAGGTTCATGCGAACCCACAGCCGCAAATGAGTAGCCACGCCAAACACTTTGTTGAATAAGGCGAGTTTGAAGAACCAGATCAAGTGCAAAGTGAGGCTGCGCACCTGTTTTCTTCGTACGCGGTTTATTACATCGTGGATCAGTACATCGCGCGGGAAATACTGGAAGTACCGCATGATGAAGGTTACGCTGTCATGTGTCACGTTGAAAGCTTTGTAGATGTTGCTGTACCGCGTCTTATGCTTCACATGCTTGACAAGCCGCAGCGGAATAGGCTTATACTTTAAGCCTGCAAGCACCGCACGCGCGTAAAACTCGCGGTCAACATTACCATACCTAAACTCTTCATTGAAGCCGCCGATGCGCCAGAAATCCCTCAGTTTAATAACGTGAACACCATTAATGGGAAAGTCGCCTGTGTCTAACATACGAAACTCCCCAGGCTCCACGTTAAAGTACTTGCATACTTCAGCGTCAATCTTCAAGTCGTCAGCCAACAAAACAACCGTATCCGACTTTGCATGGCGAAAACACTCGTTGAAGGCGCGCGCTAAACCCATACGGTTATGAACCACAACCACGCGGTAACCCCGCAGCCAATCGTTCAGTTCAGTCGTGTACGCACGCGCTTTACCAGAAGGAATAACGATGGTGACGCTTGACTTTGGATTTATCATTAATCAAACTCCTCTCCAGTTAACCAAGCAATCAAAGTGAAAAAACAGAAAATAACCAGCCCCACAGCCCACACTGGCAACAAAGGAACAAACCACAACTTCTTGCCTGCACGGTTTAAACCGTGTTTCACCGAGTGGAAAAGGGAAGGCATTTAAACTATGCCTCCCCTAATGTTGGTTGCTGGTTTAGGAGAAGAGAAAAATGTTTCTGGCGTTTTTGCAGGCCGCTGTCGTTTCGCCAACGGACTCTCCACCTTTTTTAACCCAGTGTGCTTCTGGACCTGCTTCAACTTTGAGAGAAAACGCAACGCTTCCTTTCCCCCAGCAACCCACCTTGAATTCATCTTTTAAGATGCCTCCAACAACTAGCGTGATACCACTTATGCCGTGTGCGTGTGCCGTTGCACCTGCGACTTTCAACCTCATCAAAATCTTTGAGGGGTAACCCGCATCCTTCACAAGTCAGGGTTGGTACATCGTATTTTGTGAGAAGCATTTTATGTATCTGAGGCTTCAAAACAAAATGCTTGTTGTACATTATTTGTTCTTCCTTAACTGGTTCTTTTCGCAGCTATAACAGGAAACGCCTGGAACCCACTGGCCAGCACGGCGGCAGTGAATTTTCCCGTCAGATAACGCGCCATCAATGAAAAGGCACAACACACGCATTGGTTGAGGCTCTTCGGGTTTGGCGTAGGCAGAAATAGTTAATTGTGGATTCCCGTTTGAGTGGGTTTGGTTGTATTGTTGTATGAAAGCCTCAAGTTTTCTGCTCATGTTGCTGCCTTCTCGTTCACAGATTTCCTTAAATTTTGCATGAAGACTTTTCCTCAAGTAGATAGTTGTTCTTTTTGTTTCTTCGCTCAAGACTATATCACTCGCTACGGAAATAACATAACATACATGAATAACATACACTTTTCACCATATTTTTTTGGTTACGACTAACGTAACGCTTTTTTT
>CAZJQR010000259.1:0-1684 GCA_964548345.1 uncultured Candidatus Bathyarchaeia archaeon | reverse complement strand
TTTTCAACAACAATCACCTCCTTTTTCATCACCATTCCATACTTGTAGCAAACGGGTCAATCTTACCTGTTAACTGCTGAAACGCGCCGCTTGCCGCGTCAACTTGATCATCATGGCTTCCCATGGGGAACGCTTCTAACTCGTCAATAAAAACGCTGTTCCACACGCCGCGCACAATCTTCACGTTGCCCGCTTCCGTCGCGCTGCTAAACGGAGCGGCACGCTCACTTTTTGAACCTGTCGTTTTCACGCCGTAAAACGCGAAGCCACCCAGCACCTTACGACTATAGTAACTGATAGACTCTACACCGCTGCTTCCGGGTTCCTGCTCCATGTAAACCTTAACTTTAACGCCGTCAAGTTCCGCTGTTAACTTAATCAACGCTTCAACCTGCGGAGGTGCAGCTCTGATGCGTTTCACATCTAAAACGTAGTAGACGTCGTCAACTTCGCCCATGAGCACGCCAACCGTCCAGTCAGGGTCACTGTTGCTTTTCGGTAACGTCGCAGCTTTATCCCAGTATCGAACAAGCCGCAAGCCAGCAGGGGCTTCACGGGTAATCTGGAACCATTCACGTTTAAAAATGCTGCCGCCATGCCGCGCTGTCCAGTCACCATCCAAGTATTGCCTGCGCGTGATAGGGTCAAGCTGATTCAAGCTTTTAACGTACTCTACCTGATCCAAATGTGGATTATCGGGTAATCGTGCAGGGATGAATGCGCGGTTATAATCTACGCCTTCAATTAGGAAACGCTGCTTCACCCAGTCATGGCCAATGTTGCCAGGGTTGCTTGCGCTCCATTGCCGTAACGGTATGTTACAGCTTTTTAAGCGTCTGAGCCTGCTGAACAGGTAACGATACGGCCTCTCCGGGAACTGTGTCAGCTCGTCGAACCCTATGAACTGGAACTCTGCGCTTTGGTAACGGTACATGTCTTGTGTGCGTTCAAGGTTGCCGAAAGCTAACGTAGCGTTTGACGGGAAAGTCCATTCGTGCTGTTGGCTGTTCCATTTCGCGTCTGAGGCGCCGAGCCATTCAAGGCTGCGGTCTATAAGAGCGCCTGGGAGTGTTAGGTCAGCATATGTTTTCCTGAATAGTATAGCGGAGTAGTTTGGCACTGACACGTATTGAAGGGCTGCCATGAGTAACGCGTCGCTTTTGCCTCCGCCTGCCGCGCCGCCGTAGAGGGCTTCCTTGTTATCTAGGAGGAGGAACTGAGCCTGCTTTACGGTTGGCCTGTGGGGGATGTAGGGGTTCTGGATCAGCGTTCGCAAGAATAACTGCTTCTTCAAACAGGTCTTCGTACTGTTTAAGTAAGCCTTCGACATCTACTTTCACTTGTGTTTTGTTAACGTTCATACTTAAAGATTCTATGCGTTTAGGTTCTCCAGCTAACACTACGGTTAACATGTCGTGGTTTGACAGTTTGCCGTTTACTGCTTTCTTGATTAATGTGAGGCTGCAAACGTTACGCAGTACATGTAGGGTTTCAGGGTTTTGTTCTGCGTCTTCTAACGCGATTTCGTTAAGGTAACGTCTTATGGTGCGGTCTGAACAGTGGAGAACTTCTTTCATGTTGTCTCTGTCGAACACGCCTGACTTTAACGTTTCACGTATGAATTGTTTACGTGCGGTTTTGGTCAGTTTGGTCAATATGGTCATGGTTAACAGTTTCCTTTTTT
>CAZJQR010000258.1:0-1712 GCA_964548345.1 uncultured Candidatus Bathyarchaeia archaeon | reverse complement strand
GCGCCCCATTTAATTCACCGGTTTGTTCCCCATTTTCATCCAGCATTAGGCGCAAAAGGGCCGTCTTCAAAATTGGCAAAATTTTATCCTTTTGTCCTTTCATACTCGTCGCATTTCAATGTTAGCAAAGTTGGCATGAATTAAATGAAATTGCAATTGAGCAGAAATTCCGAATACAAGACTTTGGATGAAATGAAAGTCGGAGAGAGAGCTAGAGTAGTGAGACTTCTCGTCGAAGGGCTGACTCGCCGCCGACTTCTCGATCTAGGTCTCCTTCCTGGAACCGAAGTTAGAGCCGTGATGAAGAGTCCCATGGGAAATCCGACGGCCTACGACATTCGAGGTTCCGTTCTTGCAATTAGATCCGAAGACGCCTCAAAGATTGTGGTAGAACCGCTGCCTTCGTGATACGATAAGGAGACAGACTAATTTGGACATTAGGCGGAAAGACCGAGACTATTACCAAAAAAGACGTGAGGACTTAGAAGAGGGTTACGACTATTTGGTCGCTCTTGGTGGAAACCCAAACACTGGAAAGAGCACAGTATTCAACGCTCTCACCGGTCTTCATCAACACGTTGGAAACTGGCCTGGAAAAACGGTCGCCCGTGCTGAGGGATCTTTAAGACATATGGGAAAACGATACAAACTAATCGACCTTCCGGGCACCTACTCCTTACTAGCCACCGCAACGGACGAGGAGATCGCTAGAAATTTCCTGCTCTTCAGCCGCCCCGACGTGGTAGTCGTAGTAGTTGACTCCACAGCTCTAGAACGAAACCTCAACTTTGTTTTACAGGTCCTTGAAATCGCCAATAACGTGGTGATCTGCCTAAACCTTGTCGATGAAGCGGCCAGAAAAGGTTTGAAGGTCAATGTCAAACAACTATCGCTGGATCTAGGGGTTCCTGTTGTTCCAACGGTTGCCAACACGGGCAAAGGGCTGAACAACTTGGTTGAAACCATAGCTGGAGTTGCCTCAGGAAAGATAATCACTAGCCCCCACCACTTTGTTCCCAGAACAGAAATTCGTGAAGTGCTTGACGAAGTAATCCCTCAGGTCGAAAAGGTGACGGGTAACCTGCCGAATATTAGGTGGGTCTCCATGCGTCTCCTAGAAGGAGACATCAGGCTTCGCCAAGCGTTAGAGAGTGGAGAACTGGCGTCTCTGGCAGGAATAAGCCGGAATGTATCGGTGACGAAGGAGCTCAAGGAAGCCAAACTGCAGGAGCTTTTCAAACGAATGAAAGCTGTAGCGTCTCCAATTCAAGAATCTTTGCACGACTACGTTGTATTTTCCATTTATGCTGATGCTGAGGCCATAGCATCCAAGGCTGTTATCAAGGTTGAGGTTCCCAAGAACGGTTTGGATGCTAAGATAGATCGAATAGTTACTTCGCGCCTTTGGGGTTTTCCGATAATGATAGCTCTTTTGGCAGTGGTCTTCTGGATCACAATAGAAGGCGCAAATGTTCCGTCACAATTATTGGCAAAGGGTTTGTTTTGGGTTGAAGAACAGTTTTCTTTGCTGTTCAGGTGGTTCGGGGCGCCGCTATGGCTTGAAGGTGTACTTGTTCACGGAGCTTACAGGAGTCTAGCGTGGGTTGTGTCGGTTATGTTGCCGCCCATGGCTATTTTTTTTCCTCTCTTCACGGTCCTCGAGGATCTGGGTTATCTACCGAGGATTGCGTTTAACATGGACCGTTTCTTTA
>CAZJQR010000257.1:0-1747 GCA_964548345.1 uncultured Candidatus Bathyarchaeia archaeon | reverse complement strand
GCGTAAGCAAAACCATCAACCTTCCCCCTCTCTTTTCAAGGACTCCATAGAATCGTTTACACGAACCACTTTCCACTCTAAAGGCATACTGCTAAACTCACGAATATGATTTTCACAAAGCTGATAAGTCTCGTTCTTACGGAGGTATGTCCCCTTTCCAACTGCAATATTTCTACATCGGGCAATAGTGCACTGATTTGACTTACCAGGTTTACTTTCACCGTTTTTCCGTAAGAGACGACGAGGGCGACTCTGTACATACTGCTCAAAATTCAAATTCTCAATAGTAAAAGGAACATCAACCAACTTGGATAACGTATTGCCTAAAGCACGCTTTTTAACACGTGAAGTAACCACGTAAGAAGCCATTAATTTCTGCCCCTCCTTACAAGCAGAAGTCCCATTAGCCTTACTTTCCTCAACAAAAGCATCTCTAAGCTTTTCTGGACAATCAAAACTGAAATGAACAATTTTACCCTTAAACAAGCCTTCCAAACCAAGTAATTTCTCAACATCAGAAGGCATGCTTTTAGTAATACTTTGGACACTTGTTTCTTACAATGATTTGTTTTTGCTTTTTTGTTCTTTTTCTTCGTCTCTTTGAACCTCCTTGAGGATGGGTTGAATAGTCAATTTACCATCAATTTCCACAGCAACTTCTTTAATGGAGTATCCACTTTGTCGCTCGTAATATAGAAGCCATGATTTGGGGATTGTTATTGCCCGACTGTCACCCACTTTTATTATTTTTTGAATTAATGGAATATTTATGACTCTCCGGTGTTCAGAATTAAATTAGAACAATATTAATATATTACTTTCTATAGTAGTACTGTAGTATTACGATGCTGTGTAAGGAAAGGTAGTATATGCAACCGAGGATATTTGCAGGTAAGAAAAGAAAATATAATAAAATGATATTAAAAGCTCTGTACAAAAGTGGTTATCTAACACCGTGGAACATAGCTAAACAGATCGCTTTTGAAGACAAGAAATTCACAGATGGCGATTGGTACCATAAAACTCAGAAGATCAATTCGGTTATCCAAAGAAAAGGCGGACGATTGAGCGAACTGGAAAAAAAACAATACATACAAAACACGGAGAAAGGTTATCGACTTACGATATACAAAGGAATTTCAGTAGCATTGTTGTTATTTGAAGAAATTGAAGATTCTGGGATAGATGAACTGCCAATACTTCTTCAATATATGGATGAGCGTTTGCGTCCAGGGTTTCAAGAAACTTGGGAGTTATACGCTGAGCTTTATCAAAAGAAAGAAATGTATCACGAATTGAAGAAGGCAGTGAAGATGCTACTCGAAGAGGGTTTGGATTTTGATGTGATTTCGGATATTAAATTCAATTCTTATTTGCAAATGAGACTTGATGAAGAAATGTTAAAAATACCGCTGCAAAAGGATAGGCCCCCCCTAAAACCAGAGGTTTATGTAAAAATGTTGAGTGCTTTTGAAAAAATCATGGGAGTTTACCGCGATCAAGTAAAGGAGTTCGAAAAAGCTAGCGAGGCAGTTGAAGAATCTCTCCGCAAACTTGGAAAGCAAAAGACAGGAAATGTAGAAAGAACGGAGGAAGCATGATTTATGGTTGAAAACGAAAGTTCCACATGGAAACACGCAGAAGTTCCACGTGGAAAATGCCACAACGAAACGGCGACTAAAACCACTGTAAGTCTTTACTTGTCCAAAAAATTGGTTGAAAAAGCCAGAAATCACCGTTTAAACCT
>CAZJQR010000256.1:0-1767 GCA_964548345.1 uncultured Candidatus Bathyarchaeia archaeon | reverse complement strand
AACCGAAAAATAAGCATAAGTTCCCGTTACAGCAGGCAAACTCGCATCAGTATAAGCCATTACCACGGGCGTAGCCAAATAAGAGATTCCCAATCCAAAAGTCAACAAAACCATCACCCCAGGCATCTTACCTAAAAACCGCGAGTACAAACGGGTTTTTCTCTCACGAAACCCGCCACGCAACCTGCCAAAACCTTTGACGGCGTAAAACGTGAAAGGATACGCCAGCATAAACATCCACCTGTGCCAATACTGCAACGCAAAAACGGGCACAATCAAACAACCGAAGGCGCCAACAATCAAGAGCCCGGTCCACAGATCTAAGACGCCGTTCCTGAAGAAACCCTTCAAAACCAACACGAGATACGGCAGAAACAACACGGCGAAAAGAAGACCAACGCTGAAAGCGAGATTCCCGAAAATAATGTAAGAATCCAACGAATTTTTAACTTGCAGGTAATTAACAAAGAAAAACAACCCTCCAGCACTGCCGCTAACAGTGTCGCCAGCAAAAATCACGTTATTTTCAGTCGCATGGCTGACTGGAAAGAACCTTAAGACCATGCCCACCACGAAAACAGCTAGGGCGGGAAGCGCCCCAAGCGTTAGACGCTTTATCCATGTGTCCGTGTTTTGCTTGATCAGTCGCCAAGTCAGCAGTCCCAACACCGTGACCAGCAGGATCACCGCCGCATATTCATGAGCAAACACGCTTAGCAAGGAGAGCACGGTGAATAGGGCGAAGCCTCGTCGGGAGTCAACGTCCTTCACGTACGCCAACGCGAACAGTAGGATGCCTAGGCCCAGCGTGTTTCTCAGCAGGTCCCAGCTTATCCTTAGGGCGGCCAGCTGAAAAGCGAAGAACACTCCGGCGAGCACACCCATGCGCACGCTCCAACCCAGCATTCTCCGGCTGAACCAGTAAATCCCGGCCACGTTCAAACCGTACAGCAAAGGCGCCACCACCTTCAACAGTAAAAACGGGTCAATCCGCAAAACACCGTAAAGTGGAACCAACAAAGCATACAACAACCAACTAGACGTAAAAACCTGACTCCAACTTCCCAAAAAACCGCCACTTATCGCTACTCTCGCATAGTAAATCGTATCCGAACCAATCGGCAACGGAAAAGCCAAAACCTCAGGCACCAACCGCACCAAAAACCCCAAACCCAAACACGCCAACAAAACCCTCCGGTCAGAAACAAACACGCCACGCAACAAACCCGAAAACCCAAACCTCAACAACCAAAAACCAAACAACAAAAACTTACGGGGAAACGCCTTCAACCAGCAACGTACGTAGTCCAGCCTTCAACGAGACCTTAGGCCGGTAACCCAACAGCCGCCGAGCTTTAGAAACATCCGCGTAACTGTGCTTGACATCTCCAGCCCTAGGCGCCTCATAACGAACCCTCAAATTCACCATAGTCGCCTCCGAAACAGCCTCCGCCAAATCCTGAACCGAAACAGCCCTGCCAGACCCAACATTAAAAACCTCACCCTCAGCCCGACTACTCTCCACACAACGCAGAACCGCGTCAGCCACATCACTCACGTAAACAAAGTCCCGCGTCTGCGAACCATCACCATAAACAACCAAAGGCAACCCCCGCCTACACCGATCAACAAACCTGGTTATGACACCAGAATACTCGCTAACCCCCTGCCGCGGCCCATACACGTTAAAAAACCGCAGAACAACCGCCCGCAAAAGATCCATCTTGTGAAAACCCAAACAGTAATGCTCAGCCGCCAGCTTCGACT
>CAZJQR010000255.1:0-1770 GCA_964548345.1 uncultured Candidatus Bathyarchaeia archaeon | reverse complement strand
ACAACATGACTCCCAATGAAACCAGCACCACCAGTAACCAAAACCCTCCTACCCGCCACTCCCAAACTCACCGAGTCAACACCCGAAGAAAACTTCACGCTGGTCTCACACTGGCAAAAAGTCAGCCGCAGGACCTCAGCACAAAACCCTAATACAGTACAGAAAAATACCCTTCAGCAACGCCCAAATGCCCAACATCAACTTCATCCTGTCTTAACACTGTGTCAACGACTTTTGAAATGCCTCAGCCATTCGAGATGGCGAATGGAAGGAGTGACATCCACCTTGGCTATGGTCACTTTGCCTTCTCCAAGAAAACGTTCAAGTTCTTCCTTAAGCGTATTTAAAGCCGCTTCAACGCTGTTACCCTGACTTACCACGTCAAAATCAGGACACGTAGCAACATAAAAGTAATCTTCTCTCCGAACAGTCGCCGATAACTCTACACCCTCAGCTACCTGCATACGCTCCCCACCCTTACATAAAGCAGTACCTGAAACATAAACCTTTGCCAAAATCGCACGACTCACGATACAACACCAACAGCCAACTTCAGACAAACCACTCCACAAACCCAACTCATTCTACCGTCCACCAAGGAACCAGCAACAAGCAAAACATGCCTTCACTCCTGTTTTCCACAATAGACCCAAGATTCAAGGAAAACTCACTTCTCAGAAGACGAATGCACTTTAGAAATTTCCAACATGAAATCTCGGCTTGCCACCGCACCCGACTTCTCGGTCTTCACCCACCGCCGAGGTCTCCGCAAAACGATAAGCGCCAGGGCATACAAAGCCAGAAAAGACTGCAGACACCAGTACCCAAAAACGAAAGGAAGCCAGAGCACATTCTTCACCCGCTTAGGCTTCGAATAGTAAATCAAAGCAAACCCCGCCACCAAAAACAAAACGTAACCCGTAAAGCTGGAGAACGACATAAAAGTCCCCAGCACCGCGTCAAACGACAAGGGAGAAAAAACACCCCACGAAGCAAACGAGAAACACACAAACGAAGCGATAGCCACAAAAGGCAGCGCAAGCGTCAACTCCGCATCCAACGTCTGACGGTTCAGATGCTTAAAAAGCCTACCATAACGCAACGCAATCTCAATATGCCCTCTAAACCAACGCGTACGCTGCCTAAGAAAACTCTTCAGAGTAGACGGCGTCTCCTGCCAAACCCTGATATCCGAAACATACCGGATCTTGTATTTACCCTCCACAAGCCGAGCCGAAATCTCAATGTCCTCAGCCAACACGGTCTCGTCAAACGCTCCACCCACACTCTCCAACACACTCCGCCTAACAAACTCACAGCAACCCCTCAGGTGAACAAACAAACCCAGCACGTCCTTGCCACGCAAAAACGCCTCACACCACAAGAAATCCTCATAGGCAATGAACTGAGTAAGCATGTTCTCACCATGATTAATCGAGTCGATCCGCCCCTGCACAGCAGCCACAGAAGGATCCTGGAAACACTCGGCCGCCACAGACAAAACATCGTCGGCCGGAACGTTATCCGCGTCAAAAATAACCACGATGTCACCCCGGCTGTTCCGCAACCCATGATTCAAAGCCGAAGCCTTACCCTCCGAAAAAGACCGATGCAAAAACCTGACGTTCCCATGAGAAGCAGCAAACTCCCTACAGATCTCAGTGGTCCCATCAACAGAGCCGTCATCAACAACCACGACCTCAAACCGGTCAGCAGGATAACGCAGCCGACTCAACGCCTCCAAACTCCTGCCCACCACGCTCCGCTCGT
>CAZJQR010000254.1:0-1779 GCA_964548345.1 uncultured Candidatus Bathyarchaeia archaeon | reverse complement strand
GTATCTGAAACTGCTTTAATGTATTTAGCTTCAAGATTGGCTTGATTCAGTAATTCTAAATCAAGGGCATCCTCATCTATTTTCATGTCTTTTTCAAAATCAATCATTGTTATTTCCTTTTAATACATTCTTGCCTCTGGAAAAAGGAGAAAAGGTCATAGACCTTAAAGCAGGAAAAGACGTTTTTGTAAAAATAACTTTCCCAAAATTTTCCGGCGAATGGAAACTTACTGTCAATGGAGCCCAGCAACTGTTTTCCTTCAAATGCTTTTCACTGCGGCATAAATTGATTCCCCAGTTCTCGCCTTCAGCAGGGGTATTTTCAACCAGCAACTTGAATGCCATGCTCAAATTTTGCCGAATTAGATTATCGAAACACCCTAAAGTTATCGCAAGAAATGTTTTACAAATTTTGTTGATCAGACTCACGAATCCAGAAATGTGGGGTTATGTTCGAGGAAAACGAAACAATACAACGCATACAATGTTCAAGATTGGAGGCAACGATTGGGGTTTGAAGACTTACTGCATTACACCTGAAGCGCAAGTATCCCAACTGAAAGACGCAGGATTCGACCACATACAAATCTATGACCTACAGGGAAAAGAAATTGCAACTGTGACGAACACAGCCGATATTGAGTTATATTATTTAAGTAAAGTTGCGAAATTTCACTAGATAATTTCCTTTAGCGCGCGCGCTTTTGCGATTTATTTTAAACATGAACACGAGAGGTGCTATGGCTGCCACGGAGATTGTGGTTCCCACCGCGATAAGCAGTATGGGCGCTTCTTCTTGGTGTGGGGCTTCTGAAGTGGGGCTTTGGGGGGGAGAAGTCATTGGCGTAGGCGAAGGGCTTCCTGATGAGGCAGGCGTGGGCGTGGCAGATGGTGTGAGTGTCACAGTGGGCTCTGGTGTGGATGCGGGAGTAGGTGTCGGGGTAGGTGTCGGAGTGGTGTATAGGGTTATCGTGTCGATGAAAACAGCGGTGTTTCCAGCGTTGTCTTTAACTTGGTAATAGACGGTTTTTGTTCCGTCGCTTGATGTTAAGGTCCACGATTTGCTAGTAGCAGGCACCTCCCAGGGTTCCGTGTCCCATAAGCCATCGTTGCTGTAGCGCACTTCGCTGACACCGTTCTCGTCGTCATACGTCAACGTCAACGTGACCGATTGAGACGCCGTAACGGAAACACCACCATTAACCACTACGGAACCGGCGGGCGGAACCAGCGTAGCCGTTGGTTGAGGCGTAGGTGAAAGGGTTGGAGTTGGCGTTGGAGCAGTGGTGGGTGAGGGAGAAGGCGAGGGGTTAGCCGTGGGTGTGGGCGTTGGTGTGAAAGTCGGTGTTGGTGACGGAGCAAGGGTCGGTGTAGGCGTTGGATTAGAAGCAGGATTTTTGGCTATCCAGGATGTCCAAGCATCCCAGTCTTCTTCTTTCATCGTGGAAAAATAGTAAAGTCCAAGAATATCCATTCTTGAATAGTAGTTAATTCCTTTTTCAGCAATCTTTGCGTCCAGAAATTCAAGCTGCTGTTTTAATGTTGGATTATCCGCGTAATGGTCACATAGTAAATACCATGAAAATGCTACATCAGCTGTTTCTTGGCAAGTATCTAAAGCATTCTTCCATTCAGTTTCGTAAAGTGAGTGCGAACCATAAGCACCAACAGCAGCTCTTTGGGAATGAACAAAAGGTAAGTCGCTGTACCACAACCAAGGATAGTACAAAACGCCCATACTTTCGATCACTTTTGCGCATTCAGTAAAATACTGCATTT
>CAZJQR010000253.1:0-1783 GCA_964548345.1 uncultured Candidatus Bathyarchaeia archaeon | reverse complement strand
ACTGATAATTCTGTTTTTGAAGAACGTTTAGAAGAGGATAGGTGCGATTTTTAGCAAGCTGCTGAGCATTAGGCTTAGAGTGAAAACTAGGGCGATTATGACGAAGTCTTTGGAGAGCACTTCGCCCAGTTTGAACAGTTGTTTCTTGTTTGCTTCGCCTTTTTTGAGTAGTATGTTGCGTTTTTGGATTACGCGGAGTGTGACGAAGATTGAGAGTGCTGTCAGTGTTAGAAAATAGACCAAGCCGAGTTGGAAGAGTGCTCCGACAAGCACCATGAGGGGAATGAGGGTGTAACCCATGATTATGGTGAATATGAGTCCTCGCTTGAAGCCTAGCATGATGGGGATTGTTCGGCAGCCGCTGGTGAAGTCTGAAGCGTAGTCCGCAAGGTCTTCCCACAAGCTGTTGACTGCTGTGGTTACGCCGATGAGCAGCATGAGTGTTACGATGTTGATTGAAAACACGTTGAAGAAGGCTGCGACAATCAGCACTGGAACTGCGCCGACGGTGAAGTTTACGATGGGTTTGTAAGCGGTTTTTCTGAGCCTGAAAGGCGGTACGGAGTAGAGCACGCCAAACATGATGCCCACAGATATGAACAGCAACACATACGGTGTCATGGTGACCGCACCCAGCAGCAGGGAGAGTGCGGTGAAGAACATGGCTATGAACAGCCCGAGTTTTCCCAGTTTCTTCGTGAACTCCGCCCTGAATGGGTCCGAGAGCACGTCGAGGTCAACGTCGAAAATGTTGTTCATGGCGTCCGTGGCGCTCCAAATGCAGAAAGTGACTAAGCCAAGGAAAACCGCTTCAAACCACAAAAGCGACTCGTTCATAAGAAAGCTTGCCCCTACCGAAATCATCAAAACCATCAAGCCTCTCTCTACAGAGATGAACTGGGCAAAACCCTTCAAATTATTTAACATAAACACTTAAGGCAACATAGACGTTATTTAAACAGTTCTCAACCGAAACAAATTTTTCGTATCAAACCACACACGTAGTTAAATTGGTTGGATTAAAATTTAATCTTTTTTCCCCTTCTACTTTCTTACTCTCTTATCCTCTCTTTCTCTTTCTTTCTACTACTTAGACATAGACACACACAGAGACATAGAGAAATATCATACAAGCAGTTAGCGCGCGCAATTAAATTTTGATCTTTTTCTCTCTCTATGAGCGTCTACGCTTCTGTCATAGATTTCTTACTTATTTTCGCAATTACCGTTGTGATTATGCTATCTCAGGTTTTCTCTATCTTCTCGGGAAACGTGTTCACAATTGGTATCAGTGCCATTTTGTTCGGCACCCTTGGCCTCTTATGGGTCTACACGGTCTTGCTTGAAGGATTTAACGGACAAAGCCTTGGCAAACGGGCGTTAGGGTTGAAAGTTGTCAGAACTGAAGGTAAAAAGGCATCATATGACCAAGTGGCTGTTAGAAATTTCGGCAAAGCTTTTCTTCTGCCCTTTGACCTGCTTGTAGAATTGCGGATTAAGAATGAGCAGTTTCTTCCATATTTCGCCAAGTTTGCAGGTACCACGGTGATAGATTTAAGGCATCAGCTAGGTTAAGCAGTCTTTGCAAGTTTAGTGAAGCTGACTTTGCTATTTGCGTTAGAATGATTCTCAAAAATGCTTTAATAAGATCAGCGGGATACTGGAAAGAATCAAGGGGAAATCAATGGCCAAAAAGGTAGCGCTTAAGAGACTGCTGGAAAGGCTGAAAAGGCTAATAGACCTATTATTCCGGAGACGGCCTTCAAAACGTGTATTTTCACTT
>CAZJQR010000252.1:0-1816 GCA_964548345.1 uncultured Candidatus Bathyarchaeia archaeon | reverse complement strand
ATTGAGAACAAAACTATTAATACTTTTCCCTGCAGTGGAGAATTGAGGTTTAGAATCATGCGAACCTACATCTTCACCGAACACGAGCGCAGAATCATCTTGAGTTTTCTTGCGGGAGAGAAAGTTGACAGGTTGGATATCGGAAGAATCAAATCCAGAATCCGGAAGTTCAGAGCCGCCCTTGAAAACGACATCGCCCTTTTTCAAAAAATGGCTGAAAACGTTTGATGAAAAGCGGAAACCACAATCCCTGCAAAGATAGCGCTGAACATCGCCAAAAATAGTTTTTCGTACTCCATCCTTCCAAGTTTTCTGCGATCCACACTGGGGACACTTAGCCACTTTGGAAGTTTCACCTCTTCTGGTGAACGGTTGAGCCCGAGTTTTGCTGCGCCTCGTAAACCGCCACGTAAACGCCTAACTCGGGAAAAAACCTCAAAGCCCGAACAGGCGGATTCCGATCGGACTTTTCACGTCGGCGCGCCTCGGCTCTGGCCACAGCTAACAAACTACCGTATTCGGCTGTTTTTTCATTTGGCGAAATTACAAGTGCTTTCAGCATTCTACGTGTCACCTCTTCGAGGAATGCTGTCTCGATTCAGAATCTCTTCAAGGGCTTCCTGTACCGTTTGCCTTGGGCTTTGGCTTACTTCAGCTCGAACTTTGTTTAACTTATCTTTGTAGTAAATTTGAGCAGCTTGTTTAAAGAAATCTCTGAACGTTATGTAAAAATCTGGACCGCCCAGCTGAGTGTCACGATTTAGATGCCACTGAACAATAATCCACGAGGTCGGTTCGGGAACACATTCTGACCGAAGAGCATTCCTCACCTCGCCCAGCAGACATAGCAAAGAAGACAAACCCGTCATATCAAGTGTAAATGGTTTGGAACTGCATCGTATCCCAACCAGAACAACCCCTGTGTCAAAACATTGAACCTGTACAGGATAAGACAATTCCAATAGACGACTCCAAGAATGATTCCTCGCAATGTATTCCCAGCCCTTCCCAAGCCAATGCAAATTGCCCACCATGAAACTCAACTTCAAATTATGCACACACAGACCAGCTTCCCAGCCCAAACTCTTCAAACATGACAAAAGGTCAAGCTTAGCTGCCCTACCCCTCTTGTCATTTATCTGAACACAGGCGTATTCTGGACGGTTAGCCCATTCTCGGAGTATGAATCTCTTGGGCCATTCTTTAGGAATTGCTAAGACTTTGCCCATCTCAACAAGCTCGGACATTGCATTCCGAAGGGTTCCGTATTTGAACCGCTTGCCAAAATCTTCATAGTAGAGCGCTTGATTAGATGCCTTTAGAGTATTGAGAATGTACTCGGAACAATGTTGCTTCTTGTCACTTAATTTGTCATTCTCGTATTGCTTGCAACTTTTAATGGCTTTCATACTCCTTTGGAACGGTTTTGTCTTTTGGAGAAGGTTTCATATGTAAGGTCGATTATTCTTGCGATTGTTTCGTGTAGATTCTCCAGGTTAAATAGTTCCCTTAGCTCTGACAACTTCTGGTGATGCTCATTTTCCAAGGTGATATTTATGGACTTCAAGCTTTTTTTACACTCCTTATTACTAGTAGTTTCTTACTTATCGTGTTCATCTATTCTTTTTCTCCTCAGATTTCGTAATTAATATGCTGTTCTTAAGTTTCTCCTCAAGCTCCATTAATCTGATTTCCAACTCCTCATCTTTCAAGCCCATAAGAATAGTCTGGTAAATACGGCACTCTTTAGACACAAGAGACGCCCTGGCCTTGAGGTTCGGGTTTAGCTTTATGCGTTGATTATCAATTTTAGCCT
>CAZJQR010000251.1:0-1845 GCA_964548345.1 uncultured Candidatus Bathyarchaeia archaeon | reverse complement strand
AATCGCCGGAAGACTTTACTACCAGGCAGGTGGCTCAAGGGGTCTTTTGCCGGTGGTATATCATTGTGTAGATCTGCATACTGGTGAAGAGCTATGGGCTAAAACCTTTCTGGACAACCGAACAATAGCTTTTGGTCAATTACTGTATTTTCAATCATTCAACTATCAAGGCACTTTCGCATACTTGTGGGTAACCGCTGGCGGTACTTGGACAGCGTTTGACGCCCTCAATGGAGACTGGCGGTTTACCGTAACTAATGTACCTTCGGGCACCACACTGCGCGATGAAAGAGGCGGACTCTATAGACTAAACGTTGATCAGGTAAATGGCCGGATGGCTCTGTGGAACATGACTGCTCTTGGGACATGGTCCGGTACGGGATATAGTGCAGGTGGCAGTTGGGGAAACAACGTCCATATGCAAACGTTAGATGCGGCAGCTGATACTACAGCGGCTCACCGGGCATGGGAGTGGAACGTGACGATACCAACAGACTTACCAGGAGGCGTCCGCGCAGCATGGCTTGGCGACAGAGTAGTTGGTTCGCAAAACTCGCTTACGGAAATCGCTATGTGGGGCTTGAGTTTGGAACAAGGACGAGAGGGAACATTGCTGTTCAGAAACACTTGGAATGCACCCACTGAATGGGTTGCAGGCAACCTAACCTTTCCTGGTATGAGCGGCGGCTGGGTAGCTTATAGTTCAGAAGATAAAGTTGCAGTCCTTGGCATCAAAGAAACACGTGAATGGTATGGATTCAGCCTAGAAACAGGAGATAGATTATGGGGTCCAACTGAACCGATCGTCTATTTAGACCAGTATTTCGGCGATGGCAGGTGGATCGCTTATGGCAGGTTCTATTCAGTTGGAGTGGGCGGAATAGCTTACTGCTACAATGTCACAACTGGCGAGCTATTGTGGACCTACGAAGCAGCTGATCCCTACACAGAGTTCTTGTTCAGTAGTAACTGGTGGCTCGAACCGATGTTCGTTACCGACGGAAAAATCTACTTGGGCCATGCAGAGCACTCTGCCAATCAGCCCCTGCCACGGGGCGCACCATTCATCTGCCTTAACGCTACGACTGGAGAGGTAATATGGCGAGCAGATGGTTTGTTCCGCCAAACTCACTGGGGAGGTCTCGCAATAATCGGTGACAGTATAATAGCGACGCAGGACACTTATGACCAGCGCGTATATGCTATAGGTAAGGGTCCAAGCTCTACTACAGTAGCAGCGGCACCGAAGGTTTCGGTGCACGGCGACAGCACCCTAGTAGAGGGCATGGTAACCGATATTTCTCCAGGCACAGAAGAATACGGCTTGAGAGCTCGCTTCCCTGATGGTGTTCCAGCGGTTTCTGACGCGAACATGAGCGACTGGATGCTCTATGTGTATAAGCAGTTTGCCCGTCCAGATGACGTTATTGGCGTTGAGGTTGTCGTGAGCGTCCTCGACCCGAACAACAACGTCTACGAGGTCGGCAGAACAACAAGCGACGCAAGCGGCTTCTACAGCTGCGAGTTCACTCCAGAAGTTCCGGGCAAATACACAGTCATCGCATCGTTCGCAGGTTCTGAAGCTTACTATGGATCTTTCGCTGAAACCGCTGTCAGCGTAAAGGAAGCGCCTACGGCTACTCCTGAACCTACGCCGACACCGGCGTCAGCTTCTGAGCTGTACTTGGTTCCAGGAATAGCGGGCATAATCGTTGCAATAGCAGTAGTCGGCGCTCTCATAATGTTGATGCTCAGAAAACGGTAAGCATCCAAAAAGCGCACAAACACAATTTCCCCTTTTTTTAGTTTAGCCATGAGTAATAATAAATCTAACAAATGGAAAGG
>CAZJQR010000250.1:0-1855 GCA_964548345.1 uncultured Candidatus Bathyarchaeia archaeon | reverse complement strand
GGGAGGAAGCCCGTTACACGGCTGAGTTTACACCCAAGGAAACGGGGCGCTATGCTGTCTACGCGTATTTGTACGATGGGTGGAGAAGAATAGATCATAAGATGGATTACATTTATGCGCAGAAACAATAGCATCGCCAAGCCGAATAGGAAGTTTCCACTCCCCTCTTTTTGTGAAGCACGCGCTAAACTTGTGTAGAAGAGCTGCTCTAAATGTGCGCGAAAGGCTAGATTAGACTAAGCACTTGGCGCTATTTCGCCTCTGCTGATATGGTAGCACCTGTCTGAGCAGAAGCCTTGAAAATCGTTGTCTGGCATGAACAGTTTTCCACAAACTTTACATTTTCGCTTAGCCCTTTTCTGCATTCACTTCTTCCCCTAATCAGAAAGCTATCTGGACTGGTTACATGTTTAACCATACGGTGAAGGTTAGCGTGGGTGCGTGTTAAATGCCTCAGCATAATGGGGGTTCTTAGTCCCGCAGTTTCCGCAGAATTTCTCCGTTATGTTTATAGGTTTTTTGCATTTTTCGCAATCATACAGTAATTGCGTGCCGCAATTCGTGCAGTACTTCTGCTCCATGTTATCTGTTCCGCATATACACCGAACCATAGCCAACAACCAGATAACTAGTATCTGCTCCGCGTTCTTAAGTTATTCTATAGTAGTCAACTAATGTTGAGACTCAATGGAGAGACTATCAACAGAAACTGCGCAGAAAAGTTTAGTCCCAGCTTTCCATGTGTTCTTCCCTCTTGCGTCAATAGAAGCAAGCAACAGTCCCGCACTTACTTTTTCCTTGCTTCCCAGTATTCTTTTGCTTCCCTGTATTCTTTTTCTTTTTTGTCTGCTCCCATTTTGGCACTACATTCCTGACAGAAGCAATTGCCTGTGTGTTGCACATACCGGGTGTAGAACATTTTCCCGCATTTCTCGCATCGGTGATTGCCCATGATTTCGCCTTCTGTATGATTGTTATCTTTCAAGGATTTAACTGGTTCTACATTATTCCACTTAGGTAAGACTCAATTGCGAGGCTTCCCAGGGAAAGCTACTTGGAGGGCAATAACGCAAGGAGAAAGAATCTGCTTAGCTAGGAGCCTATTTTCGTGACTATGCTTATGATTGCCTATGTAGCCTTATAGTATGTTTGCTCTCCCGTATTTTGCGTAATTTTCCTCGCTTCCAAAGATCCTTCTTTAGCCAGGTTTTCTATGGCGTTTTGAAAAAGCCAATAACCAGCAACACCACCAACAAAACTTCCAAAGTCTCTAATTTCAATGCTGTATCCCAAGGCACTTACTATTTCAGGAAGAGTGTAAGCATTATCCCGATTTTTCCTCAAAAAAGACAGAATTCTTTTTTCGAATGTATCAGACTTACAGCCCGAATTCCATTCTTCTTTACCTATCGGCATTATCTCACCAATCTATGTTTCCCTATCTACTTAGTGCGGCAAATTATGCTATTACGTTTTTGGACTTTACAAGGCTTAGTCTCTGAGGGATGCCGTGTTAACAGAATTCTGTAAACGCACAAAATTTTGAAACCAATCTCGTGAGAAAGTCGCTAGGGACTTGAGATAAGCCATCAAATGGAAATATCGCGCAAAACTGTGAACGAAAAAATCGCTATGCTGACGAGGAAAATAGGAATAACTTTTTTTGAGAAACAAACTTGTATATATTAGCATGAATTTATGGTGTCTTCAGTGAACTTGAGGATGAGGCGGGCTATTCAACTGTCTAGTGGAGACAAAAACACGGGCGGATACCAAGAAACGTTGTGGCTGGGCCTAAGGATCTATCGTGGGATATTCTTAAACTTGTTTGGAGTAAGGGTCCCGCTGTTTTGCG
>CAZJQR010000249.1:0-1865 GCA_964548345.1 uncultured Candidatus Bathyarchaeia archaeon | reverse complement strand
ATACAGAATATGAATATTCTTGTTCATTGAGATCGCGGCTGCGTTGAACACCATTTTGGATTCCCATGGGTGTTCCGGTATGGGTTTGAGAATCGGATTGCCGTGAAACCGTTTCATCGCGTTTGTTTCCTGCTAGCAGATTTGAGGATTTGACCCGAAGAACTGGTCTAGTACGTCTCTCACAGATAGCAAACCAACGAGCTTGCCTTTTTGGTTCACCACTGGCAGATGTCTGATTCTATGCGAACATATTATTCTTCTTAACTCATTAATCGAAGAGTCTTCTGTGACAGTAACGACGTTCTTTGTCATCAGGTTGTCCAGAGGCTGGTCCAACTGAACGTTCTTAGCCACTATTCTAATAGCGTCTCTTTCGGTGAAGATTCCTATGCACTTCTTGTCTTCATCAATCGCAACAACACATCCTATGTGTTTCTCATTCATCGTTTCGATAGTTTCCTTCACAGTCATGTTTGGACTCGCTGTAATAACGTCTGTTAGCATCATATGTTTTACCAGTAGCATACCAATTTCGCCTCTTCCGATAACTCTTACGCATTAATACTAAATAAAGTAAATCCACAGAAACCTGCATCTTCTGACAGTGCGATCCCCAACAAACCTGGATTATTCATAAAACGTGTAGAAAACCCCTTAAAACGAAAAGTCAGCTCACGATCGTTTCCAGGTCTAAGCGGGCAAGAAGATAAGCAACAGTGGCTTCTGCACCCTGATTGAGGTTTACCCCCTCAGGAGTTATTCCATCATAGCAACCTTCCGTATTGGGATTGTAAACACTTAAACCCTGAGTGTTTTTTCCAAGAAACCACGCGAAAATGGTCCGAGCTGTGGTTCTGAAATGGATGTTACGCGTTGCCCGAAAAGCAGCCAACGCGGTCTCTACCATGCATGAAGCTTCCACCGACTGTTGATCATACATCGCCCTTAACCCGCCTTTTTTGTACCAGCCTTTGTTGCCTATGGGCGCGAACATACCGTCGTTCATCTGAACTTTCATAATGAAATTAAAAGATTCCTTGGCCACCTGAAGATAATCCTCGTCTCTGAGACGTTCGTACGCTTCAAACAGGGCCTGTGGAAGCCTGCCGTTGCAGTAAGTCAGGCACGCTTCAAACCAGTGCCAGTCAACAGAAGATTCTTGCTCATAGAGCTTTAGAAGTTGCTCGATGAGTTCTATCATCCTCCCCGAAAGGGCCTGATCCTCCGGATAAGCACGCTGATAGTGGCTGAGACCCAAGACTGCGAAGGCTTTAGCCCTGGGCGAGGTAAAGTTGAGAGCATGTGGCAAAGCTTTGTCGAAAACCTCTTTGGAAAGCAACTTTTTTTCTTCGCCAAGATTGGAGTTTATGACGGAGCCACACGCCCAAAGCGCACGGCCGAGGTTGTCGTCAGAGCCCACTTCGTCGAGAAATCGGCGTTCATAGCTCAAAAAATTGTGTAATCTGCCGTCCTCCATTTGCATATGATAAAGAAAGCTCAAGTAGACATCTGCAAGCTTTGCTGTTTCCGGGCTTCTGTTTAGTCCATTATGTCTCGTACATACAATCAAAGCGCGGGCGTTATCGTCCGTGGTGTAACCGTCTCTTCTGTTAGGCGTGGCAAACTTCGTGTGTTGGACGATCCCAGTTTCATCTGTGATAGATGCCAAATAGTCCAGCTTTATAGGCGGTAGCTGAAGCAAATTCTCTTTCAATTGTCTAAGATTCTCCTGTATAGCTCAGCATATCTCTTTGCCACTACGGGCCAAGTAAAATTTCTGCTGTAACTGTAAACCTTTCTTTGAATGTTTCTTCTCAGTTCCTTATCATCCAAGATTTGGCTAATACCCTCTGCAATAGATTTGT
>CAZJQR010000248.1:0-1866 GCA_964548345.1 uncultured Candidatus Bathyarchaeia archaeon | reverse complement strand
ATAAATATTTAGCAGCCGCTGTCAGAGCGGCAGATTGGATTGTTGAGGCACAAGAAGAAGATGGCTCTTGGCGGAAGCATTCCTATCATGGAACATCTCATACATTCTATACCAGAGTTGGGCTGACTTTGCTGGAATTGTACGAGGTTATTGGAGAACGAAAGTACAAAGATGCCGCGATTAAGAATGTTGATTGGGCGTTGACTAACTGCAACGAAAATGGCTGGTACCGGAACTGCGGTGCCGAAGCTAAATTAATGGGGCGCCCATGGACTCATTTTATTGCCTATGCCGCGGAGGGCTTCTTAGAATGTGGAATAAAACTGAAGAATGACAACTTCGTCCGTGCAGCGACCAGAACAATAAACGCTCTCTTGGAAAAGTTCAAAACCGATGGATGGCTCAAGGGCACCTATGACGAAAAATGGGAGAGCAACGACAACTACAGTTGTTTAACTGGAGACGCTCAAATAGCGTTGATCTGGTTAAGGCTTTTAGAATTGTCCAAAGACCAAGTATATTGGGACGGCGCAACAAGGCTAAACAATTATCTGAAAAGAACCCAACGTCTGCATCATTGGAACAAGGGAGTGGAGGGTGGTATCAAAGGGTCTCAGCCGATATACGGCGGGTATAACCCCCATAGATATATCAACTGGGCGGCTAAATTCTTTGTCGATTTGCAAATAAAGCTATCCTGCCTCAATTTGAATTAGATACCACATATCTCTTACAAATCTCATAATCATCCAATTCTCAGAAAATATGGTCGCTTTACTGAGGCACAACTGCAGTTGAAAAATGAAACAATCATTTATTGACACTTTTGCTTTTTTACGTTGCATTAAAAGTATAACTCAACCTCGTTTGTGTTCTGCAGATTCATAACTTCTTTTCCTTGCAAGTCATAGATTTTTACGTTGTCGAAACCTGCGCGCCCTAGAAGAATTTTGTGTTCTCTTTTGAAACCGTTTCGTTTAAAGAGAACACAAGTCGAGTTTCGATGCTTTCAATAAACGATAACGACGTGAGCGTGGACAAAATTGTTGTTTGGGATGAAGAGGATAAGGGCTTCTATTGTCAGGTTTTTTTGAGTTGTGGATTTACAACTCGACTACGTCAGCCTTTCAGTATCATAATCGTTATGTTTCTCTTTGGCTTAAACTAATGAGTACGCCCTGAATGCCTTTTCTGTTTTTTTATTATCAAGCTTACCGGCTCTTGAACGTGAGCATAACCCAATTCTTTCCAGATGTAGCTAATTTCGATTACTCGAGTTATGTATCCTCTTTTCAAAGGATAAGAGAAAGCTAAGAAAGAGCACCTTGAGTTGCGCGCTGGGAAAAATATTATCTTGTGGTTTGCTGGCTAACATAGTTATCAGAGATACCCCATATGCCCAAAATAATTTTTCAGCATCATAACCATAAAAGTGCGGTCTTTGCTGCTTAGGGTTCACAAGCACGGTAGAGAAATCCTGTAAAATTGTTTTCCTCAATATTTATTAACCAACAACTAACATGTTTTTGACATCGAGCGTAAATAGGGGGCTTTATTTGTCTCATCCACAAGTCTGCACACGTTGTGTATTATCTAGTTCCTTTCCACGGTTAACCTTTGACGATCAAGGCGTTTGCTCGGTCTGCAAACAATATGAAGAGTGGACGAGTGGATGGAAATCTAGTTTGCCTGAACAGAGGAAAGTGTTGGACAAGATTTGCGCAAAAGCAAAAAGCAAGCACAAAGAGTTTGATGCGCTCATTCCTTACTCAGGAGGCAAAGACAGTAGCTATGTTCTTTATACTGCTAAGGAAAAACTTGGGCTCAACTGTCTAGCATATACTGCGGACAACGGGTACCTTTCAG
>CAZJQR010000247.1:0-1897 GCA_964548345.1 uncultured Candidatus Bathyarchaeia archaeon | reverse complement strand
TGGACTTATAAGGTCTTGTTCGAAACTATTTATCCTGCAAGGCGGCATGCCCATTGAACACCGACGACGAAACCAAGCTTGAATACGCGCTTCGAGGAAAAGCATGGAAAGTTTACTGGTTCCTGCTTAAAACAGGAAAGTCGATGAGCGTGAGGGAAGTCCAGCGTGCCTTGCACTTCAGCAGCCCAAGCGTGGCAAATCACCATCTTGAACAACTCCGTGGGTTGGGTGGGGTTGGGTTGGGATTAAAATTTAATGCAAAAAAAGGAAAAAAGAAAGGAATCTTAGCTTATCAAGGCATGCATTACGGTGTAAACGTCTGCGGCTGGCGGGAAGAACTGGAGGGCTGGCACCACATCAGTTTCCATCTCGGGAACCATTTTCCTTATGTAATCCTGTATCTGTTCTGCTGATTTTGCCTGCCATATACATACGGCACCAGTCATGTCAGCTTTCAGATATGAAGATAAAAGAGCAGACCCATCAGGAACTTGGGCTAATGCTTCGATGACTTTCTTCGCAACTACCTTCACGTTTTCTTTTGGCCATTTATGGTACATAATAAATAAAGCCATATACTTTCTCACTCTCCCAACTTATTGGTACTTGTATAGCTCTCCCCACCTCGGATCTCAATCTGCAATATCTCAAAAGTTGAATAAAAGACTATCGCAATGACTCTTCCAAGTTCGTCTGAGAACTACCACTTACCGTCTTACTCTGAGAAGTCATAGTCACATCAGAGTACCTTCTGAAATAAGCTTAATGGTATGAAAATGTGGGTTTGGGGATTAAAATTTAATCCATGCCATAGGACACTGAAACGGTGGTGGTGGATTAAAATTTAATCTTCTCTCTCATACTTGCATGCTAACTCGCTAATTCTTACGCTCTCACTTGTTTACATATACTTACTCTTACCCTCTTCTCACAAAACACCAAAAACCAAAAACGATAACTCACACACAAACACGTGCGCGCATACCCTATCAGTCATTCTGCCAATCTTGACTGAGTTCAAAAAAAGGCAGAACTCGTTTCAAGAGGTGGGAGAAACCTTGTTTGTATTGTCTTTCGGGAAGTTCTGTCTCAAGTAAGAACAATACTTGTCACACAAGCGGTCGTAATATCCTATTTCCATCCCTTTAGTGCTTAGCAACCCATATTCTGTACATCCAAGCATCCAAGACATAACATGTGATAGTTCAACTCGTTCGTTTGAAGCAAAATAGTCATTCTCAATCATCTCAATGACAATAGCGCTCATATTCTTGAGAACATCAATAAACTGAACAAACTTGCTTTGCCCAAAATCTACGATTCTCTTTTCAGGATACCATGCAACATACTGAGCTAGATTACTTTTACCAGTTGGGTCAATAGCAAATTTCTCTGTTTTCAACAAAGTGCCTAGTTTGTTAGCCGATTTGCTTTTGATTATTTCTTTGAATTTTGGGTCAACCATCACTCTGAAGCTGAAAACAACCTCGTCATCAATTCTGTCTCTTATTAAGAAATGTAGGCTTCGAACGCCTTTAAGGTCATCAACAAACCTATAGAATTCAACAATCGTTTTCTTCGCCAATAAGGTGTTGCACTTGAAAACTGCAACAACCCATTCATTCGAAATTGACATTTTAGCATCAGCAAACCGATTTCTCGCAAGTTAATATTTAAACCTATTACTCTAGTCGCTTGATAGCTTGCGTTATGGTTTCTTGATGAAGCGACCCGTCTTGAGGTCTCTGTACCGAACTTGAGATTTCCCTTTCACAGCCACACAATAAAAAGCAAAATACCTTTTACCAAGTTTTTGACAATTATTTTTCGGTGAAAAATTCTTTGTTTCACTCAGCCGTTGAAGCATCACAAAAATCATGGTTCGCCTACGAACCTT
>CAZJQR010000246.1:0-1900 GCA_964548345.1 uncultured Candidatus Bathyarchaeia archaeon | reverse complement strand
TTAACTTCTACATATATTTATGCTTCCGCCCGCATTATTCGTTAATGTTAGTCCAGTTGTTGGAACGATTTGTTCTTATAACAAGCGCGCGTTTTCATCTTTCGATTAATTAATGTTGTCTGCGTTTTAAATTAGTATGGTTTCGGTTAAGATCAATAACAAGTTATATAAGCAAAATAGCACGAAGTGCTGATGAGTCTGATGGCTATGTCTTCAAAATCCACTGAAGCCTTATCGAAGGGCATTGATTCTTCAACTAAAAATCCGATTTTGTTTGTTCCATCACTTGTTCCAATAGTCATTCAACTGTTATTCCTACTTTTAGCTTACGTCGTCTTTCCGATTCAGTACAACATTCTCGGATTGGTCTCCGGCGTAATCCCAAATCCATGGCTTATCTGGGGCGGCTACTTTATAGCAGCACTATTCGGTTTTATTGCTAGCTGCATGGTCGTTGACATGATCAACGACAAAATTAATGAGCGCCAAATAAACTTGAACAAGAGTTTCGGCGTTGTAATAAACAGATTAGGCACTCTGATTCTTGCCGCTGTAATAGCCGCTGTCTGCTTCATCACATTTGTCCTGATCCCTGTAGCCTTGTTCATAATAACAATTGCAATGGTTGAAGGGACGGGCGCCATCGATAGCACAAAAAAGGCAGTTGACTTTGTAATTAAAAACCTCGGGGAAGTCATTGTTTTCATAGTAATCGTGATCGTGGCGGACATAATCCTAAGCTTCGGTTTTGGGCTTATTCCATTTGTCGGTGCTTACATCGGTGCCATCATAAGCTGGATCGCAGGAGTCGTTTTCACAGTTTCATCAGTACACTTCTATCTTGCCTTAAGAAAAACATCAGCCACGGCGCCCCCTACTCCACCACCACCTCCCCAACCATCAACCTAAAACCTCCAGAAAATGACACGCGCCCAAATATTTCCCTTTCCAAAGGCTCTAGTTCCATTTAAGACCTGAGGAAATTTTGACAACAGAATTTGTGTGCGTGCGCTTTTGCACGTGTTTGTCCACTTGTTGGAACGTTTCGTTCTTATAATAATCTTGCATTAAATTTTAATCAACCAACCAAGCTGCAGAAGGCACGTGCACTTCAGAAGGCATGACTCAAGGCAGTATACAGGATTCAGGACATAGTATATTTCAGATCAGACCAGAAGAAGGGGTAGTATTCTAGAAAACAGATCAATAAAGGGTACGTATATAGTATAGTCGGAATCGAGTATACGGGCTGCCTCTGTAGAATCAGCAATTAACGCTACAGCAAACATTTTTTGTAGAAATCGCGTCTTATAGTCGATTAGAAAGGCAACCCCAATGAAGAACATCATTGCTGAAAGCGACCTTGCTGAAATGGAAAAGAAACTAAATTATTACATGCAAAATGGGATTAGCTCTGAACCGAATGATTTCTTGGAAGAATTTAATAGCCGTAGTTATTCTATCTCATTTGGAAAAAACGGTTAAGAGGTGGTAACATGCCAGAACAGGTTCCGAAGAAAGATGGCTCTGGAAAAGGTAGAGGACAGCCTGGAAAAGGTTGCAATGGGAAACCACGAAAGAGAAAAGGAAAGAATCAATAAAGTTGTTACTTTGTTAGCACGCTTTCTCAAAAGTAACCTTCTTTATAGCTTAGAGCGTGACGTACGCTTATTCAGGTTAAATGGAAAACACAGTGCGGACTGCTTGCTCTTTTCATTATAAACACTTTGAAGATGCCAATCAGTCTTCTCGGAGGTCTGCCTACGCCTTCCTGATGGTAAGCTTCAGATACAACCTAAAGAATGCTTACTGTTTGAAAAGCGTATTAACCCTATTCTCTCAATTTCATATCTTCATTGCAGCACACATGAATGCAACGAGTACAAGATACTCCTTTGGG
>CAZJQR010000245.1:0-1910 GCA_964548345.1 uncultured Candidatus Bathyarchaeia archaeon | reverse complement strand
CATTTAGACTAATGAGGGTTTGCTGAGGCTCTGAACGGAAGAAAATTAAAGGAGAATAGAAGAACGCAATTTGCTTGAAGCGAAACTGCCATTGCTTTTTCCCGTTCAGAGTCCTTTTCAGCCCCTCTCTTTCATGTTTGATTTATGATTGCGAATAGCTAAACTAAAAAAAGGGGAATGGGTTTGTGCTTTTCTCACCTATTGCTTATCGTTTTCTGAGCATCAGGATGATTACTAGCCCGATAACTACGATTGCGATTAAAGCGGCGACGCCTATGCCTAAGATGTACGTGTCGGTCATGGGTGCTGGCGTTGGTGTAGGTACGGGTGTAGCAGCGGGTGCTTCTTCAACGTTTATAATTGTCTCAGCGAACGATCCATAGTAAGCACCGGAACCGTCAAAACTGGCGATGACTGTGTACTTGCCAGGAACCTCCGGAGTAAACGCTACGCCATAAATGCCGTTTGCGTCGCTTGTCGTTCTGCCTACCTCATAACTGTTGTTGTTAGGATCAATCACACTTACTACTACTTCAACGCCTGCAACGTCTGCTGGACGCGGAAACTGCTTGTAAACGTACAGCATCCACTCGCTCATGTTCGCATCAGAAACAGCAGGAACACCATTCGGAAAACGCATCGTCAAAGCGGCATCATTCGTGCCCGGAGAAACATCTGTCACTGTACCTCTTACCTGCACCGATTTACCAAGCGGCACACCTACATCTGGCCCTGAAATCGTTGTGGCACTTGGTCCCTTACCTATGCCATACACCATCAGATTATATGTGTCCATCGTCGCTATTATGCTGTCACCGATAATTGCGCGTCCTCCCCAGTGGTTTTGGCGGAATAAGCCATTTACCCTCCAAATTTCCTCTCCGGTTGTGGCGTTAAGGCAAATGAAGGGTGCACCACGCGGAAGAGGATTTATCGGAGAGTGTTCTTCATGACCCAGATAGATTTTCCCGTCAGTAATGAAACACGTATCCAACCACCAGTCGTTAGCCCACAAGATTTCATTATAAGGGTCTGTAGCATTGTAGGTCCATAACAAATCGCCTGTCTGAACATCATAACAGTACATTATTCCGGCGACACCAGTTGAGTAAAATCTGCCATAAGCAATGTCGTGGTATCCATATTTCGCTAAGGGGACATCATAAATGTCCAAATAGTCCTCCGATTCTGTTGGACCCCAAAGATAAGCCCCTGTGTCGAGGCTGAAGCCATAGTAGTTTCTAGTGTCTTTAATCCATAGAACTGCAACTTTGTCTTCCAAACTCGAAGCCGCCCAGCTTGCGGTTAGGTTGCCTGCCGCCCATTCAGCAGGCGCATTCCAAGTTTTATCGAACAGCAACGTTCCTTCTTTACCAGGTTCTAAGCTTAAGCTCCACATTGTGACCGCAGTGGGGTTTATGTCCGCTCCTACTATTCTATCGCCGAAAAACTGCGCGTACACGCTCCCTGGTAAGTCCGTTGGTATTGTCACATTCCAACTCCATGCGCGTTTGGCCGCGGTGTTGTTCGCTGTAGCATCCAGCGTTTGCATTTGAACGGTGTTTCCCCAGCTTCCTTCCCAAGAACCAATAGCAGTTTCGTTCCACAAAGCCATCCAACCGTTCGCCAAGTTGACCTGTAATCTGTAGATTCCACCTTCTGGACCGAACAGTGTGGTGCCCGAAGGAACATGCATGACGGTATATCGCCAGTCTCCAGTGTAGGCGTCAAATGCCTGCCACGTGCTGCCAACGCTTACCCATAAGTATGGGAAAACGGCGTGCATGTTGTACGAATCCCAGTACATCAACTGACCGAAGGCTATGGTTCGGTTGTCAAGGAAGGTTTTAGCCCATAGCTCTTCGCCAGTGTGCAGGTCTACACAGTGATATATGACGGGGTTTTCTTGG
>CAZJQR010000244.1:0-1927 GCA_964548345.1 uncultured Candidatus Bathyarchaeia archaeon | reverse complement strand
CACTGTGGGTGTTACTATGAATACGGCTTTGCAGTTTACGCCGTCCCACACAAGGTTTGCGCTGTCAACTTCTGCGTCGCCGTCGAAGAGCTTCACCGTTTGGCCGTTTACGTTGCTTCCTGCGGCTGCTACTGCTTTAACGGTGACTGTTACTGAGTCGCCTTCAGTTATACCGTGTTTGTCAACTGTGAGCGTTAACGGAACAGATACAACTTTTTCTTGTACGTCCACGATTTCCGCGTTGCTCTGTTGAAGAGTGTAGGTGACTGCGTACGCTGCAACTCCGATAAGCATAAGAGCCCCCAGCAACGCGATGATGAATGCTGCACTCACTTCTTTTCCTCTAATGTTCAAGCTGTTTCACCTCCTATGCGACACGGTTTTTCTCCGCGAGTTGCGTGCTGACTTTATCGCTTAACGAGTCAACGTTAAGTTTGCTTAAGCCGTCAAGCTGGCTTTTCAACCGTTCAATCTCCAAGTCTTTCCCATCCAGCACCGTCTGGTAGTTGCCGTACTGTTCTTTAAGGTTTAATAGTTCGGTTTCAGCGGTTTCCTTCTGCGCTATCGCGGTTTTCGCGGTTTCCATAAGCTTATCTTTCTCTGCGGTGACGCCGCTGATCACGGTGTTAGCTGACTCTTTAACTTCGGCAACTTTGTCTTTAGCCTTGTTGATTTGGCTGAGAGCTACGCCGCCGAAGGTTGAAACTATACCGCCAGCCCCAATAACTGTGGGGATGTTGTCTGTCACGTAGTTTTTAGCTTTTAACGCGAAGTCTTTCGCTGCATCCGCGTACGGCTGTGTCTGCGGGAACATGCCCATAACGTACACTGCGAGCACAGCGATAGCTGCGATTAACGCGATGGCAACGAAAACTTTTATTATTGTGTTCATGGTTGCTGTGTGACCTCCACGTCGTTTATGAGGAAAGCGGCTTCCATGCTGAAGCTGCTGCTTGTCTTCAACGTCAACGGGTTCTTGCTCTGCCATGTGCCGTCGTCTATGAGCCACGCGTTGAAGCTGTAACCTTCTTTCGCTAACACGTTGAAGGTGAGTACGTCACCGCTGTTGCAGTTGAGCGTGGCGGGAAAGTCGCTTTGCGTAAGTATGATCGTGGCGGGCGTGTTTAAATTGGTGATTTTGATTTGTTGGGCGCCGACGCCTGCGGTGATGGTGAAAGTTAACGTTTTAGGGTACTGTGTGGGCGACGGCGAGTTTCTGGGTGGGCTATTAGCTGGCGGGGGTTGGCTGCTGGCTGCTATGCCAGCTCCAATTATTATTGCTATGATGGCGCCTATTACAACTGCGGTTATAAGGTAGATGCGGTTTCCTTCAAATGGCATATACTATTTTTCCACCTCCCATTCGATTGGTGGAGGGTCAGAGATTATGCCTGCGTCCGTGTCTGGCAGCGTCGGCATAGCAGGCATGTGAAAGAGGCGTTGACCCTCTAATATCTCGCTTATGAACAAGTCTAAATCGAAAGTGTACCGTACGGTGTCCTGTATGACGTGCTGGGGAAACTTGTAGAGAACCGTGTGGTTTACGACGCCGTCTCTTCTGCCGTCAGTGTTGTCTGCCTCGACGATGCGGGTGTGCGACAAAACTTTGTCTTCCTTAAAGAAACGGGGGTACTCGCCGACTTCCATGTACGCCTCAAGAACGTCAAGCTTATCTCTCGATAGGATGTCGCGTAAGTTAGCAGACTTAAAGTATTTCTGTATGCCGTCGATTTTGCCTTTAACGAACTGCCCAGCAATCATTTGTCGCGCTTCCAAATTATAATTCCGTCTTCTTGTATCTCTTTTATGCAACCTTGCCTTTCAGCTATTAATTCAAGAGAATCGCCATCTACGATGGTATTAGATGAAAGCACGATTGTTTTATCTATAATTACTGTTCTCATTTTTTACACTCTCACGGCAATCT
>CAZJQR010000243.1:0-1960 GCA_964548345.1 uncultured Candidatus Bathyarchaeia archaeon | reverse complement strand
ACATTTTCGGCTCCACATTTTCCGCGTTGGCTGGATTCCTTGGCTTGACAGTTGCGACCAAGGCAAACGCCAAGGTGGCAAACGGCGCACAACAAGGCTTGAACAAAGCGTTCCCAATAGGCTTCCGCGGAGGCGCAGTGATGGGTTTCGCCGTTGTTGGAATCGGCTTACTCGGCATAAGCATAGTCTATGCGATCGTTGGGTTATCGCCGGCAGAAGAAGTCCCAGCAATACTATCTTACAGCTTCGGCGCCAGCTCTCTTGCACTCTTCGCCAAAGCAGGTGGCGGGATCTACACCAAAACCGCAGACATCAGCGCTGACCTAGTAGGCAAAGTAGAACTTGACCTACCTGAAGATGACCCGAGAAACCCCGCCGTCATAGCAGACAACGTAGGCGACAACGTGGGTGATGTGGCTGGGATGGGAGCGGACTTGTTTGACTCTTACGTCGCAAGCATCGTGGCTGTGATGATACTTGGTGCTGCTCTTTCAATCGGCGGTAGCACTTTGTACATACAGGTTCCATTGGTTTTTGCTGGCGTGGGCATATTCGCTTCAATTATCGGCTCTTTCACAGTGAGAGTTGGCAAGAAAGGCAACCCAGGATATGCACTTAACATGGGAACGTACATAACCTGCGCTATTTTCGGCGTTCTCACTGCCATAGCCACCTATTACCTTGGTTATCCTTGGGAAATCTGGGGCGCAGCCGCCATAGGCTTGGTTGCAGGCGTCATAATAGGCGTAACAACCGACTACTTCACATCAGAAGACAAAACACCCGTGATTAAAACTGCAGAAGCATCAAAAAGCGGTCCAGCCATAAACATAATCACAGGCTTCTCATACGGTCTCAGAAGCATACTTCTCCCCCTAATCGGAATTGGCATTGCCGCAGCTATTGCATACAAACTGCTGGAACCTCTGGGTGGCGTTTCTTACGGCGTATTCGGAATCTCCATAGCTGCGGTCGGCATGCTTTCAATCGTTGGCTTAACAGTTTCCAACGACGCCTACGGTCCAATCGTTGACAACGCTAAAGGCGTGGCGGAGCAGTCTGGACTCAGCGAGGAAGTCATCGCGATCACAGACCAACTTGACGCCGCAGGAAACACGGCAAAAGCGATAACTAAGGGTTTCGCAATTGGCGCTGCAGGTTTAACAGTAATTTCGTTACTGGCTGCTTTCCAAGAAATTGCTTCGAAATCTGGGCCTACTCCTGTCTTCGACATCATGGACCCACTCGTCTTGATGGGCGCACTTATAGGTGTCGCGATTCCAGCCGTATTTTCCGCAATGCTGATGCTAGGAGTTGGCAAAAATGCAGAAAGAATGATAGCTGAAATCAGAAGGCAATTCAAAGAAATCCCCGGTCTGCGAGAGGGGAAGCCAGGCGTTAAGCCCGACTACGCCAAATGCGTGGACATTGCCACGGTAGGCGCCATTCGCGAGTTGATGCCCGCAAGTGTCGTCATAATCGTAGCCACGCTAGTCATGGGCTTCGTCGGCGGAATCCAAGCTTTAGGCGGTTTCTTGGCAGGCGCAATACTGTCGAGCTTGCTGCTGGCGCTGCTTATGTCAAACGCTGGCGGATTATGGGACAACGCCAAGAAGCTGATTGAAACAGGTGTTCACGGCGGAAAAGGATCCGACGCCCACAAGGCGGCTGTGGTTGGCGACACGGTGGGCGATCCATTCAAAGACACTGCTGGACCTTCGCTGAACACGATGATTACGGTGATGTCGCTTGTTGCTTCGTTGTTTGCGGCGCTGATTGTCCAGTATAACCTGCTGGGCATGTTAGGCCTATAACTTCCACCATTTTCTTTTTTGAACTCCTAACGTGACTTAATGAACTATCTGAGATTACGTGCCGACACCGTTCTTGGCAGTAGATGGTTACAGAAATGTGTGGTGCTCCGGCCGGGATTCGGACCCGGGTCCACGGCTCGAGAGGC
>CAZJQR010000242.1:0-1966 GCA_964548345.1 uncultured Candidatus Bathyarchaeia archaeon | reverse complement strand
AAATTCGACAAGTGAGACCCGTAGAAGACATTATTAAAGCCGTTGTTGAAAAATCTTGATTTGTTACAAGCGCGAGCGCTATACGCAACGCACACCACCTTTTCACTTGTATTTTATTTTAAATAATAGGATAATAAGCGCTTGGATAAAACCAAAAAAATTGGCGATTATTATGGGCGAATTTTCCATCAAAATTCCATAAACAAGCCACAAAAATATGCTGCTGGAAAATATTATTATCATTCCAAGAGAAATGTCTTTGGTAGATTTAGTCTGTAAAACCTTCAGTAATTGGGGAAAAAGCGAAATCCCTCCCAGTGCAGCTGCCGCCAATCCAATTATGGTTATGTAATCCATTTCATCTTTCACTCGCTATCCAGTATTTGGCCCATTATTGAATAACCGGGAACGCCCAATATACTTACTGCTAATAAGGTTACGCATATTCCAGAAAATGGCGCGCGTTTTGATAGTGTTTTGGAGGGCACATCATAAGTGTATTCCCTCAAGAAGCTCCTAATCAGGAAGTAACCAAGTATTATCATCGGGAGAACAATAATTATTATTAAGACTATTGGAAGCCATGGCATAAAAGTCACCTGATTACAAACTGCTAATCTAAATAATTGTCTAAATATAACTTGCGTTCTGCTCGAATTTCCAAAAGCATAATAGCAAACCAAAAGAACTAGTTAACGTAGCACTGAGCGATTCTAAATGAATGAAAAACATCCAGAAAATGCTGCAATTGAGAAAATAGTTGAAACCCAAGAAGAAAGCGAACAAGACGACGAAATCACCTTAAGGCTTTTTGCGGATGGAGAAATTGTGTCCTGGGCTAAGACCTTACTGTACAGTTTTTTGGAAGAAATACATACCGCACGTAAGGAAAAGCGTAAAGGGTATGGCAGAAAACGGCTGGTATACATAGAGAAAAATGCTAAGGCACATGGCGCTACCACAATGAATACTGTTGGCATTGACCCTTGCAATGATGAAGCAATTGGTTTCTTTAGAAGTATGGGCTACGGACTTCAACCAATTGAGAATGATGCAACAGGGTTTTTAGAAGGAACAAAGCGACTCTAGAAAACACCTATTACCTCATATTTGTTTTGGGAAACTAAAACTTTCGTTTTTTTGAAGAGAACTAATGCTTGATTAATAATTCCTCAAAGACAGAATAGGTTCTATCGTTGTTCTTTCTGCAATAACAACCTCTTGGCAGTTTCTTTAGAAATCTTCTCAAGACCTTCAGCTAACTCCGCACTGTTGACCTCATCTAAAGGATACCATTTCCCATCCTTGTCAACGAATACAAGCTCCAACTTCCTATCGCCCATTTTTTCACCTCCTTCTCTCAAAAGTCCATTAGTTTGTTATCTGTAATTTCTTGCATAAGCTATTTTCGCTCGCCTACATAAGTCTAGGCAACATGCGATTCGAGTTTAGCGCGCACGAAATTTAGCTATGGTTTAGGAGTTGCAAAAATGACCCAAAGTTTTCGTCCAAAAGCTCAAGCGCTAATGTAGCTGTCCGCTTTGAATGAGCCTCACCTATGGAATACAATACCCGTGTGGTTCATCAGCTTGTATAAGCGTACTTTTGCAAAGTCAGTTATTACAAAGAGGGACAGTGCATATCCCCAAACAAGAAGAGCCAGTTCCCACCCCATTGCAGGAAGCAAAATTCCGTACACCGTGATCAATGTGGCAACCAGTTGAGTAGCAATGACCGCGAAAAGGAGAGGTTTTGCTGGCTTCACAGACCAAAACGGACCTTTTGTTCTAGCCACAAAGACGGTTAAATGTCCCGCCACTGAAAGCTTAAGGTAAATGAAAGATTGGAGCACTAGTGGGTTTAAATTCAATACAATCAATCCAATGTAGAGAATGCCGAAGGTCGAGAATACCCCGATTATTCCAAGAAACGTCGCTATTCCCAACAATGTCCGCATGTCCCATTT
>CAZJQR010000241.1:0-1971 GCA_964548345.1 uncultured Candidatus Bathyarchaeia archaeon | reverse complement strand
AATGGGGGGACTATACAGCCAAGATTAACCATGATTACACCTACAGAGTGGTGCCGATGACGGGGACGCCTAATAATCTTGTGCAGGGCCCGCCTCTTGAGATCAGGATACAAACAGAGTCTGAGGATTCTGGAAAGCACGCTGTTTACTTCAACAGAGGAGTTGCGGGCAGCCAGGCCTATTCTGCGCAGTTCGGCAACAAGTCTCCAGAAGAAATTGGGGATCGAGAGGCGTTCATATGGCTCTCCCGGGGCCTCGAAGAGGCAATCTTGCGATTCATTGACAGGGCAAACAGCGGCGAGTACGGTCTGAGAGCGTCGGTGTACGAGTTCACCTACTATCCCGTTCTGGAAGCTTTCAGGCGGGCATCGGAGAACGGTGCAGACGTAAAAATAGTGTACGATTCAAGGCAGGAGTATCCCAGAGACGCAAATGACGAATCGATCGAGTGGGCTGACATTCGGTCCTTGATGATAAGGCGCACCCAGCCGAAATCTTACATCTCTCACAACAAGTTTATCGTGTTGCTGAAAGATGGCGTTCCGTTAGAAGTTTGGACAGGTTCCACGAACTTCACTAACGGCGGAATTTTCGGGCAGGCCAATGTGGGGCATCTGGTCCGGGATGAGCAGGTGGCTAAGAAATACTATGATTACTGGGTCGAGCTGGCGAAGGATCCAGGACCGAGGAACGATTATCTTAAGGGGTGGACTGGGAGAGAGACACCGGATCCAGAAAGTGAATGTTGCCCGAACAGCATTACTCCCTTATTCAGTCCAAAGAAAGAGTTGAAGACGCTTGAATGGTATTCGGAAAGGATGGATGCTGCCAAGGAAACGGTGTGTCTCACCGCGGCTTTCGGAGTGCATTCTCTTTTGGCAGCGATTCTTGGAAAGGACAAAGAGTACCTTCGATATGTGCTTCTGAATAGTAAGGCAAACAACTTTGAAGTGTTCTCGCAAGATCCGGATGTTAGGATTGCGGTGGGTTCACATTTCACGGATGCCCTTCACAGGTGGACCAGAGAAGTCCTAACAGGCTATAACCATCACGTCAAGTATGTTCACACTAAATTTATGCTAATTGACCCATTGAGCAATAACCCGACGGTTATCACAGGCTCGGCAAACTTCAGTGAAGCCTCGACAAAGGATAACGATGAAAATATGCTCGTGATCCAAGACGACACCCGAGTTGCTGATATTTACATGGGAGAATTCTTCAGGCTCTTCAACCACTTCTACTTCCGCTACGTCATGAATAATCAAAAAGCAAAAGCTGGTTCCGAAGAGAAGAAAAGTTCCTACTTGAAACCAGAAAGTTCTTGGATCGAAAAATACTATGTGCCCGATTCAATAAAAGCAAAACAGAGAATCCTGTTCTCACGAAAGTTTTCATAGCTTTGGCGGTCCAGTAATCTCAGGCATAGCAAGTTCGGTTCGACACCATGATAAGCGAGAAGCTGGCTATCCCCGAGAGCATCGCAGACTTAATAGGAGTGGGATCCAGAAGAAGGTGGGCGCGAGGCACTACACCAAGCTGCTGAGGCAGGCCGACGTCTACTATGACCGATATTCCTTGTATCTTGGAAAATTAAAGCGCGTATCAGATTGCAAGGGTTCTTATCGATTAGAAAAATCAAAAAAAGTAGTTCTTGAAAAAAGCGTTGAACGAGGTAATCTCTTCGATTAACGTGCATACGCATGTTATGATACGCTTATGAAATAATTGGCATAGATCTCGTCGCTGTGTGTTATTTTGGAAACGCCTCCCAGTACTAATCCGACCGTGGATGGACTTGAACCCCCGCCACAGTGGAGATATCACCCGCAAATTCCCCCTTTTTTAGCTAAGTTTTAATCATTATGTATTGGTCTTCAACCTTCACCAAATACGTTTGCAAATCCTCTATGTCTGGGCGTCCGAGTGCTTCAGCAGGGGGCGAAACCACTTTTCCCGTAGTGACGTCAA
>CAZJQR010000240.1:0-2056 GCA_964548345.1 uncultured Candidatus Bathyarchaeia archaeon | reverse complement strand
CGCAAAAACTACGCAGCTAAAAAGGTTCTCGTAGCAAGTCCCGCACAAGCACCTCTACAATCCCAACTGAATCAACCCATCTTCGGCGAAGACACACAGGTTGAACAAGCATGAGTGAATCATTAAGCGTTCAAGACGCGTTAGAAACTTTAAACATCAATTTGTCACGTGGCACGCCCGATCAGGCACCGCCAGCCAGCGCGTTCCCCTACGGCAACCGCATCGCAATGATGGGCACGCCAAGCGCGGGGAAAACAACAACTGTCGGCGGCATCGTTATGAGAGCAGAAGCTAAAGTTGCAGCCACCGCGCACACTGACACGCCATTCTACTGTCGCACGCTGGAACGGGGAAGCGACATACATCAGGACGTAAGCAACTTAAGAGACGGGCATTTCCCGGCGAAAACCACCAGTTACTACGGGTTCCACAGCAGCGCAGGCCTACTCTTAGAGTGGAAACGGTTCATATCAGCTAAAATTCCTTTAATCGGCAAACCTGTGAAGAAACAGTTATGGCACAAACTCCTGCAAGTGCCAATCTGCGATTTGCCTGGTGAAACGTTAACACAAGTGATTAGACAAGTGCGTGCGCAAACAGGCACCGCAGGCGCAATAGCACGTCGCCAAATCCAAACCGCTATAAACGACATGCGCGAGTCAGACGGGTACATCATTTGCATTAAAGCGTCGCGGGCGAAAGGTTTAGGCGTGCAGTTAGAAGGTGAAAAAGACCAAACTGGCCTGTCACAGGATCCTGACGTAAACCTTGTGCGTATGCTAGAGGATCTTATGACTTACAAGTCTGTTAACACAGGCAGACCAATTAAAGGCGTAGCTGTGCTGATTACCGCGTGGGATAAACTGAAGCCTATAGCGAACCGTGTGGGGTTCGACCTGTTAGACCCTTACATCGGCCAGCAAAACATTGAAAACTTCGTTAAAGCCTGCTTCCCCTCAACGTACAGTGCCATACAGTCGCTGCGTGTCCCCAACGTGAAGTATTTCCCCACGTTCTTCCAAACTGAAACCAACAGTGACGGCTCTGAGAAAACCGTTATCGAAGGCGGATACGAAGGCCCAAAGATAATCACGAAGGACATTTTTGATCCGCAAGGTGAATGGTACCAGAACGCACGTAAAATCAGCTATTCTGAACAGCAGTTTGACGAGTTGCTTAATTGGCTTAAAGACTTCGCTATGGCAGGGTAAACTATGCGCACAGGCAGAGTAGTTAAGAAGTTGATTAACGACGTGGACAGCACGTTAGAGTCAGAGGACGCGGTGGACCTGTTAAACTCAACTAACCTCACGGAAGTCTTGAACCTCGGCAAAACGTTAGGGGTAGGCGAGTACACCCGTTTCTTTCCCGATGATATGGCAGTCACCCACACAGTCGTCACGTTAGGCCGTGAACGAAACAATGGCACACGAAGCATGGTGGAGTCAGACACTGCAATCGTAAAGTTTGACCGTAAAGACTCAGACATGCTACTGCACGCCGTCGCGGAGCAGCAAGACCTGGTGAATAAGCTTCGCATCGCACACGACGCGGAGGCAACGTGTAATCCACTGTCTAAACCGGAAGTGTAAAGAAACATGGGACTGATAAAATGGATAGCTCTCGGCGTAATCGCAGTGGTAGCTGTAACAATTGTTCTATGGTTTCTCGGTTTAGAACCTGGCGTGTCAATTTGGAACCCTATAATGTACATGATAACTCACATTGACCTTTCAGGCATTTCAACCACGAACTGGATGGGTTTCGGCGGCATATTCGGCGTAGTATCTGGTTTCATAGGTACAGCTTACAAGTGGCTTAAAACTCGTAGTGAACTGTTTTCCACTAAGAAGAAGGCAGCGGAGAACATGATAAACAACAATGCGCAGATCAACGAGTTAACTAACATCGCAAAGGAAAAGGAGACCGCATTGTCCGCTGTTGCTTTGGAGAAGGAAGCGTTGCAGGCTAAGGTTACGCAGTACGAAACCAAGTTTAACACTTCAAAGGAAACTATAATGAAGCAGGAAATGGATATTGAACGGTTACGCAGTCA
>CAZJQR010000239.1:0-2071 GCA_964548345.1 uncultured Candidatus Bathyarchaeia archaeon | reverse complement strand
AATGCCCAGAAGGCGTGGTTTTAGGCTCAGAAGAAAACATAGAACCCCTTGAAGAAGCGGAATACTCATGGAAAATCTTCAAGGTTGACGAGCACGTAGGCGCCGCTATAGTCGGCTTAAGCTCCGACGCCAGAATACTCATCGATCAAGCGCGGATATACGCGCAAAGCAACAAACTCACCTACGACGAACCCATGGACGTGGAAGTTGTAACCAAACGGATATGCGACATACAGCAGATGTACACGCAGCACGCTGGTGTAAGACCCTTCGGCGTAAGCATAATCTTCGGCGGAGTCGACAAAACCGGTTCACACGTTTTCGGGACGCACCCCAGCGGAACCTACAGAGGCTACAAAGCCACAGCCTTAGGCGCAGGAAGAGAAACAGTGCTGGCGATATTGAAAGAGGAGTACCGCGAAAACCTGAATCTGGAAGAAAACACGCAGCTCACAGTGAAATGTCTGATGAAAGCGTTAGAAGCGAGGCAATTGCCGCCTAGAATAAAAATCGCCATAATACCCACGGCAACAAAACAGCTGCAAATGTTGACTGACGATAAAGTAGAAAGCTATATCAAAGAGCTGGGTTCGAGCAAGTGACAACTTGATGAGCGATAAGTACACCATTGCACGCTTAACAAAAGATAACGAGCACTTTGAAATTCTGGTGAAACCAGAAAAAGCGTTAGACTACCGTACAGGAAAAACCACCAGAACATCCGAAGTTTTAGCAGCTGAAATCATCTTCTCGGACGCCAACAAAGGCACCAAAGTCTCCGAGGAGACTATGCGCAAAGCCTTCGAAACAACCGACCCCTTGAAAATCGCAGATGAAATATTGAAAAAAGGCACGCTTCAGCTTACCACAGAGCAAAGGCGCAAGATGGTGGAGGACAAAAGAAAACAGATAATAGACTTCATATCAAGGCAGGCAGTTGACCCGAAAACCAACCTTCCGCACCCGCCTCTACGCATAGAAAACGCCATGGAACAAATCCGCTACACAATAGACGCGCACAAACCCGTGGAAGAACAAGCCAGAGAAATCGTGAAACTTTTGCGGCCAATTTTGCCTTTGAAAATCGAACAGATATCAGTGGTTGTCCGTGTGCCCGCGGAGCACTCGGCAAGAGCTTACGGGGCGCTTAAAAATTTCGGCGAAATCAAAAAGGAAGAATGGCGTGCAGACGGCTCATGGTACGGCATAATAGATATGCCCGCTGGCGCATACGCTTCGTTTCTCAACAAACTTGGAGACGTAACAAAAGGAAGTGGAGAAGCAAAAATACTTTCCTAAAAAACTTAAAATTGGAGGTTAATGAATTATGCCAACATATTTTGAAAAGAAACAGCTGGTAACGCCTGGAGAACTGCTTGCTGAAGGCGATTACTTAGCTGGCAACAACACGTACGCGGAAGAAAACAAGGTCTACGCCTCAAGAATCGGGCTTGCAGACTCTGACAACAAAAGAGTGAACGTCGTCGCTTTAAGATCATTCTACTTTCCAAAAGTAGGCGACGTGGTGATAGGCACCGTCTTAGAAGTTGGATTCAGCGGCTGGACCGTGGACATCAAAGCACCCTACACGGCGCTTCTGAGAGCGTCAGACGTCCTAAGCAGACCATTTAAACCGCAGAACGACGAGTTATCTCAGGTTCTAAACGGCGGAGACTTGATAGTTGCCAAGATAGCCTCGTACGACAGAGCCCATGACCCGCAGCTCACGGTCGGCGAGCCAGGCTTGGGAAAAATAACCCGTGGACAGATAATTAAGGTAACTCCGTCCAAGGTTCCCCGCGTTATAGGGAGGAAGGGTTCCATGATTTCCATGATAAAACAGGAAACGGGCTGCCAGATAATTTTAGGGGTCAACGGAGTCATACTAGTCACTGGAAAAAACCCAGAGGACGAGGATCTCGCCATGGCGGCGATTCAAAAGATCGAAGAGGAATCCCACACGAGCGGTCTAACAGATCGCATTACACAATTTCTTAAAGAAGAAAAAGAAAAAACTGGAGGAAAACAAGAATGAATGAAAAACCTGAAAAATTAATTGATAAAAAAGGAT
>CAZJQR010000238.1:0-2078 GCA_964548345.1 uncultured Candidatus Bathyarchaeia archaeon | reverse complement strand
CTGGCCGTTCTTTGCACAAATGGCAGAAAGTTGAGGACATCCGAAAACAATGGAAGAATTAAACTCTTAGCCTGAGGATTTCATAATGGCAAATTTTGCGAGAATATCTTATTATTTGGCCTCGGGGCTTCGAAGATTACATTGGAAAAAGAATAGACTGAAAGAATATCAGGATAGACGTGTCAAAGCTGTTGTTCGTCATGCTTACGATTTTGTTCGATTCTATCATGACAGTTTTAAGAGACATGGTATTTCTCCCAATGACATAGAGAAAGTTGAAGATTTAAACAAGCTTCCTGTATTCTCAAAAGATGATTTTAGAAAGGTTTCTGTTTCAAGCCTTATTTCTAGAGGGCACAATATTGCTAGTTTGAAGAGACTGCGAACGAGTGGTTCTTCAGGGAAACCTTTCAGTGTCTTCGTGAGCAACGTAGAGGATGATTGGCGCAAAGCAATTTATTTGCGTGCAAATATTAGCTGTGGTCAGCGCCCTAGAGATTCTTGGGCTTTTGTAACAGCCCCCCATCATTTTGGGGACACTTTGAAAGTACAACGTCGAATTGGTGTTTTTGCGCAGACATTAATACCCGTTTTTGCCCAGCCGTCCTGTCAACTTCAACTCGTTCGAGATGCAAAGCCTGATATTTTGGACGGGTATTCTGGGGCTTTGTTTTTGATTGCCAAAGAGGCTGAACGGCTAGGTGTTAATGATGTTCGACCTAGAATGGTTTTTGGCAGTTCTGATTCAATTGATTTTTCAGCGCGAAAATTCATAGAGCATGTTTTTGCTTCTAAGTATCTTGATCAATACGGATGTTCCGAAGTGAACAGGATAGCTTGGCAGTGTCCTTTACGCGATGGTTATCATATGGATGTGGATAGCGTGGTCATGCAGTTTGTTGATGAAAATGGCGAAAATGTAAGCGCTGGCGAGGAGGGTGAGGTTGTTTTGACGAGTTTGTATAATTTTGCTATGCCTTTCATTCGTTATTCTTTGGGTGATATTAGTCAGCCTTCGAGTGATTCATGTTCGTGTGGGCGCGTTTTTCCTTTAATAAAAAATATTCAAGGGAGAAGAGACTCGTTTGTCACTTTGCCGGATTTTCGAATTGTTTCGCCGAGGGTTCTAACTGTGGCTATGAGCGAATTTAGATTTTATAGAAATATTGAACAGTTTCGAATTGTACAAAGACGCAAGGATTTGTTTGAGGTTTATTTGAAGTTACGAAGTGAGTTCAAGGATACTGCGACTGTTGCCAGCGAATTGGCTGTGCATCTATCCAAAGCGTTGAGTGCTGAGGATTTGGATGTTACTTTTAATGTCCAGTTTGTCGATGAGATACCGCTGAGCAATACTGGGCGACTTAGGGCTGTGTTTTCTGAGGTTAACTAACTTTTGAGTCTGTGGTGCTGTTGATGAGGATTTTGCAGGTTTGTGCAGGCGTTTATGTTTCTGGGCGTGGTGGTGTTTCTGAGCATGTTATGCGGATTTCTGAGGGTTTAGTGAAGCGTGGTCATGACGTTACTGTTTTTGCGACTAATTCTGGTGAACTTGCGTGGTTTGAGGTTGTTAATGGGGTTAAGGTGAGACGGTTTAGGCGTTTTGCACCTGGCAAAGCCTATTTCTTTTCGCCTGCTATGATTTGGGCTTTAGCGAGTGCTGATTTTGATGTGGTTCATGCGCATGGTTTTCATGCTTTTCCTCTTCATTTTGCTTTTTTGGCAAAGTGCGGGCGGTTTGTGGTTACCCCGCATTTTCATGGAGGGGGCCACTCGGTTTTCCGAGATTGCTTGTTTAAATTGTTTAGGTTTTTTGGCAAGAGGACCCTTTTGAGGGCTGATGTTGTAGTTGCAGTCTCTGAGTTTGAGAAGCACTTAATATTGGAGCAGTTTGGTTTTGATGGGTGCAAGGTATGCGTTGTTCCTAATGGTGTCGATTTTAGTGAATTCTCGGGATTACACCGTCGTCAGCGTTTTTCTAGGTCCATTTTGTATGTTGGCAGGTTAGAAAGCTATAAAGGAGTGCAATACTTGGTTGAGATATTTAAGCTCTGTATTGCTCGTGGGCTTGCCAGTCA
>CAZJQR010000237.1:0-2153 GCA_964548345.1 uncultured Candidatus Bathyarchaeia archaeon | reverse complement strand
ACTTTACCCGTTGGAACCACAAGAGGAATCGCCTCTGTTATTCAACAAAAAACCGGATTATCCTGTGGGGTTGATTTCTTTTTTGCGTTTTGTCCAGAACGTGTTTTGGGTGACAGGGCCCTAAGCGAGATGGCTTCTCTTCCCAAGGTGATCGGCGGAATGGATATCGCGAGTTCAGAAAAAGCTGCTAAGATATATCGCACTATAGGTGGCAAGATTCTGATTGTCGAAAATCCAGAGGTCGCTGAGATGGTGAAGCTTTTGGATAATTCTTATAGGCAAACCATGTTTGCTTTTGCTAATGATTTTGCGTTGCTTTCTTCGAAATACGGAATAAATGCTTTTGAAGTCATCAAAGTGGCTAATGATAATTATCCAAGAAATAATATTCCTTTTCCTTCTAGTGGTGTGAGTGGATATTGTTTAACCAAAGATCCTGTTTATTTGGAAGCTTCTTTTCAGGATATTACTAAGCAGAGGGGCTTTCCCTCCGTGTGGTTCATGGCTAGAAAGACTAATGACTATATGCCTGTTTACACAGCTAATTTGGTTAAAAGAAAACTTGAAGTCGCTGGAAGAATCCTAAAAGATGCAAGAGTCATAGTTTGTGGTATTGCTTACAAAGAAAATACAGATGATGTACGTAATAGTCATGGTATTGAAATTGCCCGATTGCTTCGCGAACAAGGTATAGACGTTTTAGTATGGGATCCAAAAGTACGACAGCCTATTTCGGATTTCCAAGTTGTTCAGCAGTTGGAGGAGTTATTGCCAACAGTTGATGCTTTGATTTTCACAGTAAAGCATGAAGAGTTTGTGGCGTTGAGTCAAGACGATTACATAATTCATGCGGTTGAGAAGATGCGCACTCCCATAATTGTGGATGGCTGCGGAATCTTTCATCATTTAATTGGCAGAAAAGGGATGTTATGTACAGGTGTAGGAATTGAAAAATAGGATGTTAATAAGATATTGAATGCTTTGTTAATCAGTGGAATTACAATAGGTCTCTCCATGCTTTTTATTTACGTGAGTTATTACTTTCTCATGAGAATGCGCCTCAAGCGTGGAGTTGACTGGAAGAGAGGTGAATTATACCCTAAAACTTCTTTGATAGTAGCTACTTATAATGAAGAAGATACTCTGCCTTCCAAACTGAAAAACGTGCTTGAACTGAGCTATCCAAGAGAACTTTTAGAGTTAGTAATAATAGATAGCGGTTCCAAAGATAGAACTCCTGAGATAGTTGAAGATTTTAAGAGACAGAATCCGGATATGAACATAATCTTTATTAGAGAAAAAGAAAGATTGGGAAAAACACACGCATTAAACATTGCCTATCCCAAGGCAACTGGAACTATCAAGATAATCTCAGATTCAGATGCTCTTCTTGAAAAATCCGCTCTAAAGCATATTCTCAGCAATTTCCATGATGAGACCGTCGGAGCTGCTTGTGGACGACAAGTTTTGTTGAACTCTAATGAAAATTCGTCAACGAGATTGGAGGGAAGTTACCGCACCATATATAATGTTCTAAGGGAGGGTGAGAGTATTTCAGATTCCACTCCAATTTTTCATGGTGAACTTTCGGCATATCGAGCTTGTCTAATTGAGCCATTACCCGAGAACAAAAGTGCTGATGATTCTAGAATGGCCAACATTATTAGGAAGAAAGGTTTTCGTACCGTTTATGATTCAGATGCGGTCTTTTACGAATACGCTCCTCCGAACTCTCGAGCTAGGCTCATTCAGAAAGTTCGAAGAGGTCAAGGGTTAATTAGAGTTTTCTGGGATTTCAAAGACTGTATGTTTCAAAGAAAATATGGGTCATTTGGTCTGTTGATTTTACCTGTCGAGTTTTTTATACACTGCATTTTTCCTTCGCTTTGGCTTATATCACTCGGATTGTTTTTCACAGGTTTACTTATGTTTTCTTGTCCCTTGTTTGTGGCTTCGTTGGCTTTAATTGGGTGCTTATATGTTTTTGGCAAAATGAAGGTTAGTAATGTACTCCAGAAACTTAGAGATTATTCTAGCCTCGCTGTTAGTTTTTCAATTTCCCAATTATACCTGTTTTATGGCTTAGTTCTTTGGGTCTCTGGCCGTTCTTTGCACAAATGGCAGAAAGTTGAGGACATCCGAAAACAATGGAA
>CAZJQR010000236.1:0-2159 GCA_964548345.1 uncultured Candidatus Bathyarchaeia archaeon | reverse complement strand
GAAGGAAGCGAAAAAATTGGATTCTGCAACAGAAACAAAGACTGTTGCGGGAGAAGAAAATCAAACACTGCGAGAAATAGAAATCAAAGCGGCTCCTTTCATTGAAAAATTACTTCAACAGCTACAGAACGACGGAAGAAAACTGAGCACAATAAACAACTACAGAAAAGCTTTAAAACATTTGTTAAAAAGAGGCGCCAACATTTTCGACCCTGAAAACACAAAAGAAATCCTCTCAAAATCGCCAATCCGTTCACGCACGAAAAAATGCAATTTTGTCCCAATACTAAGTTACTGGTTCGATTTCATGGGCATCCAATGGAAAAAGCCAAAATATTCAGGCGAATCCGAAATTCCATATATGCCTTCAGAAGCAGAAATCGGCACGCTAATTGCAGCTTGTGGGAAGAAAGTAGCAACCTATTTACAATTGCTTAAGGACACAGGTGCAAGATGTGGCGAAATCTCTCGACTCAAATAGACATCGATAGATTTCCAACAAAAAACAGTAAGAATCAGCGCTGAAAAAGGTAGCAACTCAAGAATCCTGCCATTAACACAAAAAAGCATTAAAATGTTAAACAACCTGCCAAAAAAGGGCGAAAGGATTTTTGCTAACGCTGAACATATGCGGTCTAACTTCTTTGTGCAACGCCGACGAATTTCGCAAAAACTCGGCAATAAGAGACTATTGGAGATACATTTCCATACACTAAGACATTGGAAAGCTACAATAGAACAACATAAAACCAAAGATCCATGGTACGTAAAAGAAATTCTCGGACACAAAAGCATACAAAGCACAGAAGTTTACATTCATATCGAGAAGCAACTCTACCAAACTGGAGCCAACGATGAATTCATTGTTAAAGTTGCGAAAACGTCTCAAGAAATTACTACGCTGATAGAAACTGGATTCGAGTACATAATGACCAAAGATAACTTGGCATATTTCAGAAAACGCAAATAAGCAATAGTTAATGGATGCAATGAAAAATTATGGTATAATCTCGCAGCCGTTGTACTTCAAGAAATCAAAATCGTTTAAACGCGCTTTTCCATCACCAATCAACTTGTTAATTCGGGGAAGCTCCGTCTTTACCGCGTTTACAAGCTCCCTCACTGTGTTGCAAACCTCGGCGTAAGCGTCTGCGCTCCAACGTTTGGTTACGTTCGCGTATAGACAACGCCCACCACAAACGTTGAAGACGTCACATTCGGTGCACGGCGCGTCCACGAATATTTTCTTCAGTTTAAGCGGATGCGCGTTGCTTATGTGTCCTAAATAGTATTTTTTCATTCCCCACATGGTAGGGCACGGAATTATGTACCCGTCGGTTTGGATGGCGTAGTTTATCCATCCGCCGCCACAACGAAGCTTAGCTTTTTCGTTCGACAGAAGCGAGTTGGCAACGCCTAAGAGGGGATAAAGCCGCAAAACAGAGCGTTTCGCTTCCATATAGTCAACCCAGAACCGCGCCAGACGCCAGACGCCGGAAACGTAGCTCTCGGTGCTCCAGCGTTTGAAGCCTCGTCTTGCATAATCATTTGCCCAGAAACCAGCGTTAAGCTGCCAGTGCACACTAGAAAACGGGAATTCAGCGTTGTTTATGAGCCATGTGACTTGCTTGTAGATGTCCGTCTGCTCCATCACCGTCATTCTTGCAATAAACTCGCCGCGGAAACCGTTCCGCATGGTCAGTTTCAGGTTGTCCATGACTTTTCTGAACGTGCCTTTTCCCCGGTAATAATCCGTTAACTCTTCATCGCCGTCCAAGGAAACCAGAATCGTGTGGAAACGGTTAACGTATTCAGGCTCCAGCTTGTCCAGAAACAACCCGTTTGTTTGAATCATGAAGTGCCGCGGCTCCGTCATGCTCATGATTTGTTTTATCTCATTTATGCATAGCAGGGGTTCGCCTCCGTAAAAAGTCAAGACGCAGTCTGGGTCTTCACGGCAAAACTTGTCTAACAAGGCGAATTCGTAGTCTGCTTTTTTGGGCAAAGCGTAATCCACGTCGAAATCGGCGAAATCCTCGGCGAAATCCTCGAGCGACTCGCCGAAACAGTACCTGCACTGCAAATTGCATTCAGTCGTGAGTACCACGTGAAAGAACATGCTTTGCTTCTAAAGCGAAAAGCTGCTTAATAGTATTTTT
>CAZJQR010000235.1:0-2167 GCA_964548345.1 uncultured Candidatus Bathyarchaeia archaeon | reverse complement strand
GCTATCAACTGGACATCTGACGGCAGGTTCATCTCTCTAACAGCCTTCAGAAAAACGGACATCAAGGGTTGGTAATTGCCTGTCATGGCGAGAAAATCTGTGTTTCCGGGAAGAACCAACATAACGATTGTAGCTGTTACAAAAGTGAAAATGACAACTTTCAAACGTTTTGTTAATTCTATAACATGTCCTAGAAAAGTGTTCGGTACCGTTTCAGGCATCAGTATTCCAACATCTTGCTTTTATCAACTCGCTAAAGCGCCCCTGCTGCTTTTTTGATTGAAGCCATTAAAAGCGTGGCGGTTATGCGGAAGCGCCCATCAGCTTGACTTTTTCAGCTATCTCAGTGGATATCTGTTCGCGTGTCTTTCCATCAGTTGCGATTCCGAGGTTTCGTGCGGTTTCAAGCAGAATCTCGTCGTTGGAGCGTATCTTTGGAGCATTAGCCGTGGTTGAGGCGGTTTCTCGGAACTCTTTTGAGGCTTTGTCGAATTCTCCTTTCGCTTTGCCTAAGGCTTTTGCAAGTTCCGGTATCTTTGATGGCCCCCACATTATGATGACGATGGCGACGACACCTATTATGATCCATTCCCAACCTGAAAGCATTCTTTTACCTCAAAACTCAATTAATCGTGCTGAAAGCTTAAAACGCTTTGTTGGTGTAGCAGTACAGTCACACCTCGCATGGCGGTGCTTTGACATCTTAAGAAACTGGAGGAAACTTCCTTCTTACAAAGTGATAGTGATGTTAAGCGTAGTGCTTGTGATTGTGGTACCTTAAATCACTGAAACGGCCAACAAGACAACCACCGCAATGGCTGCAGCGCCCGAGAAGAGCCATTTGCGGCTGATATCTTGCGGTGTTTCCCTATAGTAAAGGTACACAAGCATGGCGAACGCGATTAGTTCAGCGCTTAAGAGGAAGGCGAACGTTCGTTGCTGGGCAATTAGATCAAGCGACCACATTGTAACTGCGGTGACTATCATGAAAATTAGGAGAAGAACCGCGATAAACCCAGGACCTTTCAGATACTGACTCATTTGACGCTCCTCTGTTTTTCATATGCCACCACATAAATGCGAAGCAATCGGCACATAGCGTAGAAGGAACCTGCGAAAACCGCAGCGGCTAGGAACCCAAGTGGCGCGGCATTCCAAAAGCTCGGAATCAGGTTAACCAGCGAAGCAAGCGACGCTGAAGCCGCTATCAGGAAGAAAACGAAGACGGCTGTGAACCAGCTCAATATGCTCAGGCTGGCTTGCGTCATTTGATTTCTTATCCGCGTGGATTTTGATTTGCCTTCGGCGATTGCCTTAGGCGGTTCAGGTGCTGGCGCTATCGGTGCTTTGCTTTTGGGCATTGGTGAAGCAACCGCTGGTGCTTTTCGACGTAGCCTGTAGATTATCCACATCACGATGATTGTGGCAACTGTTGACCCGCCAAGGATGAGAACCGCTTGCAGGTTCGGGATAATCTGGCCAGGAGTCAGGTAGCCCCAAACCGTTAACGTTATGAACTCGACAACCAGTATGGCGCCGATTGTGGTGAAGACGGGTCTCTGGCTGAGTTTTCTTCTCTTGCTTCTGTCGTAGAAGGGGAGCAGAAACAGGAGAACCATGAAGACGCCGAGGGCAGCGATGGCATAGATTACTTCTTGGCCTTCGAAAGCCTGGATTTTCAGGATCTGATACATACATAGAAGGTACCAGTCTGGCTGAACTACGTACTGTCCTGCGGTTTCAGGGGAAAAGGCAGGGGGAAGAACAAGCGGCACGAGAGCTGAGACCGCGACGAGAATGGCAATGTAAACGCTGAAAAGGATGACGGCGTAAAGGAAGATTTTTGGGAACCACGGGTAAATCTTGCCTTTTTTGGGTTTCCCTAAGGCAGAGATGTAGGCTGGTCCGTGCACTTCGTACATGTAAACCTTGAGGGCGAGGAAGACGAGCAGGACGGCGGGAAGAATTATTGTGTGTATGTGGAGGAAGTTGTTTATTTCTGCCGTGTCGCTGCCTGACCCGACGAGAACAAACTTGCTTAAGTTTGCTATTGACGCGGGGAAGAAGTTTACAAAGCCAACTGCTACGTCGGTGGCGGATTTTGAAATAACCGTCCAAGGTAGAAGGTAGCCTGTTACTCCGAAGCCGAGAACGGTGACGCCGAGTA
>CAZJQR010000234.1:0-2169 GCA_964548345.1 uncultured Candidatus Bathyarchaeia archaeon | reverse complement strand
CGTCCAAAAGTGAAACGGCGTTTGAAGCCCGCACCGCAGGCGTAAACTCTGGGCTTTGCAGTGCTCCCATAGCGTCTTTTGCCGAGCGTCTGATGTTCCTCGGAGTAGTGCTGTCTTCCGAGACCGCACCAAGCACAGCTAATGCTTGATTAATTTTCTCCTCATACTCCTGAGCTTTCTTCTTCCGCACCATAAACTTCCACCTATGCAATTCGCAGTAACTAAGTTATATAAGCTTTAACAAGTATTTATGTTGGGGTTCTAAGTGCAAGGAAAAACTGAGGATAAACCCATAAAACGCATGGCTGATCTGCTACGCCAAGGCGCCACTTTAACCGACCTGTCATGCCCAGTCTGCGCTTCCCCGCTCTTCAGGCTGAAAGACGGAACATTATGGTGCGCGAAAGACGAAAAAAAGGTAATAGTGGTAAAAGAGGGAGAAGAACCAGAAAAAGCGGGCAGTGCTGCGTACGACAAGCTTGAAGAGACGCTTCTGTCGAAAGTGGAAGACATACAAAACAGGATTCAGAATACCGAAAACGTGGAAGAACTGCAAAAACTGAGCACTGCACTGTCCGAGCTACTGGGTAACCTTGAAAAGGTTCAAAAAATGAAAAAACGCTGAAGCAGGAACCTCGAAAGATGTTAGGGGTTTACGATAACTTCCCAGTAAACATCCATAGAATAGAAAGTTTTTCGACAAACTTTTCAAACAAGAAGCTCCAGCAAAGGCTGATAAGAGTGTGGCGCGAGATAAACCGGAGAACCTTCAGTTTTGAGGAAGTTGCCTATCCCACAGTGCCCAACTGCACAATAATCTTTGAAGCAGGGTTAGCTGAAGCTAAAAGCTTCAACTACATAGACGAAGAAGAAGCAAAGAAAGCGCTCAGCGCCCTTAGGAAAACGCCTTTTCGGACTATAGACTTCTTTTGCGCGGTACGCTACTACAAAGGCACCACAGAGAAAACCCCGTTGAAGTTTGATTACTACATGTTGCGCACCATTTTCGGCAAGAGCGCTGTTGAAATTCAGGTTTTTCACGAACGAGGCCCACGGTACATTTCGCCAGAAGATATTGTCACATTTCTGGTAAACATGATTAATGAGACATCAAGGAGAAAGATTCTGAAAAAAATCGGAACTGGTTAGAACAGTATAGATTGAGAGTGAATCTATAGGAGAAGCCTCTAACTACATCCGAAAGCTATAACTGCAAGAGAAATACCGTAAAAGTAAATACGTTGAATTTAGATTACTGCCAACCAAAAAGGTCAGAACATACGGCTGAAGGAGAAAGGACATGATTTCGATTGAGGTTTCTTCTCTTAAAAAATACTACGGGGAAATAAAAGCAGTTGACGGAATATCTTTTACAGTTAACAAAGGCGAAATTTTCGGTCTCTTAGGTCCAAACGGCGCAGGAAAAACCACTGCCATAGAGATCATGGAGGGGTTGCGGAAAAAGGATGAAGGAGACGTAAAGGTGCTAAGTCTTGACCCGTGGAAAAACGGGTACGAGCTGCACAAGAAAATCGGAGTCATACCGCAAGAGTTCACGTTCTTTGAAAAAACGAGCCCAAGGGAAGCAATAAGGTATTATGCAAACCTTTTCGGCATCAAAGCAGACCCTGAAGAAATCCTGAACGAGGTTTTGCTGGAAGATTCAGCCAAAGTCATGTTCGAGAACTTGTCAGGAGGACAGAAACAGAAGACCGGACTTGCCCTCGCGCTCGTTAACTCGCCTGAACTTCTTTTCCTTGATGAACCAACCACGGGATTGGACCCAAATGCGAGAAGGGCAATATGGGAGGTCATTAGAGGCTTGAAAGCAAGGGGCAAAACGATAATTCTAACCACGCATTACCTTGACGAGGCTCAGCAGCTTTCCGACAGAGTAGCCATCATGAATTTAGGGCACATTGTGGCTATGGGAACGGTAGACGAAATAATTGCAGAGCATGGTTCAGGAGAGAGGCTGGAAATTCACGGAAGCAAAGAATTAGCCAATTATATAGAAGCGAACACCGAGCTGAAGGTAGAGTACCGCAAAGGTATGATAAGCATACCGCTTGAACAGAAAATTGATGCTTTAGCGGCGTTGGCGGCTGCCGAGCAGTCAAAGTTGGATTGGGGCGAAATTCACACGCGCCGTGACAGCTTAGACGATGT
>CAZJQR010000233.1:0-2217 GCA_964548345.1 uncultured Candidatus Bathyarchaeia archaeon | reverse complement strand
TAAAGTCGAGAATATTAACAGAAAGCCCAAAGAATAAAACAAAGCCGAGTATTGAAGGGTGATTGCGAGAATTATCCCGCTGATTATCGGTCCGAGCGTTTGCCCCATGTCCATCATCGTGCTTAGAAAGCCCAAAGACGTGCCCACCAAATTTGAAGGAGCGACCTCAGAAATCAGAGGCGACGTCGAAGAGATCACAAATGCAAACCCTATTCCATATCCTATTGAAAGCAGCAACAGTATAGGAAAATAGCCGCTGAACGGAAATGCCGCCAACACTAAGCTGCTGATGATTGAGCCAGAAATAATCGGAATCCGCCTGCCGATTCTGTCCGAAACTCGTCCCATCAACGGTCTTGCCAAGATTAGGGCTATCACCTGGCTTCCCATAATTACTCCGATTAAGAAGGGGTCCAGTCTTGCAATTTCTGATAGATAGCCCACCAAGAAGAATTCTACCGCACCAAAAACGTAGTACTGACTCGCTTGGACGAAGCCTACGATTTGTACCTCACGCTTTTTGGCAACTTTGCGCCATCCATGAAACATTCTTTCAGTGACCGCTTTAGTGCCACCATTTTGTGTTTCAGGGCTTTTTCTTTCAATCAAGAAGAACAAAGCAATAATGAAGGCTGTACCGCCAGCTGCGCCAACAGCCAGATAGAGAGTGCTGTAGCCGAAATTTGTCAGAAACAAGATGTATCCTCCCAAGAAAGGCGCCAATGCTCTTCCAATAGCGGTTACTGAAGAGAAGATTGAGATGCGCTCTCCTCGCTTTGTTGGAAATTGTTCAGCTATAGTCGCTTCGGTGACTGGAACAAAAATGGCAGTTGCAAAACCGTGATAGAAACGTACAGGAATCAGCTGCCACCATGAGGTAACGAATAGGTACAGGAAAGGCGCGGAAGCAAAGACGAATGCCGAAAACAGTAGGATTTTTCGCCTGCCAAAGACATCTGAGAGCGAAGCTGCAGGTAAGCTGACGAGCATTCCAGGTATGGTTGAGGCTGAGGCTACTAAACCTACAAAATCGTTTGGGGCGCCAAGACTTGTAGCAAAAGGTTTCAAAACGGGGTTCTTAGACATCGTTGAACTCAGAATGGCAAATAGACCCATAACGCAAAGTACTAAGAACAGGGTTTTTCCAGAGTCCTTGATTCGTAACATTTCTCATGAACCAATTCTAGCAATGGTTATTGCATTTCTATCTTGTAATTTAGCTGCATCAAATTTTAACTCTTTTTATTTAGCTCCAGAGCTGATGTAACTGTAAGATTTTCTGAAGGGATGCTAGGCCATGACTATTGCGTGCCTAAAGACCGTCACCTGACACACTTTTATTCCCAAAACTAAAATTAGGATTTAGACACAAGCCGCCAAAGTCCGTATACTCGTTTCCGACTATACCTATATCCTATCCCTATATTGATTTGAATATACTATACTACCCTCTTCTATGACCTGAGAGAATCATATGTGTTCTGAACCGTGTATACTGTTTTGAGTAAGTGCCTTCTGAGCGCGCTCTTGCCTTCCATCGAGTCAGGTTGGTTGGACTAAAATTTAATCCACCACCACCGTTTCCATGCCCTATTGCTTGCATCTGGAAAAAGGATGTGACGTAGGGTGAGTGGAAAGCACGAGTTACTGAAAAACACTGTAAGAAGCCCTACCCCGAATTTTATGGCGTGTAGGTAGGGAAACAAGGGTTGGAACGGGCAGAACATAACAGCGTGAAGGTTTTATGGTAAGGTCTGGGTATGACCGGAAGGTGGTTTTGAGCAGACTTGGAGAGGTGATATATGAAGAAACCAGGTCATCTGCAACAACTATGCTATTTTGGAGTGTTATTTGAAAGAGACATGTGAGGATAATAATTTGTTTTCGCTTGGAAAGGAAGGGGTTGCTGGGGCTCTGGAGTTCAAACGAAAGGAGAAAGAAAATGCAACTGCGGTTGCGCGCGCAAAAGCCAGTCTCAGATCTTTTATTTCCTCTTCTGAATAATACTTCATAACTAACCCTTCCCTAAGCGTGCAAATCTTGTTTCAAAGCACAGTCAAGATGCATGAGGACAAGCCTAATTAGTTTTCATTGGTTGCCGCAGAATTGTTTTCAGCTTTTCTGGCGCTACTCGGCGAGGATCACTCAAGTATATTTCATGATGCTTACCGACCAAAGAGCCTTTATGTTGCTTTATAAACTCATGAATCTTCTGGA
>CAZJQR010000232.1:0-2232 GCA_964548345.1 uncultured Candidatus Bathyarchaeia archaeon | reverse complement strand
TCCTCACAGGATGGTTTGAATGGCTCAGCAACATGTTTTACGCCGCCTTGTCCGCCATAGGCTTTGCATACGTGGTTTCTTACCTCTTTCCGCAGATCAACTTGGCGTTAACTGCAGTGATTGTGGTGATAGCGTTCTCTATCGTCAACCTGAGAGGCACCAAAGAAACAGCCACAGCCGAAACCGTCATAACCAGCATAGTTCTCGCCATATTAACCATATTCATCATAGGCGGCTGGTCTTTCGTTTCCGGAACGCCCGCAACTCCTCAAACGGCTTCCCCAATAGGCGCCCTCGGAATTTTCGCCGCCACCGCCTACCTGTTCGAACTGTACCTAGGCGCCGAGGCTGTTGCAGCAGCTCAAGCTGAAGTGAAAAACCCGGGAAGAAACATCCCTCTTGCGATAGTGCTGTCCGCGGTGGTTCTAATTGTGCTATACACAAGTGTTGTTGTCGTGGCCGTCGGTATCGCTTCTCCACAAGTTCTCAGTGAACAATCGTCGCCAATTGCGTTTGTGGCACAACAAGCCTTAGGGCCAGCAGGCGCCATCTTGATCACGGTAGGCTTGGCGATTGCGGGTTTGGCAGCAACCAACGAGGCTATTCTGGCGCAGTCACGGGTGCTCTACGCCATGAGCAGAGATGGCTACTTGCCTAAAGCGCTGTGCAAAATTCATAAGCGCTTTTGCACACCTCACGTCGCAATCGTTGTCGGCGCTGTTTTCACGGTGATTTTCGCGGCAACTGGACTTGTGAACTTTGTGGTTTACGCGGTTAACTTCGGCTTCATAATAGGTTTCTCAATTGTGAATCTGTCGGTGATTAAGCTTAGGAAGATCGCGCCTCACCTGAAAAGACCGTTTAAAGCGCCTCTGTACCCGTTGACCCCTATAGCTGGGATAGCGGCTTCGATTTTTCTCGCGTTTTTCATCGAGCCTTCGGTGTTGATTTTGGGCATAGAGCTTATTATCGTGGCGTTGCTGGTTTACTACATCAGAATGGTGGGACACCACCGCCTTCGCATCGCCTTCGGAGGAATAAGCTTGGGCTTAGGCGCGTTTGTAGCGTTCGTAGCGTACTTACTAGGCACTGGTTTCATCGTGCTGCAAGGGGTCTCGCCAGAAGCGGTGGCGCTCGTTTTTTACGTGTTGCTTTTCGTCAGCATAATTCAGATTTTGGCTGGCGCATTAAACATGGTCGTGCCCGACAGATGAAGAACGGTCAGCAGCAAGCTTAAAATCACCGCGTTTACTATTCTTGTTTCATATGCGACGCAAACGCAAAAAAAGCTATATCGACGTGGAGCCTCCAACGATTGACGTAGATAACTTGGTTGTAGACACCACGCGTAAAGAGCGCTTTCAAGTTTTTGAAGTGTTGGCTTCAATGCGCAGGTACCTGATTGTTCTGCTTATAGCTTCAGGTGTCTTGTCAACGTTTTTTTCCGTGCAGTTTCTCATAGGTGCTGATATGTTTTCATCTTCACTAAGCGTCATCGCTTTGGCTGCCATGGGGTTCATTGGCGTAGCTAACATCACATGTGGATTACTTTTGCTTGCCTCTGAATAGCCCGTATCTCCCTGAATGCGCTGTGATTTTCAAAAGAGCGTGAGAAAGAGCAATGGTTTAGGCTGCATAAAAATTGTTTACCAAGTTGAGTCTAAGCCCGAACAATCAACATCGTTCAGCTAGCTTTTAACCAACCGTCGTAATTCTTCCCATTTGATGTAATCGCTTGGGAGGAACTGGAGCAGTTAGCCAACACGCCAACTGTTCTTTGCTGGTGTGTTCCAGCCTGCTCCTCAACTTGGTAAATGTACATTAAGCCCTCCGTTTTATATAAACTTGTTTGTACAAAACTCCATTAATTGGACATTTGTCAGGAGCTATTTTTTGACAGAAACATCAAAAATAGCGCATGATGCTGCTGGTTAAGCGTTGAGAATGATGGGCGGTATTTAAACTTCTAAACATGTTGGTTTTCAATAGTTGATGATGCTTGAGTTTGTTTGGGTTTATATGGGTGGCGATTTAAGCATAGTATTCGAATTTTAAATAATGGTTCGCCCATATCCACGGTAAGGAAATGAGTGATGAACAACAGGGAGAAATTCGAGCAGGACCTAACCACTTTAATGTCGCGGCTTACGAGTGGCGTGGAGAAAGACGTTGAGAATAAGCTAAACATGCTTAAGGACTGGCTTTTGAACCTCCAAAAGGAGAACGTTGTAA
>CAZJQR010000231.1:0-2240 GCA_964548345.1 uncultured Candidatus Bathyarchaeia archaeon | reverse complement strand
GCTTAGACTTGAATTGCTCATGCTGACCTATGTACTTCGAAAGTATAGTTAACGCTTTGATTACGTTGTTCTTGATAGTTGGCTTGATGAATTCTATCTGTCTCACATCGTCGAGAAACTTGGGGTATTTTAATGAGTAACAGTAAACCAGAGTAGCGTATTGTTTAGCGTATTCAGCATCTAACCAACGCCTGTAGCAATCCAAGTTTATGTTCAAATCAAAATAGCCGTTGTTCTTTTCTGTAATGCTCTGGTTAGGACTGATACAGGATTGGTCAACATTATTTAAAAGCGTGGGAGGTTGATGCCCTAGCCAAACTGGACTACGACCGCTTGAAATGTTCAAGGTTTGAACTAAGTATACCGCGATATAACCATTAAAGTATTTAGCACGTAAATTCAGTTATCGAAGCGCGTTCATGTCTCTTATAGTTGAGTGAAGCGTTAACAAACTTGTTACGGCGGCAATCAGAAATGGGCGCAGACACCAAAACCTCTTAATCATCAATTATTTCAAGCATGGGTTGACCGCAACATTCCGGAGGCTATTGTTCATGACAGTTGTGCGAGTGTGTGCAGTGGCAACCCTCGTAGTCAGCTTCAACTTTTTTGCCGCGTGTTTTGCATTGAATGGTTGGCATCGCAGTTCACAAGAGAACATAGCTGAGAAATATAACAACTTTCTGCGTTGAGGGTTATGTATTAAAGCAACCCACAGCATTAAGGTTAGGGGAGTTGAAAACCATCAGCCAGGAAGCGAAAGAATATGCTAAATCTTTGCTTATTCTGGGCAACCTTGGCATCGCTCTGTGGATAGTTGTAAGTGCAGTTGCCTGCTGGTTCTTTAACCCACTTTTCGGATGGCTTTTTCTTATCTTCGCCTTCATACTAGTCTTTGCTGTACTGCGGAGGCTTGGCTGCAGTTCCTGTTACTACTGTAAATCCTGCACAATGGGGTTTGGGAAACTAGCCGATTTGTTCTTTGGAAGCGGCTACATGGCAGGCGTGAACTCAAGCCTAGGACTGAAAATTGTCTTTGTTTACGGCATGCTAGGTATAGTTCCAATAGCTCTGCTCGCCGTTTCCATAACGCAAGAATTTGCAGCAACCAAAATTGCCGTGTTAGCGCTCCTTCTCATCCTCTTGATTTACAGTGCCATCCGGAGAAAACCTAAGTAACAAAGTTAATTGGTAACGCCATTTTATTAAGCATGAACGGCACAGTGCAGAGCACAATCGTTATCTCCTACCAACCCGAAAAGTATACCCGCAAAGGAGAACCATTCACATGCCAAAAAACTTCACGTACACCGACGCAGGCGTAAACCGCGACCAACGCCACGAATCAAAAAAACACTTGAAAACGCTGGAGGAAACCTACAAGCACAGTCATTACGGCGCAGTCATGCGCTTGCCGTACGGAAACATCTTCCCCATCAACCAAAACAGCTACTTGGACCTCGTCATCGAAGGCGTAGGCACCAAAGTCCTAGTCGCCCAACTCGCAGACAAATATGACACCATAGGTGTTGACGCCGTTGCCATGGCGGTTAACGATGTTATACGCTCAGGAGCTAAGCCCCTCGCCATTGCAGACAACATTCACGCGCAAGCCAGCGACCCCAAGCTGGTGAAGGCGTGGCTCGAAGGCGTCGCCAAGGGAGCCGCGGAATCAGAATGCCCTGTGACGGGAGGAGAGATAGGTGACGTAGCCGAAGTTATAAAGGGCATGGTGGAAGGCAAGGGCTTCGACATGATAGTGGCGGCCGTAGGTCAAGTCGCCAAAAAGGACATAATCACGGGAGAAAAAATCAAACCCGAAGACCCCATAATAGGCTTGCGCAGCAGTGGGCTCCACAGCAACGGCATAACCATCGCGAGAAAAATCCTTTTCAGCCAGTGGGGCGGAAAGTACAAGCCAGACGCTGTCCCAGATGGGTTCGGCAGGGACATAGCCAGCGAGGTTCTGGAACCCACGGAAATCTACGTGAAGCCTTTCCTCAAAACGGCTCAAACCGTGAAGGTCAAGGCAGCCGTGCACGTAACGGGTGACGCTTACTTGAAATTCAACAATCTCACGCGTTTCTCTCCGGGCATAGGTTTCGAATTCAACAATTTTAAGCCTCAATCCATCTTCAAGCTAATCCAGAATACCGCGCTGGAACTGGGCTATACCATAACGGATGAGGAGATGTTCAGAACCTTCAACATGGGATGGGGCTTCGCCATAATCGTAGACA
>CAZJQR010000230.1:0-2257 GCA_964548345.1 uncultured Candidatus Bathyarchaeia archaeon | reverse complement strand
GGTAACGAGGATCCACTTTAACGCCGCCTGCCGCCTATCATATATCTCCCTGAGCTGTGGGTTCTCGGCTTCGGTCTTCATGCGCTTGTAAAACAGCCTTTTCTTGACAACAAGTCTAAGGGTTTTGGGAACTATCCCGTCCCTTTTGGTGCATATGTGATAGTTCAGTTCCGGAATGCGAAGAGGTGAGTCGGGGCAGCACTTGCAGAGGACTGTTTCCGCCGAGATGTTGTTGTTAGCCATCAAGACAGGATACATCGAAGAAAAATCCACTTCACCAACATGGTCGTGAGCGCCTACTCTAGGTTCGAAGACGAAGCCGCCGCGGTCGCCCACGAGAAGCTCATAAGCCGTTTTGAAGGCTTCAGGTATGCTCTTGTTCCTTGGGATTAGTACGTCGTCTTTTATGGCTTGGTAAAATTGAAGTGAGGACATGCTGGAGCCTATCGAGTTTCGTGCAGCCGTGTGCAGGGGCACTCTGCATGTGCGGGCTATCTCGATTAAGCCGTCGAATCCTGCTTCAGACAGAATAAATGTGTTGCTTTGGTCGATGTGGATTCTTCCGTAAAGCCTGATTATGCCTGCTCTGTAGAAGCTGCGCCCGTAGGAATAGAATGTTCTACCTGTAGGTGTTTTCGATGGGAACGGTGCGTTGTCTCTGCTGAGGATGAATCCATCCAAAGCGCTGTTCAGGGTTGCTCGCTGGATGAGGTAGGGGAAAAGGTAGGAGTCGCCGCCTTGAGTTACAAGGATGTCTGGGTCAAGTTCCTTGACTGCTTTAACAAGTTGCAGTAATTTGTCTTTTTCCTCGCCCGAATCAATGCAAAGTTCTTTCTCGCTTTGCGTTAAGAAAATTTTATCTATGGGGTCTTTGAAGCTGGCGATTTTGCCCCTCTTGGCAATTTCCACTTTAAGTTTTATCACCCGCATTTCGGGAACGGCGTAGTCAGTGCTGGTTACCGAGTCTAAAAGCGTGTACTCTAAACCCGCTTTTTCGTTTTTGATTTTCACGAGTGCGAGGGGGAATATGTCGTGACTGAAGAAGTATTCTCGGTCGCCTTTCAGGTCGCAGTTGTGGATTTCGTAGCGTAGATAGTCGCCCATTTTTAGGATGCTGCTGGTAAGGGATCGTGTTTTTCTGCAGTCTTTAAGCGTTAGTTCTAGGATTCTGGATTTGTCTGTGTCTGTTGGGTGTGCATATTTGTATGCGAAGTGCCATGAGGCTATGACTTGATTGTTGTAAAGTCGGCTGATTAGTGGTTCTAGTTCGTCTTGTTGGGCTGAAACGTAGATATTGGGTTGGAACTTGTCTGTTAATCTGATTCGTTCGCCTGTTTCGGTGATTATCCAGACGGCTACTTCGCCTTCGCCTGCAGGGTAGGCGTCAAGTATCCAGCCCTTAACATGATCAGGTGCTTGCGTTTTCGAGGGCATCGAGTTTCTTCTCCAGCCTCTGTAGGCGCACTTGCTGCGAGAGGAGCATGGACATTATCATGGGTTCGAAGAGTATGGGCTGGACGGCGTTGCTTCCTGCTGAAGCGTAGCCTCGGCAAGCATCCATCAGCGTTTCGAAGGCTTCTCGGTCTTCTTTGCGGAGGGCGTTTGCGAATCCTTTCCATCTGCGGATTTCGTCGTCTAATGCCATGCGGTAGGTTTCAACGGTTTTGCCCGTTCTGCTACGCCTCCATAAACGCGGTTAAGGGTAGGATTTCGGTGGGTAATTCTGCGGAGCCAAGCATGAGGCTTGGATGTTTTTCTAAGATGACTTCGCGCTCGTATTTTGCTTGTTTAAGTGCCATGACCATGTTTGCTTTTCCCGATGTCAATGCTTGAAGGTACATGTTGCGGCGGCTATCTTCGTGGGGTGGGTAAGTGGCGACGGTAGTGGTTTGTTGTTCTCGGGCAAAGTTTGACAGGCGAGTTGTGACTTGGCTGTAGATTCTTTTTGCCTCTTCTTCTTGTACGTCTTTATCTAGGAACATGGCGGCGATGTCGGAGATTATCACGAGCTTTGCGTTGCATGCTTTGACTGCATCTTCAAGTTTCTGAAGTATGAGCGCTGCCATTTGATAAGCCGTGAACGCTCTGGAGATGTAGATGCGATCCAGCACTTGTTTAGGGTCTAGTTGATGTAGTCGGGCTAAGCGTGTTATTTGGTAGAGTCTAAAGGTGTTTGCGCCATCTATGAAAACTACGTTGCTTCCTAACCCGCCGAGTTGAGGTGGCAACTGAGCTCTTATGCACAGCAAAGACGCTA
>CAZJQR010000229.1:0-2272 GCA_964548345.1 uncultured Candidatus Bathyarchaeia archaeon | reverse complement strand
TAGCTCCCAGTCTCGGCTTAACATTCGCCACTTCAAAAGGCAATTTCTAAGGTTATGCAACCTCTCTAAGTCTTCTTTTGTGATGTCAGCCCACTCTTTCTCAGGGTAGCCCTCCACCATCGGAATGAAAAGGAATCTTTCGTTGAACCCCTTGACTTTTGGGATCTGCTCGCTCGCGCAAGTCTTGAAACAGAACGTACGGTAGTACTTGATGATGCGGTCGTTATTTGTGAGAATTGTCCTGGGCACCACTGCGCCCTGCTTGTAACCCGCTTTATAGATTTTTGTTTTGTCTATGTCCTTGTGGATCCCTTGTACCTCATCTTCCAAAATGCAGCCTATTCCATCGCAGTCCTCTAAATAACCATAAATGTCAGCTGCCGGGATTGTTACTCCGTACATTGGGCGGTAGCACAGGAACTTAAGCGCCTGCAACACGGTAGACTTGCCGCTCTCGTTATCGCCATATAGAAGGATATACGGAACCGTCAGCAACTTCTCCTGTTGATAACTCAGAAGCACCGTGGCTGCAAGAACATCTTTCCAGATTGACTCCACGTCAACGAAGCTGTCAATCTCGCGCCACACCATCCAAAATAAGTCTTCTCGATTCGGCATTGCACCTTCAAACCAGCCATACGGCTCGTAAGGAATATGCTTCACGTCCTTAGGCGTCAACTCCTCTCCTTTCACGGTCAAGCTCTCAATAGTACTAAATGACCCGGCGTTCTCAACTAGAAACCGCGGCTCGCCCCTATGATAAATCGCCTCGAAACATCCCCCAGGGCTGAGACCTGAATCTTTGAGAATTTTCTTTTGCTTTTTTGCTTTTGGGTTAGGCTGAAATTCTCCGCAGGCAGCGCATTCTGCATCCATCAAGGGGTGTCCTTCAACGTATTCTCGGAAATGGCTTATCTCGGGACAATCGTCCATTCTGAATAGCTTGCAGTCGCCGCATTTTCCTTTCTCAGCCATGTTTTCAAGCCCCTAAGTTTTAGCCAGGACGATTTTGTCGTTAGTAGGTTTCTCTTTGTCGCCGAGTATCTGCAGAGCCTCTGTGAGTATCGCTTTTAATTCGGCTATGATCTCGCGAGTTTCGTCTTGGCTCAATGAAGTGCAGCCTCCACTGTCTCGGGCAATGCCGCCACGACAAACACGTGAACGCCATCATCTTCCCTGTTCCTGATGGGATGGGAGGGAACGCATACTGGAAAGATCGTTTCTAAAATTTCAAGGGTTTTTTTGACGCGGTTTAATTGACCGCTAATTTTTAAGGCTATGGTATTGGCTTTGTTGTTCATTGTTTTGAGGTTTAATCCGTCTGGATTCCCAGACTTTAGCCTTTATGCGAAGGCACACCTCCGTTTAGATTAATCGGTTATGATTATAACCGTAAATCATAAATACTTTTTGGTTCTAATTATAACCATTATAACCGTGATAATATGCCTTACGCTGACAAGGAAAAACAAAAAGAATATGTTCGCAATTGGTCGCGGGAATATCAAAGACGGAAGAAGGCTGAGAGGGACCAAATCATCAGTGGAATCCGCAAGGGTATGGCTAACGAAAAAGACGAAAACTGCCCCTTCCATAAATTATGGAGGGACTATCTGGACCACAAAGGCAAAAAATGGGATGCAAACCGCGCAATTCAACAGATAAGCGCCAGCTATAAACTCTACAATGGTCCACCCTCACAAGAATTTGATAGTTTCAGCAGGAGCCTGGCAGTAACACACTTAGCTCCAACTCTTGAGAACGAAGAACAACAGGAAAGACGACTGCTTGAGCTTAGCCATTTCAAACATGAATTAATAGAGAAGTACGTGCACAGCGATCCTATTTACCAGAAATTAACCCAAGAAGGACAAGCGTATTATGAACAGTCATTCTTAGCGTTCTTAGACTTCTTAGAAAAAACTAAAAATCTTGAACTGTTGCGAAGAAAAGAAGACGTTGCGATTATTGAGAAGATTGATATGTTTCACCTGAAGCAAGCGAAGGAAATAATGGCAGAATTGGACAGTTTCCAGAAGAAACAGCAAGTTAAAGTTGTAAAAGCAGCAGCCCGTGACACAAGAAAAACTTGAGGATAGTAGAATCGCAAAAAAGGAAAACAAATAACGAAACTCGTGGTAGGGCAACTTTATTACACTTTTCTGTACTTGCCATCTTCAGTTAACTTCAGCGTAAAAATCAGCTTTCCTTTTTCTGAATATTCTCTGAATTTTATTCCACATTCGCAATGGAAAGCCTCGACATCAAAATG
>CAZJQR010000228.1:0-2275 GCA_964548345.1 uncultured Candidatus Bathyarchaeia archaeon | reverse complement strand
GCTGGGTCACTCCGCCAACCACGCGGACAAGGCGCAAACACGTGCAGAAACGCTGGGCCCTCAACTTCCAAGCCCTTCCGCACCTTTGTCAGCATGTCCTTCCAGTAGTACGGTGAAGCAGTAGCCACGTAAGGTATATCATGCGCAACCATAATGTTCGCAATAGGCTTCTTGTATTCCAGCTTCCCAGGAATAACTCTGCCTGCTGGCGAAGTAGTTGTGGCTGCGCCGTGTGGAGTTCCACCGCTTCGCTGAATCCCCGTATTCATGTAGGCTTCGTTATCATACAGCACGAACAGAAAGTCGTGTCCACGCTCAACCGCACCCGAAAGCGCCTGAATCCCAATATCATAAGTTCCACCGTCACCCGCAAAAGCAATAACATCCACATGCTCCTGCCCTATCCTGCCCTTCCGCTTCATTATCTTCAAAGCCGCTTCAATACCTGAAGCGTTAGAAGCAGCAGTTTCGAAAGCAGTGTGCAGCCAAGGAACACCCCAAGACGTGTACGGATAAATCGAAGAGACCACCTCCATGCAGCCAGTAGCCTCAGTCACAATCGTCGGTCCACGTGTAGCCTTCATAATCAACCTCAGCACTGTTGCTGGTCCGCAGCCTGCGCATGCTCTGTGCCCAGACAGGAACAAGTCAGGTTTTGCAGCGATATCTTTCGCCGTGAATTTCCATTCTTGACTAGTCATTTCTTTCCATTCCTCCCTTACTCTCTTAACCCCAAGTATTGTATTGGCGTTTCAACACGCCCAGCCTGCAATATGCGCTGCAGGTTTTCGTAGATGCTTCGCAGCTCCGTTGGACTCGTGTCCCTTCCGCCCAACCCGTAAATGTAATTCACGACGTAAGGGTGACTAGATGTATCGTAAAGCAAATGACGGACTTCGTGGAAAACTGGACCGCCATTCCCGCCGAAACTCATGGACTTATCCATAACCGCCACAGCTTTCACGCCCGCAAGCGCACTTCGAATCTGTTCGACCGGCAACGGACGGAACGTGCGCAACCTCAAAAGCCCAGCTTTCACGCCATCCTGCCTCAACTCGTCAACAACCGTCTTCATCGTACCAGCCGTTGAACCTAAACAAATAGCAGCGACCTCAGCGTCTTCAAGATGATACGCTTCAACCAAGCCATCACCGTAGCTTCTACCGCTTACCTTCGCGTACTCTCTGTTCACCTGCTGAATCACCGCAAGCGCATTCTTCATAGCCTCTTCCTGCTGCCGCTTAAACTCGAAATAGTAATTCTGCAAAGCGATTGGCCCCATGGTCATCGGATTCGCTGGATCAAGCCTGAAAGGCACATTTTTCCCTTCATGCGTGAGCACGTTGGGCAGCTTGCGAATCCCAACAAACGCCTTGACATCCTCGTCGAGAAGAGCTTCAACGTTTTCAAGCGTGTGGCTAAGCGTGAAGCCGTCCAAACCCACCATCGCAGGCAGAAGCACACCAGAGTTCTCTGCTATCCGGAAAGCCTGAATTATCGAATCATACGCTTCCTGAGCGTTCTCAGCGTACATCTGAACCCAACCGCTGTCTCTTTGCGCCATGCTGTCTGAATGGTCGCCGTGAATGTTAAGCGGCGCAGACAAAGCACGATTGGCAACAGCCATCACTACTGGCGCACGGCAACCTGACGTCACGAAAAGCATCTCGTGCATAAGGGCTAAGCCAGCAGACGCAGTGGCAGTGAACGCTCTGGCTCCTGTGGCAGAAGCCGCAAGCGACGCAGCCATAGCGCTGTGCTCAGACTCAACGCAGACAAACTCGGTTTCAACCTCACCGTTTGCGACATACTCGCTGAACTTCTCAACAATTATGGTTTGCGGCGTGATGGGATACGCAGCCACGACATCCACATCCGACTGCTTAACGGCGTAGGCAACCGCTTGGTCTCCAGCCAACGCCATCATTTCTTGTTTAGCTATACTCTGCATCTCACGTTCACTTCTATGCAAGCTTCATAGTTATCGCGTTTGTGGGGCACTGGTTGGCGCATATTCCGCAGCCTTTGCAGAAACTGAAATCAAATTCTATGTCCCCTTTTTCCGGACGCCAGTGTATGGCTCCATCAGGGCAGAAGAGCGTACACAGCAGGCAGCGAGTGCACTTCGCTGGGTCTCGCACTGGCGTGTACGTTTTCCAGTCGCCTGTTAAGTACTGTGTACTTGATTTTGAGCACACGCCGGCAGGCGCGATTTCCTTCCAGGTTTTTTCTTGATTGGTCATTCTTGTTTTGCCTCCTTGTAGGCTTCGTTTAT
>CAZJQR010000227.1:0-2285 GCA_964548345.1 uncultured Candidatus Bathyarchaeia archaeon | reverse complement strand
ACTTTTCTCCAATCTCCTCACGAACCTCTTCATTGAACGTTTTAAAACACCGCAAGGCTTGTTCAGCAAAATAGCTGCCCAAGAGACACCGCAAAACAAGACAACAATAACTCATATTGCGACAAGAAATAAAAAACTTACCATTGAACTCTTTGTGGTTTCTAAATTCAACTGAAGAAAGAGCCAAGCTGCGACTGCTTGATTTTTGATTTTTGTTTAGCAATCTTCTGTTCTTCTGAGAGCAAACCAAGCTTTTCAATCAAATACAAGCAGTTTTCAGGAGCATACCCGTGAAAGTGATTATTGAAATACCCATAAACCTTCTTCACATTTTTAGACGCTTTTTCCACTTTAGGAACCCAAGGGTCTATCTCCTCTTTGCTGTATCGATAATCAAACCAAGGTTGTTCACCTCTTCCATGCCACCTGAAATAAGTGAAGTCAGTTGTCAAATGCACCTCTGCTGGCAGTAGTGGCTCATCCACGTTAACATAAGCAACATTATACTTCTCTAACAGCTTCCAGGTTTCATCTCGCATCCATGACAAATTACGAAACTCCACAGCAAACCTGAAATTATGGTCAACAATCTCGAAGAAAGATTCCAAATTCTCAGGATTGTAACCATACTTCGGCGGAAGCTGCACAAGCAAACAACCAAGCTTCCCGTTCAGCTGTAAAGGCCGCATCAAATCTAAATAAGCGTCTAAATCGGTTTTGATGTCCTCTTTCAAACCGAGCTTCTTATCGTGAGTAATAACCTTTGGAAGCTTCGCCGTAAAAACAAAATCAGACGGAGAATAACGAACCCAACCCATCACCATAGCCTTCGATGGAAAACGATAGAATGTTGAATCAATCTCAACGGTCTTGAACACTCGGGAGTAGGCGCGGAGTTTCCGCTTTTCGCCCTTCTGATAGAAAACCTCTTCCCATTCCTTATAGCTCCAGCCAGAAGTACCCAAGAAAATATTCTCTTTCACATGACCTCCTCCAATGACTTCGCCACTTCGTCAACGCTGATATACGTCTTATCAGGAATATTGGCAAGCAACTCAGCAAGGTGAACACGCTTATCCAAAGTCAAATCAATCACCTTCCAGCCTTGACTTTCAATCAATTCCGATTTTGATATTGGAAATGGCGTGTCTTCAAAAAGCACAGCCCTCGCGGAATCCACGCCTGTGAAATCCGTGATAGGAACAAAAGTTCCAGTCTTCTTGTACTGCATGTAACGTGCGGCGTCCACATTCATTCTGACACCGTGATAGGATAGCGCTGCAATGCGAGGGTTAATGCTTTCGATCTCATGGTCTATAGTCAAAAGCTCGTCATCCGTGAACTGCCAAACGTTATGCTTCCCCTTCCCGAAAAGGCGGCTATATACAATGTCTGACTCGACACTTGGCGCTTTTATCGAAAGGTCTACACACTCTATCATGTTGAAATCGCGCATCAAGTCAACCGCTTCGTTTGTTATGGGTGCACGTATCTCCCAAACAAGGTTCACTCCTCGAAAACTGAAAGAAGAGAACAGGTCTTGTGCGTTTTTCGCTTCTTCGCGGTTAATCACATAGCTGGCAGGGGTTTCCAGAACCAAAAAAGACGAACCGAGAATATCACAGTAACTAACCATTCTACCTAGGACACTGTAGGCATCATCAACGGGCTTCAACCCAATCCTATGCGTAAGGTCTTGGTGACAACGCACTGCAAAAGTGAAATCAAGCGGAACTGTTCTTCGCCATTGCTCAACCATTCGTAAATCAGGATACTCGTAAAAAGTGTAGTTGACCTCGACAAAATTGAAAACTTCAGAATACGCTTTCAGCGAAGGCTTGTTTGGAACGTTGAAGTAAGCCCAGCCGCCCGTTCCGATAAGATAATCAGTCAAGGCTACACTCCCTACATGCTATTTTAACCGAAATCACTCATTAACCTAATCTCCTTTCCTTCTCTTCAGTTTTACTCCCCTCTCTCCTGCACCCATTAGTCGTTTCAGTGATACCTTAAAAACGGTAAAGAACGCACTGTTCTAACCCCTCACAAATTGGGAGAAGTGAGAGAAAAAATTGTCACAAAACGCAATAGTCAAGACCACGCCCTCTCAAACTCTGCTCTCGCTGAACATGCGAAACATAAACCAGTTGTTTCCAGGCTTCGCAACAGGCGACTTCGCGCTCATTCATGGCTCACACGCAGTTTCATCTTTAGCGTCTTTGCTGTGCATAAGAGCGCAGTTGCCACCTCAGCTCGGCGGGTTAGGAAGCAACGTAGTCTTCATA
>CAZJQR010000226.1:0-2310 GCA_964548345.1 uncultured Candidatus Bathyarchaeia archaeon | reverse complement strand
CTTAGAAAGCAGCAACTATTACGGCATTTATCCCTCACCATACCAAACGTCTACAAGAGCCCTATCTTCATCAATTCTTACGGGCTTCCATCTGGATGTAACAACTTACGTCTTTAACCCTGTTGGGGGTTCGATTCCAGCCGCTATATACAGACATGCTGGCACAGGCAGTTCATATCAAGGCGCGTTTTATGCTATCGGTCTAACGAGAACACCAGATATTAGGCTCACTGCTTTAGGTCTTCTAGCTGATTATAGACCTAGGCTTTACCGTTCTGAGTACACAACTTACGGGACTTCTAGGCTTGTAGTTCTGCAACTCGGTTTAGTGGGAGGCGTCTAAGCTGAAATTGTTTAAAGTAAATAGAAAGGGTCAGTTTTCAATTATCGCCGCTTTGCTCGTTGCGTTAGTTCTGATCGCCGCAGTAATGACAACGTATTCTGCTATCCGTTACAGCAACTTTCAGGATCAACCTCAAGTGTTGAGTGCAATAGATGAAATAAATTTAGCGTTGAAACAGGTCGTAGGGTTCACGGTGGGCTATTACGGTTCGGTCTTGCAGATTACAGGCAACACGTCTTATGCTAGGTTTTTAGCCTCGAATTATTTGCAGAGTGGTTTGAGTAACATTGGTGACATCAGGCCAGAATGGGGTGCCTCATTTGACATCACTGCTTTAAACTTGAGAGCTGACTGGTTCTCAAACGCAAGTTACAGTTCTGGAAATCTGTCTATTAAATACGATTTGGTAGGTATAGGCTTGTACAACATGACTTACTCCGCCTCGTCCAGATTAGACGTGGAAATATTCAAATCCTCTTCCAGCCAAGCATTTTTGAGCATAACTAAAGATGAGAGTGAGCCCCTAGTTAACTTGGCAAAGGAGAACTTGCGCTTCTATCATTACATTAACTCTACCTCAACGTGGGAACTTGTGGCTCCGAGTGCTGACCCAGTAACTTATGCAAACGGCACTTACATACTTGATTTTCCTGCTGGAGTAGATCCCGATTCCTACACTATAAAAATTGAAGATCAAAGAGGAATAATAGTTGTAGCTTCATCTTTCAGCAGCTATACGGCCACGTTGACACGGAACAGCACTTACACCAGCGCAGATTACGTGGACTCGAACGATTCAGACGTGGACTTTTCTGCAGACAGTGGCACACAATCGAACTTTGCGGCCCAACAATCCGCACCAGACTCGATCTATGACACTATGACTGAAGTAAACAACGGAGGCGGCTTGTCAAATGTGACCCTCATTAACGGTGAATCGTTTGAGGGAACTTGGACTCCGTCAGGTTGGATTGAAACTGGTAATTGGGATAAGGAAAACGATCGGGCACATGATGGTACTTATTCCGCAGATTTTGACGGCTATGGATATCATGGTGCATCTGGATATTTGTATACCCCTGAAATGGATTGCTCCAACGCAGAAGCAATATACGTAGACTTCTGGTTTTATGATGAAGGTTGTGAAAACAACGAGTTTCGACTTTATTATCATGGTGAAAGCGGCTGGGACTACTACTACATTGAATTAGGAGCGTTTACTGAAAACCAGTGGGTTCACTATCAACAAAAAATAACACTCAATGAATACCTTGTTTCAGATTTCCAAGTAAGATTCCGGGCATATGATCTTGAAGACGGCGAACATGCTTACGTTGATATGGTGACTGTAAAAAAAGAAGTGGACACTACTAGTTATCAGTTGGACCTTGAAGAACAATGGACAAACGTAAACTACACTGATCCCCAGCAAGATCTTTGCATCAAAGCGGGTTCATTAGGCTCTGAACCCTTATTGGTTGACGTATGGAATAGTGGGAGTGGGACATGGGTTAACGTTGCTTCGCTCACTGGGCTAGTTAACGGATGGAAAAACGTATCCGTTTCTTCATACTTGACTTCGCCAACATTCACAATAAGATTTAGAGGAAGCAGCGAAGGTTCAGATTCAGTTCAGGATTCTTGGAATATAGACGCTGTGCTGCTGGGGCCCCAGCCTGATCTTAGTTTCCTGTTGGCACAAGAAGAGTCAACAATAGTTGTAGAATGGTTACAAAACGGTACAATGCGATGGCTAGGGCAGAACTTGAAATTAATTACAGATGCGAAGCCGATTCCCCCCGTTGCCGTTAAAGGTATTCATCTGAACCAAACTATAAACGGCGTGGAGCAGGAAGTGCCGTTCCAAGTCGAGGATTGGGCGTCGGAATATAGGATTCCGCTGGGATTAACGAGCAACATGACGGTTTTCGGCAACAGGGAGATGATTGTTTTTCTCTTGGACTCCA
>CAZJQR010000225.1:0-2344 GCA_964548345.1 uncultured Candidatus Bathyarchaeia archaeon | reverse complement strand
GCGCTTGGTTTCTAGCTTCCTCTACAATAGGCAGCACTTGCTTAAGTTCCCTGAAATATTTCAGCACCGTTATGCCTCTCTGAGTGACAGCGTAAACCACACGTCGTTTTCCAACTGTCCTCTCTTCCACCAAGCCTTGCTTAATCAGGAATTCCAAGTATTCTTTGAGTACGCTGCAGTTAACGTTAGCTTTGTACATGACATGAGTTAATTTGAGTGGACCTCGGTGAGCCAACACCTTCAGGATGTCTACATACATTTCAAGTTTGGAACGTCGCATATCTTAGCCTCTTTTTTTGCCATATTCACCGTTTTTATATAAAGCTTTTATGTATCAGTACTAAGTATTCTTCTCCATAGCAGCGCGTCAGAAAGAGCCTTTTGCGTGTGCAATGTTTAACACGTTTAGTCTATTTTCGAAGGCCGTGACCATGTCGTCTAGCAAGATTTCTTGCAATTCTGTCGAGAGCCCCTTGATGTTTTCCCCGAAAATCGTCGCCATTTTCCCTTCTAACTCTTTTCTATCTTTATTTGTAATTTGTTGCTTCACTTACTTTCCTCCATTTAGTACACTCAGGAATAAGCTTAGGGTATTTAACTAACTTATGAAAAAAAGATTCAGATGTAAAATACACATTTGTAAGAACACTGAACAGCACCAAGTAGGATTGGGGTGCTTCATCTTTTGACAGCTATGCAGTGTGATTGATGACTTGGTGATAGCGCGTCTTAGGACAGTGAAATGGCATACATCGACTTCAGTGATTGATGCTTCGACGTTCAAACTTGAATCATAAAGAATGGTATAGTATAAAAAAGCGAAAAAAAGGATATTTCTCTAAGCTTTGAAGCTACGAGCTAGTATCTGGGTCTGTATCCGCCGCCACCGCGTCTGTCTCTGCTGCCGCCGTATCTGCTGCCGCCGCCACCGCGCCGGAACGGTCTTCGTGGCTGGTCGTATGTCTTGCTGGAAACGTTGTTTTCAGTGTTAACTTCGCCTTCGAACGGTTCTTCTGCATTTGACATCTTGCCGTATTTACCTATGTTAAGGCGCATGTTGCCTTTGAACAGCGTGACGTAGCCGTTTTCTATGCGTACGGTGTCTTCCTCGTTCACTTTTTCAATGTTGTCATCCCAGAGAGTCAAGTATACGCTACCTGTTTCGTCGCCTACTAACGCGTCGCAGACTTTGTGGGCGGATCCATCTCTTCCCATCGGAATTTCGCGGACTTCGCTTTTCGAAACCACTTTGGCGGTGACGTTAACTGCTCGTGATTGCGGGGTTAACTCGCCGACTTTGGCTTCTACGGGTTCCCTTTTTTTTTCGAAAAAACCTTCAACAGCCAAACTAATTCAACACCTATTTCATTAAACTAACACAGTGTAGAATACCTGCCACACTTAAGGCTTTTGGTAACATCTCCACTTTATTTCTCCCGCGCAATTCCCTTTTTTTTTCCGGGTTTACGTTAGTTTTTCGCCACATTGAAGACAAGCATCTATCGTTTTCCGGTCATTAAGCGTTAGAGTTATGTTACATTTGTAGCATAAGCGGATTCTGCATTTCGGACAGCAGAATGTGGCCAGTTTCCCACATGAATCGCAGCGTTTACGAAGGAATACGCACTCATTGCACATTGGAACCGTTTTCCAAGGGGTTTTTTCTTGTGACCAGATTGGTCATGAACAGTGAGTTCGGAATGTAGACCAAATGACCTTCCCTTGTTTCTATTACCGTTGTTCTCACACTTATCTTCACGACCTTTCCTTCAACCCCCTGTATCATTATTCTGTCACCAATTTGAAAGGCTCTGTCAGCCTGCACAAGCAATCCTGAAACCAAATTCTGAATTATTGTGCTTGTGGCGAAACTTATGGCGATGCTAAATGCTCCTAGTCCAACCATCAAGGATGTTAAGTCGAACCCTAGGAATGCTATGACGATGAATATTCCTATGGAATAGATAACGTACTTGGAGATTTTGACGAGGGTATTTTCGATGTTTTCTGGGAAAGGCGTCTTCTGGAAGAACTTGAACAAGAATTTTGAAATTAGTTTCCCTGAAATGTAGGTTATTGCTAGAATTAGGATTACTTGGATTACTTGAATCAAGTCAAAGCCGAATACTATCCAGTTAATGTTCTATTCACCAACATGACATGCAGCTTATAATGCTATACAGCCAGCTTAAAGAGATGCCGATGGAAATCTCCACATAAGTTTGCGTTGACAATAATGAAGCACTGTACATAAGCATTCTTCATTAGCGCGCGCTTCACAAAAAGAGGGGAGTTGGAAATTTCGAAGTCGGCTTGGCGATTGCTACTCCTTCTGCACATAGAT
>CAZJQR010000224.1:0-2373 GCA_964548345.1 uncultured Candidatus Bathyarchaeia archaeon | reverse complement strand
GCCTTAGCCGCGATATATGTAGAGAATCCCGAACCCACTTCAATGATTCTCTTGGGTTAAAAATAACGTATCATGGCGTGCAAAACTCCCGCATCAACTGAAGGAAAGAACCCGTTCTCTAGGTAATACTCGTAGGGTATCCCTGTTTTCTTTCTTGGAAATTTGTATTCGTCTCCAAAGCTGGGAAAAACATGAGTTAACAGTTTGAGCTGTTCTTGTGTTTTCATATCGATGCCGACAAGTTCTGACTCCGATTCCCACAATTCATCGTTCAAGGTTCTTGTATCAGAAATTGGTTCATGGAAATGAACTGGTGTAATATGAAAACCCTTTTTTTCCCAAAGGTCGAAAAACCGTTTATTCAAAGCTATTTTAGACAGAATTAAGGACATATTATAGGCAATCAGGTTTTCCAATATTTTTTTAAACCCATTAGTTGGCACCTTATCCATAGATTTAGACACGTGCGCCGTATGTGTCCTAGAGAGAGAATTACGTTTAAACATTTTACATAATAGCGCGCGCTAAATATAGTCTTCTACGTGAGTCTCTTTATAGGTTTCAGTCTCTGTTGAGATAGTGCGTTTAATCCAACCGCATGAAACACAAATAAACAATTTCATTTTTGTATAAATATCGAGTTTTCCAGAGCACAGAGAACATCTCAATGCTTCATTCTTCCCCTTTTAAAACTCAAACTGTTAGAGCGTAATAAAATCCGTATTCTTAAAACCTCAATATTCCTCGCAAAAATGAGTGCGCACGTTTTTGATGTATTTTGTTTCTGGAAATATAGCTTATATGCCATCCTACGACTGCCTTGTTCAAGGCGAGAAGAAGTGACTCAGAAAACTACGGACGAAATTCGATCACTTTTAAGCGATGCCAAACTAGATTTTGAGTCAGTAGAGAACAAGGCTTTGAACGCCTATCTCCCAAGAATATTCAATATTTGCCCGTTCTCAGAAGAAGTATGCACAAAAAACCAATGCATTGACTGTGAAGTCTTCAAAAACTCGGCTAAAAAATAGATTTTGAAGTAGAAACTTGTCCCTAAGCCTTAGAGAGTATGTAGCGCGCGCTGGAATTGATTTGCTTTATAACTATCGTATTTTCAGTTCCAGATTGAGCATGTTGCCTTTCCTCAATCCCATGGCATTATAGAATTGCAGCAAATCCCAATCATTCCAATTTACCAAAGTGTAAACGATGTTCACTCCCTCTATCCCCGTTTTCTCCGCTTCATCTATTCCCAGAGTTTTTTCTCTTCCGCTATGTTTAAAATTTTCAATTAATGCACTAAATAAGGCTCTGCCAATGCCGCGGCGTTGGTATGCTGGATCGATTCCCAAAGTGTCAATCCACCCAATAGTATCAGGCACTCCGAATTCCCATCCACTAACATATCCCATTATGAAGCCAACAACCTTCCCATCTAACTCTGCAACTAATGCAGGGCGGGGATAAATGTCAGTAAACGCAATCTTTCTTTTCCAGAAATCGCGCCTTTCTTTTCCCAATACTTTCTTATCGATTTCCACCACAGCATCAACATCATTCTCCTTCAACACTCTAATCTTCACTTTTTTTTGCATAATCAAAAACCTCTCAAAGAATAATAGTCTCTATAACAGATAAAGCGCGCTCTTCTCTTTAAGCATTTCATTCTCGCCCAATCTACAAATTGGCTCACCAATGAAGCGCACGCTTTTTTCAATTAATAAAAAGGGAAAGAATTGTGGAAGAAAAATGAACAGCAAGAAACAGAATTTAAACGGGAGATATCGCCACTGGAACCGAAGCTACCTCACCTCGGCCACATTGATGGACTTTTCCGTGATTCCGTAACACTTACTCAAAGTCCTTATTTTCGTTTGCGGAAAATTTTATTCTATAATTAGCTTTGGCTTCTTCCTCAATATTCGAAGAAAGTGTAAAAAAAGAAAAACCAGTTGAAAATTCGATGTTTTCTATCCTACTATATGAATAGGTTTACATTTGCATCTGCTGCGATGCTGAGGAATGTTGCAGCACCAATCATGTTGTCAATTTCTGGAACAAGGTCTTCTTTCTTAACTCCGAACATTTCCATTGTTGGAGTACATGCGTAAATCTTGCATTGGCCAGATTGCTTGAGGCGTTTGAGCATCTCATATGGAGATGGATATTTCATTCGTTCGAGGTTTTTACGCATTGTTTCTTCAAGATGTTTGTAATCTCCAGGTAACGTTGCTTTTTCCATAGCACCTTTTACTAGGCTTTGCAAACCCCAGAATGTGAAATACAGATGTGCTTCCCATCCCATAGCTACAGAAGTGGACGCCAAAATGAAGGCGCAATAAAGCTTATCGATGGTTCCACTTTGTACTACCA
>CAZJQR010000223.1:0-2404 GCA_964548345.1 uncultured Candidatus Bathyarchaeia archaeon | reverse complement strand
TATGGCATTTTCTGGGCAGGCATTCACGCAGTAGTAACACGTCCCGCATTTTCCTACTGCCGCTATATAGACGTTTTTGTCGTACCTGAACTTCTCAACTTCATTTGACTTCAACAGCCTCCGTCTCCTAAATGCTGGGTCCTTGACCGAAAGCTACATAGGCTAATTTATTAAGCGTGCGCTTCTATTTGCGCGACTGTTATTTTAGATCCTCCGGCTTCTTTGGTAATCCTAAAGATGTTGTCTACAAAGCCTTCTAGCTCGCTCTCATGAGAAACCGCAATAACCTGCTCACATTTTAGCTCAGCTAGAATATCTCTAAGCCTGAACAGTTGTTCTCTGCTGAATCCATCGGTCGGTTTATCGAGAATCAATAAATTGCTTTGCATTGCTTCGCAGACTTTTTTTAACCATAACGTTCAAGGCAAGTCGATAGGCTAGGGCAACGGATGTTTTCTCGCCACCACTCAAGCTTCCCACGTCCATTTCATATCCATTAAGCTCTATAATTGGCGCAAAATTATCATCAACCCTGACCGAGATATCTCCTGTTTCCAATAAGTGACCTATCCACTTCTGAAATAGCGAATTGAATTCGCTGTTAATGCTTGCCATAACATGGCTGTCTATTAGCTTCACCGCTGGAATAAAATGCTCAGATAGCCACAGGCCGTATTGTTTGAGCTCGTCAAGTTTTAGCAACTGCTCTTCTTTTGATTTGATCTCTTTCTCAAGTCGTTTAGCCTCTCCTTCTGAATTTTCGATCTCTTTCTTCTTGGCTAATTCTGCAGCCCTTGCGCCGTGTGGAAACTGTCGTAACAACTTGTCCATTTTATCCAGATTTTCCATGAATTTGCCATGTGACATTGTCACAACACAACGGTAGATAGGCAGTTCCGCCCTAAATAGGCATTCATCAGCTTGAGGAAGGTCTGGGTTGAAGGTGGCTGCTGGTTTTTGGAGAGGAGCAAATTGACGAGTTTACAGTGCCCTGAGTGCTGTTGTAACGAACTATTCAGGGATGGCAAACGATACCTATCCAGCGGTGAGCATGTTCAACGGTTTCTATGCCGAACGTGCGGATACCGTTTTAGCGAAAAATCCATTAGTCCCAAGCGAGTAGATTATTCACGCCAATTATGCGTCTTTAAAAAGGCGAAAAAATTGGATTCTGCAACAGAAATAAAGACTGGTGCGGGAGAAGGAAAAACACAGCAAGAAGCCAAAGGAAAAATCTTAGAGCTTTGCATATACATGAAACGTCAAGGATACAGCCAAGAATACATCCGACTGAACAGAACAGCATTGAAGGTGTTGCACGAAAGAGGAGCAGACCTATTCAACCAAGACTCAATCAAAGACGTAATTTCCAAACAGGCATGGAGTGACAACCGAAGAAGAAACGTCATTAATGCCTACGATATGTTTGCTAAGCTTAACAAAATTTCATGGGACAAGCCAAGGTGCACTGTTGCAGCAAAAATTCCCTTCATCCCAACAGAGCAGGAAATTGATGCATTGATTTTAGCCTCAGGAAAGAAACTCTCAGCATTCTTGCTATTGCTCGAGGAGACTGCAATGAGGAGAGGAGAAGCAAAACGACTTGAATGGATACATGTTGATTCAGAGAGAAAAACAATAACTTTGAACGAACCTGAGAAGAGGTCAAACCCAAGAATATGGAAGGTGACACCAAGATTGATAGCACAGCTGAACTCACTGCCAAAGGACTGTCAAAAAGTGTTTGGCAACAGTTCAATAGACTCCATGAAATCGATGTTTCTGACTTTGAGAAAGAAGCTTGCAGCTAAACTTCAAAACCCAAGATTCCAAAGAATAAACTTCCACAGCTTCAGACACTGGAAAGCCACAACACTATATCACCAGACCAAAGACTTCTACTATGTAAAAGACTTCCTTGGACACAAAATCCTCAAGAACACTGAAATCTATATCACTATAGAACGAACAATGTTTGGAGAAAACGGAAACGACGAGTTCACCGTAAAAGTGGCTGAAGACCCTAAAGAGATAAAAGCATTGCTTGAAGTAGGCTTTGAATACGTTTGCCAAAAGGATACACTAATATTCCTGAGGAAACGTAAATGAGTGGGCTTTCCCAAAAAGTATCCGAGGTAAGTCAAATAGTTGCCGAGGTAGCTCAGCCTGGGAGAGCGCTCGGCTGAAGACCGAGTTGTCGCCGGTTCAAACCCGGCCCTCGGCATTCGACTTTCTTTCAGAAAAGAACGTTGATTAAGAAAGTCTGAGCTTCCATTTGAAGGTATTTCGGTGTTTTGTTTTTCTAAATAGTCCAAAATGCTTGATAGTGCTTGTTCTGTGATTCTTGAGAGGTTTAAACGGTGATTTCTGGCTTTTTCAACCAATTTTTTGGACAAGTAAAGAC
>CAZJQR010000222.1:0-2427 GCA_964548345.1 uncultured Candidatus Bathyarchaeia archaeon | reverse complement strand
AGCAACGCCACTGAACGGTGGATGGAGGGTAAGCAACTCATCGAATACCTCATAGACTTCGCCAAAGCCTCAAAAGTTCCTGTGGTCGCAACGGCGCACATGGTTGGCGAGTTCTTGAAACGCGGTTTTGAGCCAGCCGGCTTCATGTCCGCCATGGACATCGGCAATCGCCTTGTTGATCCCAGCTGGCAGGGGCTCGACGGTAAAGGGCACCCTGACCTAGCAATGTTCGTTGGCTTGCCCTATTATATGGAGGCGCTTATTCTTTCAGGTCTCAAGCATTTCGCTCCAGACCTCAGGACTATGACGTTGGATAATCTTTATCATCCGCATGCTAGCTGGTCTTATCCAAACGGGTCTTTGGAAGACTGGGCAGCAAACCTCACGGTCATGACTTCAAAATTTGAAGGAGGACAAAAATAAAAATGTCAATGTTTGAAGATATACCTGTAGATGTTGGTGTCATATACGAAGGCGAGCGAATCCGCAGAAACGACATGCAAGTGGAACTCGGTGGTCCATCAATCACAGAGAAGTTTGAACTAGCAAAAGTTAAACCCCTAGGCGAAGTTGAAGATGGAAAAGTAACCATAATCGGTCCCGACATTAAAGATATGAAAGAAGGACAAGCGTATCCGCTGGGAATTCTGGTTGAAGCTGCAGGTTCCACGCTTGAACAGGCGCTTGAAGGCGTTATCGAAAGGCGCATACACGGCTACCTGAACTTCATTGAAGGCTTCATGCACCTCAATCAGCGCTACGACATCTGGATACGGCTAGGCAAGAAATCCTTCCAGAAAGGCTTGAACTCTTTCGAGTACATCGGCAAAGTGCTTTATAAGCTTTTCAAGAGCGAACTGCCCATAATCGAAAAAGTGCAGATAACATTCATCACCGATCCAGCGAAAGTAAAGGAGCTTTACTCCCGCGCTCTGGAAGATTACGAAGCCCGAGACGCGAAGGCAAGAGGCTTGAAAGACGAAGAGGTTGACAAGTTCTACGGCTGCATCCTGTGCCAGTCATTTGCCCCAAGCCACGTTTGCGTGATCACGCCACAACGTTACTCTAACTGCGGCGCCATAAGCTGGTTCGACGGACGCGCTTCAGCACAGGTCGATCCGAAGGGACCCGTTTTCGCTATCGAAAGAGGCAAATTGGTGGACGCGGAAAAAGGCGAGTATACAGGCGTAAACGAGACGGTCAAAAAGAAGTCACTGGGCGATGTCGACAGGGTGTGGCTTTACACGGCGTTCGACCATCCGCACACTTCATGCGGCTGCTTCGAGGCTGTTGCTTTCTACATTCCCGAAGTGGAGGGATTCGGTCTTGTCAACAGAAGCTTCAAGGGGGTCACGGTGAACGGTTTAGCCTTCTCGACTCTGGCTGACTCTACCGCGGGTGGGCGACAAGTGGACGGGTTCCATGGAATATCCATCGAGTACATGCGGTCCCCGAAGTTTCTGGCTGCTGACGGCGGATGGAACCGTGTGGTGTGGGTGCCCAAAGAAGTCAAAGAACGAGTCAAAGACTTCATTCCTAAAGAAGTTGTTGACAAAATCGCTACTGAAGAAGACGCACAGAGCATTGATGATCTGAAAGCTTTCCTGAAAGAGAAAGACCATCCAGTATTGGCTAGATGGGAGACAGAAGCAGCGGCAGTTGAAGAGGCAGCGCCTGCAGAAGCCACGGCGGAAGAAGGTGCCATGATACCGGTGGCGTCGGCTGCAACTTTACCCATAATGGCTGGCGGCTTTAAGATAATCCTGAAAGACGCTAAAATCTACGCCAAAAAAGTTATTATCCGTTCGATGAAAGACGAGAAAAAAAGCTGAGGGTGAAGCCTGATGGCTGAAAAAAAGAAAAAGGATGAAAACCTCGGAATAAACTTCAGCCCTGACCTGTTAGAACTGCTGGCGAAGTTTAAAGAGATTGAACTGGAAGATTTCGAGCTGGAAGTAAAAGACTTAGAGCTGTGGCTTCAGTCTGGCGCCTTACCCCAGCAAGTCACGCCCCAGCTAAAAGTGGCTCCTGCTCTAAAGGGCAAGCCTACAGAGTTGATGAAGGCGCAGTTTGTGCCTCCAGTCGAGACTTATCCAGGCAAAATCGTCGAAGTCAAACTTGGCGCTACCAAAGGCGAAGGCGGAACACGCGGGCGATCAATCATCATCGGCGGCGAGACTTCACCACCTTTCTACACGTTTGAGCGGCCTATTTTGCATCCGCCGGTTGTTACGCTTGACGTTTTCGACATGGAACTTCCGTTGTCAAAGGCTGTTAAGATGCACGTGAAGGACGTTATCGGTGATCCTGCGGCTTGGGCGAAGCTTGCGGTTGAAAAGTTCGGGGCGGACATGGTTACGATTCATTTGATTAGCATTGATCCGTTGCTGAAGGATGCCACGCCGAAAGACGCTGTCAAAACAGTGG
>CAZJQR010000221.1:0-2429 GCA_964548345.1 uncultured Candidatus Bathyarchaeia archaeon | reverse complement strand
TTAATTGGAATAATCTTGCCGCTTTTCGACACGTACATCCAGTTTACGAGACCACATTGAGGACTGCACGAAAACAGAGGCCAAGGTCTTTTCATGAATTTGCTCATGATCATTATGGGTGAAGTCATCACTGATAGGGGAAATAGGTCGGTGGTTCTTATCTCTCCTTGGCTTTGTTTTTCTACTTCTTCTACAAAACGCCAATTCCGCCAGGCTTCTCTGAAGGGATTATCGGTTGCTCTGCCTGTGAACGCGATTGGCTGGAAAATCACGCCTCTTATTATGTGGGAGTTCTGCGCGGCGAATCTTATGATGTCTCCAACCTCAGCGTCATTGAAACCATGGATTAACGTGTTAACCAAGATTATTTCGATGTCGTACTTGCGGCAGTTTTCTATGGCTTTCATCTTGGTTTTTAGCAGTTTTCGCCCTCTTACCTTTCGATAGAATTCGTCGTGAAAACTGTCAAACTGTAAGTAGACTATGTTTAAGCCGCTTTTCTTCAGTTTCACGGCAAGTTCAGGAGATTCAGCCAATCGAATGCCGTTGGTTGCCAATATAGTCATGAACCGCAGTTTGTGCGCAGCGCTTATGATTTCGGGCATATCTTCGCGTTCTAGGGGTTCGCCTCCGGAAAACAAAATGGCTGGCGGTTTAGGGTTGCCCTTACTCAAGAACCCCAACATTTTTACAATCGCGTCCTTACTAGGTTCGTAATCAACCTCGTGTTCAGGAAAAGTGGAGAAGCACACAGCGCACTTCAAATCGCACCGTTTTGTAACATCAATGACGCCTATGACGGTGTCTGAAACATGGTTATCGCAGGACCCGCAGACGTAAGGGCAGCCATCAGGGTTTTTCGGTGCGTCTGCGTCTCCGAAGTGTTTGAAGAAGTCGAATTTCTCGGCGAAGTTGAAGACGCTTGGGCTCTGCCAGTGAGTTGCCGAGAAAGTTCCGTGTTCTTTGCATTTCTTGGTGATTATGATTTTTCCGTTTTCTTCTGTTAATTCTGCGTCTATTTTTTTCTGGCATACTGGGCAGATGCTTTTTGTTTTTTTCACAGGAGACCTCCAATTACTGGGGATAGTGCTTCGATTATCAGTGACAGGGGAAGCAGCATCATGGACATGGTGATTAGGCGTTCGTATTTACGTACATTTTGAACTGTTGCAGCTGAGGTGATGAGGCGAATTGAGGAGTAGATGAGAAGGATGCTCCACACCATTATGAGCGGCAAGTAGTATACTGTGAATTGGCTTAGAAGGTAAGGAAGGGGTGCGAGTACACCTGTTGCGGTGAAGAAGAATGCGGCTGTTTTTACTGCGTTGGTGTTGCCGATTTTCTGGGGAAGTGTTGGGTACCCAACTTTTGAATCACCTTCAAGGCTTAGGATGTCGCGGAGAATGTTGCCGCCGATGGTTCCGCAGGCAATGGGGTAAAGGCTCAGTGAAGCAAGAGTTAAGGAGGTGGGACTGATGATGTTGATTCCTAGGGTTACTGCTTCTCCGTAGAGGAAGGCTGTTCCGGTTAAGATGCCGACGAGGATGTTTGCGGCAAATCCTGATTTTCGCTTGACAAACGCTGAATATACTATGAGTAGTATGGAGTCGATCAGCAGAATTATGAGGCTGAGTTCGTTTATTAAGGATGCAATGCTTAGACCCACGAGGAACAGGAGAATCGAGATGGCTACAACCTGCTTCAATGACAGGGCTTTAGAGGGTATGGGGCGTTTTGGTTTGATTACGGCGTCGCTTTCTCTGTCAAAGTAGTCGTTCAGGGAGAAGCCTGCTGAAGTTATGAACGCCATGGAAAGGAAAGTCAGCAAGGCAATTTCGGGGTTGAATGCTCCTTTTGTAATGGCGTAAGACGTTAGAAGCGCTAAGCCACCTGTCATCATCCAGTAAGGAAGCCGCAAAAGCGCGATTAGTCCTCTGGCAGGTGTTGTCATTGAAGCATTTTCCTCTCCAAGACCATCTCTTTCAGGTTGTCTTCAAGGCTTATTTTTGGAGTCCATTTCAACTCTTTTTTTGCTTTGCGTATATCAAACCAGATAGTTTTGATGTCGCCTTGCCAAGGAACGTTGGTGGTTGTTATAACTGTTTTATCAGATAGACCAAGGATTTTCAGAATCATTTTGGCGAGGTCTATTATTTTGGTTGTTTTGCCGAATCCCAAGTTGAAGGTTTTGCCTTTGGCTTCTTCGCTCACAGCAGACAGCGTTAAAGCTTCCACAATGTCGGAGACGTGAACGAAATCGCGGGATTGCTGTCCGGTTCCGATGATTTCCAGTTTTTCGGGGTTTATGCTGATTTTGTCCAAAAAATCCGGTATGACTCCATGGCATCTTGGTCCGTAAACGTTGGCGAACCTTACGATGGTGATGTCTAATCCGTACTGTTTTGAGTACATGTTGCAGTATTGTTCGC
>CAZJQR010000220.1:0-2513 GCA_964548345.1 uncultured Candidatus Bathyarchaeia archaeon | reverse complement strand
TGTAATATTACAGTATTTTTGATAATATAACAGTAAATATTGAAGAGGGAAATGAGTAATGTGCGGTGAAGGATACGGGGGCTGCAACGCGAAGGAACCCAGCAAATTCCACATGTACTTCAGAGCCCTACACTGCCCCACCAGATGGATAATAATCCGCCTAATCGGCGACGGAACCAAAAGCACAAACGAGATCTTCGAAGGACTGAAAAAAGCTGGAGAAACCCTCTCCAAATCCGGGCTTTACTACCACCTTTCCGAAATGGAGCAAGCAGGTATCATCGAACTAGCAGAGTACCTCGAGGTCGGAGGCGGCGCCCCAGAAAAAGTTTGGAGATTAAAAACGAAGGAAATCAAAATCAACCTTCTCACTGACCTGCCTGAGGTGCCAAGCCACGAGCACTAAAAACGCCATTGAAGTCAGGAGCTTAACAAAACATTTTGGCGAGTTACTGGCAGTCAACAACATCAGTTTCGACGTAAAGAAGGGCGAGCTTTTCGGTTTTTTAGGTCCAAACGGCGCAGGCAAGACCACCACCATCAGAATGCTTACCGGTGTTATAAAGCCGGACAAAGGAACAGCGTCCATACTGGGTTATGACAGCCTAAAAGAGGGCTTGAAAACAAGGCAGTTGATGGGCGTCGTCCCTGAAATGGCAAACGCGTACGTAGACCTTTCAGCCTGGAACAACCTGATGCTGATTGGAGCGTTATATGGAGTCCCCAAGAAGCAGCGAACAAAACGCGCCGACAGCCTTCTGAAAACATTCGAGTTATACGAGCACAGGAACCATGTTGTCAAGGGTTTTTCAAAAGGAATGAAACAAAAACTTCTCATGTGTATGGCTCTGATCAGCGAACCTCAAATCCTCTTCTTGGACGAGCCAACTTCAGGATTAGACGCGCGCGCTACGTTGAAAGCCAACGATTGATAAAAGACACGATCAAAGAGCACAACGCAAACGGCACCACGGTGTTTCTGACAACACACAACAGGGAGGAAGCCAACCAACTTTGCGACAGAACAGCAATCATCAACCACGGCAAAATCGCAGCCATCGACAGCCCAGAAAAACTTCGACTTCGAAGCAGCGGACTACAATCTATCGAAATCAGCTTCGACAAACCAGTGAACACTGAAGAACTAGTAAGCATCAAAGGCGTCGAAAAAGCCGCAAAAATGGGTGACAAACTGAAACTGTACGTTAACGAAACAGGCGCAGTAATAGACTCGCTCGTTGATTATGCCCGTTCAAAAGAACTGAACATCATTACCATTAACACCCTCGCGCCAAGCATGGAAGACGTGTTCCTTAAACTCGTGAAAGAAAGCTAAGGTGACGTTCTCATGGAAAACAATCTTTGGGAAAAATTCAAGCAATCTCTTGCCATCGTCGAGAAGAACATACGCATCTACTACTTCAAGGGACCCGTCATCATCTTCGGGCTTCTTATGCTTTTCTTCCTTTTCCTATCCTTCTACATCGGACGCAACATGCCTATTGAAGCACTGATACCTGGACTGCTTGGTATGACCGCCTTTTTCACGTCAACATCCGTTGGACCAGCTATCGTTCCATGGGAGGCAAGAGCCAAAACTCTTGAGCGCCTCATATCTTCACCCGTTTCCCTGCGAACAATATTCATGGGAGACGTGCTTTCTTCATTCGTTTTCGGCGTTCTCGTCTCCGCTGTCGCCGCGGCTGCAAGCCTGCTAATCGGCGTCGGGATTACCAATCTTTCACTTCTATTTTTCGGTCTTATTCTTTCCACTTTCTGCTTCGCGTCCTTCAGCATACTGCTATCCGCCTATCCGCCCACAGACAACCCCGCCACCATAATGATGCTGTCTTCCATGATCAAGTTCCCAATGGTCTTCATAAGCGGCGTATTCATCCCAATCGAAGAACTGCCAGTTTGGGGCAGAGCCATTGCATCAATATCCCCGCTAACTTATTTCACAGACTTAGTCCGATACTCGATACAAGGCACAAGTTACTATCCAATCGCGTTAGACATCCTAGCCCTCATCGCTTTCACGATAGTCTTTTTATTAGTAGCCAAAAAATTCATGAACACACGATACAAAAGAGATTATGAAAATTTTGAGACAAGGCGAGTGTACCCGATTTGCCTTACTGTATTACCACCTTTGCATTAGTGCCCGAGTTATATGCCTTCTTCTTGTCCTCTGCTGGGCTTGGTTTGATGATTTGGCACATTCTTGCTGGTCGAAAACTTTACCAACTAGGTAAGATAAACCAGAACAGGAGGTGCGATTCTTGAAAAAAGTGTTGATTGTTTACGGCACACGGTATGGGGCAACAGAAATGACCTCAGAGGAGATTGCTGATGTATTCCACCAAGAAGGATTAGACGTTAAAGTAGTCAACCTCAAAAAAGACAAAGTGAAGGACATAACCGAGTACGAGCGTGTCATAGTCGGCAGCGGAATCCAAATAAACAGATGGACAAAAGAACCCGAAAAGTTCCTCAAAAAGTTCCAGAAAGAA
>CAZJQR010000219.1:0-2521 GCA_964548345.1 uncultured Candidatus Bathyarchaeia archaeon | reverse complement strand
GTTGCGGAGTCAAATTGAAGTGGCTTACTGGGATAACAGTTTACCGCCTGTGCCGCCTCTGAAAGAGGAAGATAAGGAGCTCTAAAAATGAGTAAAAATAACACTTATAAACTTTGTTCAGATGGAATAATAAGAGAAAAACTAACATATGATAAACTAAAGGTTTTTCTTGATAATTTTGAACCAGTAAGTATAGCTTGGAACCTTGAAATATCACCTAAAGGTATTGAGAACGCAGAAGGAACCACAGGGATATTTGCATGGTGTTCTGTTAATTCTGCTTCTATAACTCAAAAGGGTATGGTATTCCAAAAATGAGCAGTCTCAATGAAACATTAGATGAAAAATTGGAAACTGCTCTTGCAATGGTAGATGGTATTTACCCTGATTCTCACGCATTTTCAAAACGTTATGTTCTTCAAACTATTATTGAAGCAAGAAAAGAGTTGCAAAAGAGGTTAAAGTAAAATGTGTGTTTTAACTGATGTATCCGTAGGCTTGCGAGGTGAACGCCGTGGACGTTCGCCAGTGGATCAGAGACCACCCGTGGAGAAAAGAGAAGATTGAACCACGCAAAAAACGCAAGCGCAAAAGTAAAGCTACTCCTAAACGCAAAAAGCGAACAGGGAGGTGAATAGACAAATGACCATGACACAGAGAAAGAAACTCAGCAAGTCAGGTTGGTTACTGCTCGGTTTGTTCGTTGTTGGCGTCATTGTCGGTATAACGCTGCACTTCGTCGGCATAATAGACCTCAGCTTCATAGGCAACGGCTACCTAACCATAATGATGTGGGCGTCAAGCAACGGCTGGAACGCAGCAATCGTCGGCGCAGGACACGTCGTCATCGGCGTACTCATATTCTACGGTTTGAAAAGCTACATCATCGGCGAAAAAATATCCGTGTCCACACCCGTGGGCGGCTACAACCCCGCGCCTTCCTACCCAAGCGGAGCTGCGCAGCAGCAACAGGAGACTGAGATAAGTTGAGTTTCTCACAGAAACTGAAGGACTTCACAGGGTACGTTGACTCGCAAAGCACCCGCCGATCCACGCTGTTAACCAGCAAAGTCAGCAAGAAAACAATCGCCACCATAGGCACTATGAAAGCAGGCAAAACCACGCATCTCGCAGGCTTAGGCGCCACAGCACAGTACAAAGCGTCAGAGTCAGTTCACATAGAAAACAAGTTCAGGTTCGTACCCCGCGAAGCCGAAAGCGACATGCTAGAAGACATAGCGGAGCTACGCAGCGGCCACTTCCCAAAAGCCACGCCTGTAGTGTCAGGCAACACTGTGAAACCCGCATACATGTTCGAGTGGGAGGAACCCACGTTCTTCGGCTCTCACTGGCTCACTGCCAGACGACAGCTGGACATGAATGTGATAGACTACGCAGGAGAAAAACTTATTCTCTTGATGAAGAAGGTGTTAGCAGCTAAATCTTTAGATGCGGCCATGGCGGTTGAAGCAGCAGAAAACGCGGATCAACTCACCGTAACCGTTAACCAAGCGTCAGCGTTGCTGCTGACGATTAGCGCGATAAGAGCTGAGGGCCTACCGTTTTTTGAGCCTGACCCCCACGACAAAATCAAAGGGTTAAGCAAGCACCCGGACGTGAACACTCAAAGACTTCTCTCACCGATAATTGAATATAAGAACACTTACCAGAAGTATTCGCCGCCGTTGGAGCGCATCGGCGTAGTGATCACCGCGTGCGACCTGCTGTTTCCGATATCGAAGACTATCAGCAACTTCACGGGCAGGCCGTTTGACCCGTTAAACCCTGAAATAAGCAACGCTTCACTGGACAGTTTCATGAAAGCGTTTTTTCCAGGTACACACAGCCTTATTGTGTCGTTGGGGATTAACGTGCAGTATTTCCCAAGCTACTTTGAAACTGACGGGTACTGGGATCCTGAGACTAAGCTGGAGCATAAGATTAAACGCGGTAACATCTTTGATTCGCCTGACTGGGAGCATAACGTGAACAGGCCAAAATACGCGGAGTACTGGTTTAACAGGGAAATTGAGTGGCTGAAACAGATTGCCGTGAGAGTGTAAAAAATGGGTTGGAAGTCACGATATAGAAAATTGCTTGATAGCGGCGAAATTTCAAAGAAGTTCTACGATTCCCTTGTTCATAGCGAAAGACAAGGTAGAAAAAAAGCGCGTGAATTTCGAGAATGGGCTTACTCTTATGATTCAGGAACATCGCCAAAAGATTACGCTTTATGGTTAGTGAAGGCAGATTCAACATGATTGCCGTGAGAGTGTAAAAAATGAGTAACACTGTTCATATCGACAAGTATATATCAAAAATTACATGGGATAGAGCAGTAGGCTACATTTATGTTTACGACAAGAAAGGCGATATTCTTTGGGGTGTTGCTGAAGGTCCAGACTTCAATAATTATGATGTTATATTGAAACGTAAGAAGGTTTTAAGGTGATTGCTGGGCAGTTTGTTAAGGGCAAAATTGACGGTATCCAGAAATACTTTAAGTCTGCTAACTTACGCG
>CAZJQR010000218.1:0-2567 GCA_964548345.1 uncultured Candidatus Bathyarchaeia archaeon | reverse complement strand
CCTTTAACAATGGCGCGTTGTAAACTGTTCAGCCCCACGTTATACTCATTAAGTGGGGGGTGGGATTCGAACCCACGAACGCCCTATCTTGTTTATCTATCATATGGGTTACAAAATCTACTGTGTAAAACCTAGATGTAAAGAAAGCTGGAAGATAGTTCTAGGTCAATCCTTGAAGGTTAAATTCAGAATAGAAATTAGAAACAGACGGGAAGACTCAAAGGGGAATAAAAACCATTTCTTGCCAATTTCGGAACAGCCACGCGCGCTTGTTTCGTTGTGTAGAAATATTTTAAAGTCGTTGAATCTTTATTTTTTAAAGCTATTAAATTAAAAGTGTTAAATCAGCCAAAAAAATTAAGATTGGAAAACAATGAAGAGAGCGTTATTAGTGGTTTTCTGTATAATCGCGTTGTGCAGTCTATTGGCGGTACCGCTACTGTTACGCCCAGCAAACCCGCCGGACCCCCTGCAACATGCAGTCGCGAGCGCAATCGACTTCTTAGAGGGGGCGCGTGATCCCGACGCTCTGCTGTTGCTCGATGTGGTGCACCGTCGCTTTGGAATCGCGGCGTTCGCCGATGCCTTGCAGCGCTACGACCAAGTGGTGGTCGAGGGTTGGCGGGAGGCGGCTCTGTTGCGCCTGTTTCGTCGCATCGCTGATTACGACAACCCGCTGGGGCCTGGTGACCTCGAGGCGGTGTTTATCGACATTGACCGACTCACCGTCCCCGCCCTATATTGCGATCGATTGGGGCTACCCCCCAATTACACTGCAATGCTCGACGAAGCGGTGAGAAGCGGGAGATACCTGTTGACACACGCGCTGTTGGCTTGCATCTGGATTCAGGAAAACGGTTGTGAAGTGCCAATGCCCGACGGATTCATCGAGGACGTGTACCGTGCCAACGCTGCACTGATCGGCGATGACCCAGTTGTGGACGATCTCGAGCTCGAGGCCGCGGCGCTTCTTTACTTGGCTGGGCAGGGTGCGCTGGTCGACCATGCCTTTGTTGAGCGCGTCATCGCTGTCCAGAATTACGATGGGGGCTGGTTGCCTTCAAGCGATACGCCGGGCGAGTCGCACTGGCACGCCACAGTCTTGGGGCTCTTGCTCTTGCTGCATGTGGAATACCCTTCCGACTCGTATCCGCCGATGCTCGCTCCTCCGTCGCCGTGAAGGATGTGCGACGGGCCTGGCTGATGGTTTGATCCTTTTATAGTTTGACTCTTTGTTTGTGTGGGTTAACGCGGGTTTTTTGCTTTTGGGTTCTTCACTCAACAACAAAAAAATTGAAAGTTCTGCGGAAGACATTGTCGCTGTCTATGTTGTAGCGCGTATGTGTGTTCCTAAATTGGCTAAAAATTCTGGGGTGCACGACAGAGTGCGGGGGGTGGGATTTGAACTGCAAGTTCGGTTCCCCCTTAGGTTTTTGGCTTATCATCTTACTCTCTCCGTCTATAACCTCAAAGAAACCAATTAGATGACCCGGCATATAAATTATGATGAAATAGCCATAAGAAGCCTAAAATGACAGGGTTGCCCGTCCCTGAACCCAAGGGGTTCAAATCCTAACTAAAGTTCGAACTATAGTGGAGCCGCTGGGACTTGCACCCCGCAGTGCGAATTTGTACGTATCATCATCCCCCTTTCTTTTTTTGTTAACACGATTATGAACAAAAGCTACATAAACTGCCGATGTCCGCGTCTTTATTTCTCAACCGCCTTCCGTATTCTACGAAGTTCCTCAAGAACTTCCTTGTTGGCATCACGCAGAGGCTAAGCTGCTGCCTCCACAGCAACAGGCTTCGTTCCCTTAACATAACTCATAACATCTTTCCATAATTTTCAAAGAGAGATTTGATTAAGCAAATTGAAACATTTGAAGTGAGGCAAAAATTTTACTTCATACTACATAGATGAAATTATTCCCTCTGCACTCATTTACGAATTGAGAGAGAAAAAGTAATCTCCATTATCTTCGACCATGCCTATGAAATAATTTGTTATTTAATCCATTAAATTAAAAAGTGAAACAGTTACAATAGTAGATGTAACTTGTCTTGCCTTAAGTGGGAGTTGAGGGGCAATAAGCTGGCATATACGGTATTCGTTTCCAGTAACATTCGAAACAGGGCACGCGCTAGCTAATAAGCGCTCGGTTGCAGTGAGGGCAAAAACTAGCGTTGCCGTCGAACTCTTTGTTGCAGAACCTGCAGGTCGGTTTCGGAAACAGCTTAAATGGAGGCGAAATAGTATGACGCTCATACCGCTTGCCCATAAACATGCTGACCTCAAACAACGCAACAAGAGCCAGAGACAAGAACAAGTTACCTTGAGGAGTAGCGCCTGGAGTAATTAACATAGCCAAAACTACAATTCCCAAGTAAACATATTTTCTTTTTCGGCTAAACATGCTTGTGCGTATTACTCCAAACTTGACCAAGAGAACAAAAAACGCTGGAATCGTAAAAATCACTCCGCTCACTAAGATAGTGAAGAAAAGCAGGGTGTAAAAGTCCATTATCGAGAACATCATTTCGGCGCCGACAGCTGTGAAGAAAGG
>CAZJQR010000217.1:0-2571 GCA_964548345.1 uncultured Candidatus Bathyarchaeia archaeon | reverse complement strand
AACTCTTTTCAGCGATGGTTTCGCATCCACAATCAGCGCACTTCACCTTGAAAGTGAAAGTCTTGCATTGGGGACACTTACGTCTAGAAACCTCAACAAACACAGGTCCTTTTTTTGCCGCTTCCATAAGGTCTCTTCGGGAGCCTCCAGCTAAGCTCACTGGGAAAAGAACATGAACCAGAGGTTTCATCTCCCGCCTCTTCGCCTTTTCAGGTCGTCCCATACGTGCACCCACGAATGTAGGCGCTTTCTCCTTGATTTCAACCCCAGCAAGTGAACTGATCACTTTCAACACTGACCCTGCTTGGTTGCCGTCAACTATTCTGTTTGTGCCATAGCCAAGACAAAAAGCAAAGGCGCTGGCATCTTCTCCTTCGAGGACAAGCTTGCCATCTATAAGAGTATGGGGCGCAAAGATTTTTCTCAAAGCCTGAGTCACGTTCGGTTCCATGGCGCCAACAATCTTACAAGCAACACCCCCCTCAAGCGTCACTTCAGCATCTGACAACCATTTTCGCAACGCCTCAACCTCTTGAAGTGAAGACAAGTTTGACCAGAAAAACGTGAAATTCGGATGCAGAGGCACAGTAAGGTGCAGGGACAGCGTTATTGCTTCTTTAGCGGCCGGCTTCTGGTCGAAAGGTTCTTCCAAAAAAGTTAACAGTTTTTCCTCCGAAAGTTTGGCAGTTTCAGCGGCTTTAGCCGTGTCGATGTCAAACCTTTCCGTAAGAGCAGTTTTTAAGTCTTTGACCCACCATTCTTCAACATATCCCGAAGGAGAAAGAGCTTTGCTGGTGTAAAGGAAATCACCGTAACTGATGAGGATGTCGCCCAAAAACAGAATCTTAACAATCTTATCTTTTATGCGTTTAAAGTTTTCAAGAGAAACACGAACCACTGAGCCATCCTTCAATAAAACAACAGGGCGTTCAAGCGTGTCGACAGGAACCGTGACGCCACCTTTACCGGGAAGCTCTAGGCGCATTTGCGTTCCAGCTGCTAGAAAACGTTCCACTACTAGCATGGTCGCTGGATGAATTCCTACAGCTGCAAGCCCAGTGTTTCGTGCCCGACCATACCTCAATCTGAAGCCTCCAGGTCTGGAAGGGAAGGAAAAAATTGGGCGCCCGGCGATTACGTCGTCCATGAAGCCAGCAGACTTCTTTTCTGATTTCTTGCGGAATTCTCTAAGCCAATCCCAACCTTGAAAGCCAAGCTTTTCCACTATGGTTAGAACTTTGGGAGCACGCCCTACAATGCCGTCGTTGACGACCCTTAAGGCGCCACCTCTAACACGGTTTGTCTCTATGCGCGGCAGGTTTCTAAAAGAAGAAACTTCCACGGGGTCGGATTCTGTGCCTGTGACTTCAACAGGAAGCAAGTCAAGTGTTTTTTTAACTTCTTCATCTGGAATATGATATTGAAAACGTCCTACAGTACGTTCATAAAGTCTTAGTTCCTCAAGGAAGCGGGATATTTCTTCCGCAGTGGGTTTATAGCGGTCAAGCCCCAGCAGGCGTCGCACAAAATCTCCAACAACAAGGGTTAGCGCTTGGTCTGTTCCTCCAGCGGACCTTATCGGCCCTGCAAAGTATATGGCAAGGTACTTTGTCTGATCAGAATTAGTCTTTATTTTGACCCGAGCAACTCCTTGTATTGGAGCTGCAGTTAGGCCTTCAGTGAATATTGCGAGAGCAGTGCGGATAGCTTGTTCCGCCGCGGCTTCTGGTTCCATTTGCCCGAATTTTCCGTAAACAACTTCTTCAGCAACCTTAAACGCTATTTCCTCACGTTGAAGTTTCGCGTTTAATTCACGGATGCTACTAGCCACCCCTTTCGGGCCTACGAGGCCTTCCACCAGATCAGCTATATCTTTTGCAATAATGCATTCGGTCTTCAATGATGGATCGAGCCCGTTTGACCTCGCGTTATCACTTATCACATACAATTGCTGGAGCTGAGTCTCCATAGCTTCAATGTAGTTTTGATAGCCCGCACTCATTTTGCTATTCAAACAGCCATTCCCTCCAGACAGTGTAAACAAAGCGTTTATTTTGGCTTTCTAACATAAAAATCGAAAAAAACCATGATAAAAAAGCCCTCTTCAGCGGATTCAACTCAAAAATGTCAAGGCAGTCAGGGTTTAGTTCCTTTAACGCCGTCAATGATTTCAGACACTTTTTGTTTGCCACCAATGCTTTCAATGACATTGCCAGTGACTATGATATCTGCGCCCGCTGAGACTCCGGCTAACGCTTGCTCTTTAGTTCTTATTCCTCCGCCCACTATGAGCGGGACATCAATGAATTGCTTAACCATTCGAATCATTTTCGGAGGCACGGGGTTCGCCGCCCCAGAGCCGCCTTCAAGATAAATGAAGTGCATGCCAAGGTACTGCCCAGCAAGAGCGTGGGCAGCGGCAAGTTCTGGTTTGTGGTACGGCACGGGAATGGCTTTGCCAACAACGCCAGCGGTTCCTCCTTCACCTACTATTATGTACCCCATAGAAATCGGTTCTAAGCCATACTTTTTCACTAAGGGAGCCCCCAAAATTTGAGCGCCTATAAGGAA
>CAZJQR010000216.1:0-2605 GCA_964548345.1 uncultured Candidatus Bathyarchaeia archaeon | reverse complement strand
TTCAGACATGTTTAAAACCCTGCGCGACTTTGACGCTTTGAAAGGCAAATGCGGCGTATGTAAGCACCGCGTTGTGTGCGGAGGCTGCCGTGCGCGGGCGTATGGGCTTTCAAGTGATTTTATCGATTACTGTGGCGATCTTCATGAGCCTGCAGAGTTGAAAGGGGACTATTTGACTGAAGACCCGTGGTGTGTGTATCAACCCAAGAAGTCACGTTAAGAAGCTACGGCTTCCCTGATCAACATCGCTTACTGGTTTAGTGCCTCGCTCTTATCGTAGCTTTAATCCTTTTTTCTTGTTTAGGCAGTTTGGCAATCTTTATTTTGGTTTTGCCTAGTATTTCTTTCACTGCTTTTTGTGCCTCAGCTTTCGTTTGGAATGCTTCCTCAAGTTCTATCCACGGCAAGCTGTCGTCAATTTTTATCCACGCCGAATACATTTGGCTTCACACTCTGAGTTGTCGCAAAAATACTTTTCAAGTGTTAACAATTAAAACGCTTGTGAAGCTGTAGTATGGATTAGAAATCTCTCTTAGAAAGTTATTTAAGCGATATTCAGCTTCTCAGTTAAAAGTTAGGAGTGCAAGTTGAAGTGGTATTTGGCAGCCCACAAGCGCACATGCTGTTAGAGAGGTGCCTGTGGATGGCTGAAAACGAACAACAGCTGAGAGGGGAAAAATATGAAAGTAGTCTACACCTCCCATCGTCAATTCGACGCCCTTCCAGCGCCAGCGCCATACAATACGGCAAGACCCTCTTCCAAATCAATTAATTATATATCAAAACTTTTTTCCAATTTTTCCGACATGTTTGCTTGTTCTTTTCAATATTCTTTAAACACTTGGAGGCGGCAATAGATGATGTCGCATACCGGCATCTCTAAAAGCTTCTGGAAAATGTTCAAAGAGACATCGTTGACTTTTTCTTTTGGTTTAGGCGGGTTGTTTGCTGGTCTTATGGTTGCTTCTCAACTTGGTATTTTTGAGCTCTCACCATGGGTCATAACCCTTTACCCTGCTGTTGTCAGCGCGAAAGGGGTCGGCAGCGGTTTGCTAAGCGGTCGCCTAAGCACTGGACTACACCTCGGTACAATTCATCCCAGATTTTTAGGAAACACCAAAAGTTTTTACAAATTGATTGAAGCGTTGATAGTTTTAACTCTGGTCACTAGCGTCACAATTTCTGCAATATCTCTGGTTTTTGGTACCTTGTTTTGGGGAATAACTTTGGTTGATTTCCCTGCCATCTTATCCATCGTTGTAGCAACTATGGCTTTAGGACTGTTGCTTTCCTTCTTAACCATAAAAGTAGCCTTTATTTCCTTTGAAAGGGGTTTGGACCCTGATGTCGTTGTGTACCCTGTGATGTCAACTGTTGCCGACGTTTTTGTCACTCTCTGTTATATTGCGGTGCTCAATTTGTTTTTCATCGGCGTTGTGGGTCAGTGGTTTATCGGTTTCGCCTGCTTGATTCCCGTGTTCCTCGTCTTTTACATCTTATCTAAAAACCTACACGAAGCCGAATTTATTAAAACCCTCAAGGAATCCATGGTTACCATGCTGCTTGTATCTTTCCTAGTTAACGTAACTGGAACACTTCTTCTTGGAATAAGCAATTTCGTGGCGGAACGTGTAGAAGTTTGGACTATTTACACCGCTTTAATCGGCATGATAGGTAACGTTGGCTCCGTTGTCGGTTCCACCGCCACAACAAAACTTGCTTTGGGTTTGCTCGCTCCTTCTTTCTCTTCAATGCGGAACCATGCAAAGAACATATTCAGTGCCTGGACTGCTTCAATTATAATGTTTATTATCCTGGCAGTTTTGTCTCTGTCAATACACAGCCTGTTTTCATTTTCCTCTTTCTACAGCCTTTTTTCAATCGTGCTAATTGCCAACGTACTCGCCGTTGCCGCGATAGTCATTTTGACGTATTCGATTTCAATCTTGACCTTCAAACGAGGTTTAGACCCTGATAATTTCGTTATCCCCGTCGAAAGCTCCTTAGCTGACAGCGTGACTTCCCTTGCTTTGTTTGTGGCTTTACTGTTGATAATATGACCTCGCAAAAGAGTATAGTTAAAATATTTCATGACCAATATCTACCTGCGGAGCGCCTCTAAAAAGCATGCCACAATTTGAAAAGATAGAATACAAACCTATTCCAGTAAGCGACCTTCTGGTGGAAATGAAGAACCTCTCCGAGCTTATGATTGACTTGGCTTATTCCGCGGCTTTATTCAACGACAAAGAACTTGCCGAAGACGTCATTGAACTTGAAAGTCGCATCGACACTTTGGCGTATCTTTTAGACATGGAAATTATGATTGCCGCCAGAGACGCCGAAGACGCGGAGACCTTGATAGGGGTTTCCACAGTAGCCTCAGCAGCGGATAAAATCTCTGATGCCGCAGCTGACATCGCCGCCATAGTAACACGAAACATCGGCATACACCCGATAATCGGGGAGATTTTCGAAAAAGTTGAAGAGCGACTCATGAAGGCAACCGTCAAGGAAGGCTCCGTTATAGCAGGGAAACGAATAGATGAGCTTGATCTGGCTGCAAGAATGGGTGTTGACATAATCGCCATCCGCAGAAACAAAG
>CAZJQR010000215.1:0-2624 GCA_964548345.1 uncultured Candidatus Bathyarchaeia archaeon | reverse complement strand
GCAAAAATTCCCCTTCATACCCTTAGAGAAAGAACTGGATATGTTAATCACTGGCGCAGGCCGAAAAATGGCAGCGTTCCTCCAACTGCTGAAAGAGACAGCTATGCGGTCAGGAGAAGCTAAACGACTTGAATGGACAGACATAGACTTTGAAAAGAGCATAGTAACACTGAACAAGCCAGAGAAGGGAAGCCTAGCAAGAATGTGGCGCGTCAGCCTTAACCTCATTGCCATGCTTAACCTGCTACCGAGAACAAGCATAAGAGTATTCGGCAACGGATCAATACGAAGTTACAAAGCAACATACACGAAAATGCGAAAGCGCCTCGCTTTCAAACTGCAAAACCCAAGACTTAACAGAATCACCCTCCACACATTCAGGCACTGGAAAGCTACACAAATATACCATGAAACAAAAGACCCCTGGTACGTGAAACAGTTCCTCGGCCATAAATGCCTAAAAAGCACCGAAGTCTACATTAACATTGAACGCAGCACCTTTGAAACCGCAAACGACAACTTCACCGTCAAAGTAGCAGAAAACCCCGAAGAAATCAAAGAACTTCTGAAAACTGGATTCGAATATGTCTGCCAAAAGGACAACTTAATATTTCTGAGAAAACGTAAATGAATAAGAACTGCCAACAAAAAGTATACCAAATCATCTAAATGTGGCCGAGGTGAGGTATCTCATGTCGGAAATGTGTCTTACTTCTTGACCCTTACAACCTTTTCCACTTTTTTGGTGTTTCTGGATGGTTAATGCGGACCGTCTTAAACGTAAGCTCCCCTGTCTTTTATGTGATGAGGATACAGGTGAGAGGGAAGTAAATAATGTGTTTATGCGGAACCGCTATCGTCTGCAAATATTTATCAAGCGGAATCCAGACAGGTTTGGCTATCTTATAAACGAGCTTGTTTATGTTCTTGAAGAAATCGAAAATGAGCTAAAAACTATCTTTTAACCCGATTATTAGCAAAGTGGCCGAGGTAAGGTAGAGCGCGCTAAGTATCCGATCCAATTTCGAATAGCACAACCTAGTTATACAATATCTTTGAATAGGTCGCGCTCATTGTTTTTTTAAGGCATATTCTTCTTCATCACTCTAGGCTCATGAAGAGTAATCCATCTTTTAACAAAACCTAGTGCAGACTATAGAAAACCAAGAAAGAGTGAGTTAACTACTGCGGTTGCTCTTCGTTGATTGAAAAGTATGCGTTGCTAACATCATAGAACGACGTTGTCGTACTACTTATTCTAATCTTATAGTCACTTCCAGCAGTCTGCCCCGCAGGAATCGTCCATGAATAAGACCCATCGTTTTCTGTAATATACGTAATCACCCTGTTCACTGAACCCCCCTTGAACAACTCAATCTTAACAAAATCTCCAGTGCTGCCTATAGAATCCCAAGTTATCGTACGAGTTTCACTTTGAGCCCAGGTCTCACCACCATTAGGACTAGTAACCATAATACCGCTGATTGCAAAATATGCGTCGCTGGTATCAGTGATTGGCCAATCGGAGATGCTGGTTACTATGATTTTATAGTCGTTTCCAACAGCCTGATCAAAAGGAATACTCCATGAGTAAGAACCATCATTAGCAGTGCTAGAAATGAGGACACTTATTGCACCACCTTTCAACAAATCAATCGAAACATACTCTCCGGTGTTGCCTATAGAATCCCAAGTTATTGTATGAGTCGAACCTGGAGCCCAGTTTTCACCACCATTAGGACTGCTGACGGTAATAGAGGGCTCAGGTTCGCTTAAATATATGTCATCCCAGTAAGTATCGCTAATCAACCCAGCACTATCCATAATCTGAAAACTAACGTATTTTGTGCCTTCTCCCGATGTTAAAGTCCACGCTTTTGATGTTACAGGAGTCTCCCAGGGCTCTGAACCCCATTCAAGATCGTTAGTGTACCGTACCTTGTCCACGCCGGAGGTAGCGTCTACGTATGTCAAAGTTAGCGTGACAGACGTTGAGGTGGTTGAATCTGCTCCACCGTTGATGACGATAGAACCCGTAGGAAGAGTAGTATCCAATATAATCGAATCGTAGTAGGTTTCGCTTATCAACCCGGCTTTGTCTCTGATTTGGTAGCTAACGTATTTTGTGCCTTCTCCCGATGTTAAAGTCCACGCTTTTGATGTTACAGGAGTCTCCCAGGGCTCATTACCCCACTCATAGGCATTGGTGAGCCTTATTTTATCCACGCCAGAATCAGCATCAAAATAAGTCAAAGTTAGGGTCACATCAGTGGATGTTGTATATTTAGCTCCACCGTTGATGACTATAGAACCAGTAGGCGGAGTAACATCAGGATTGGACTCAGGTTCAATTGTGAAATAAGCGTCACTGCCATCAGTCACCGACGTTGTCGTACTACTTATCCTAACATGATAGTTGCTATCAGGCGTCTGACCAGCAGGAATCGTCCATGAATAGGAGCCACTACTGGTGCTTGTGCTAGTAACGATCACGCTGTTTACGGTTCCGCCCTTCAACAGTTCAATCTTAACATTAGCTCCTACACTACCACTGGAGGACCATGTTATGGTGTGGGTTGATCCTGCTTCCCAGCTTTCGCCACCGTTAGGACTAACAACAGTGA
>CAZJQR010000214.1:0-2628 GCA_964548345.1 uncultured Candidatus Bathyarchaeia archaeon | reverse complement strand
GGGAAGTAAGTCTGATACATTCGAAAAACAGATTCTGTCTTTTTTGAGGAAAAATAAGGATACTGCGTATACCCTTCCAGAAATAGTAAATGCCATGGGATACAAAATTGATATTAAAGACTTGGGAGGTTTTGTTAGTGGCGTTGCTGGTTATTGGCTGTTTCAAAATGCTATAGAAAACCTGATTAAAGAAGGAACTGTTGAAGCAAGGAAAATTACGCAAAATACGGGAGAGCAAACATATTACAAGGCTACATAAGCGCAATCTCATCTAGTTTTTAATCACATGTGCGCGCTAAACTTAATCTTCATCGATGAATGCAAACTCCAGCTCCTATCCGTCATTGTTCAGCCTTCTCAATAAAGAAAAACTGGAAAAGCTCATGATAGTCCTTCGGAAACGCTAAAACAGTTGAAGAAAATGAGACAACAATATTAGGCACAAAAAGATTATTAATAAACAGATTTTGAGGAAAGGATTAACATGGCATATTTAACTCAAACCCAAAGTGGTCAACCTGTACTTATTTTGAAAGAGGGGACCTCTCGAAGCAGAGGAAAAGAAGCCCAAAGAAACAACATAATGGCTGCACGCGTAATCGGCGAGGTCTTGAAGACTACGCTTGGTCCACGCGGCATGGACAAAATGCTCATTGACAGCTTAGGCGACATAACCATAACAAACGACGGAGCAGCAATCCTAGACGAAATAGACGTTGAACATCCAGCGGCTAAGATGATGGTTGAAATCGCCAAGACTCAGGATGACATGGTCGGCGACGGAACAACAACCGCCGTGGTGTTAGCCAGCGAACTTCTCAAGAAAGCAGAAGAACTCTTGGACCAGAACATCCACCCAACCATACTCGTAGCAGGATACCGCAAGGCAACACAGAAAGCCATCGAAATCATAGAGAAAAACGCGGTGCCTATCGACGTTGAAGATCGAAAAATGATGATGAAAGTCGCCTTGACGTCAATGGCCAGCAAAGCCGTGGGCGGCGCCAAAGAACGCTTCGCGGAAATAGCCATAGAATCTGTAAAGCAGATAGCCGAGAAACACGGTGACAAGATGATTGCAGACATAGACAATATTCAACTTGTAAAGAAAACGGGCAAGAGTCTTCTCGAGTCCCAACTAATTAGTGGAATAATCGTCGACAAAGAAGTTATCCATCCAGGAATGCCCAAGAAAAAGGAGAACGCAAAAATCGCACTTTTAGATTTGGCGCTGGAGATTGAGAAAACCGAGATGGGCGCCGAAATACGCATACGCGATCCAAACCAGATGAAAGCCTTCCTAGACCAGGAAGACAACATGCTCAAAGACATGGTAAACAAGATCAAAGCTTCAGGCGCGGATGTTGTGTTCTGCCAGAAAGGCGTAGACGATATGGTACAACACTACCTAGCTAAAGAGGGCATAATGGCCGCCAGACGAATCAAGGAGTCGGACATGGAAAAGCTCGCGAGAGCAACGGGTGGAAGAATAACCTCAAACTTGGACGATTTGAAGGCGGCAGACTTGGGCTTTGCTGGCTTAGTGGAAGAGCGCAGAATCGGCGACGACAAGATGATCTTCGTTGAAAAATGCAAAGACCCCCATTCAGTAGCCATACTGATACGAGCAGGGCTTGAACGGATGGTAGATGAAGCCGAAAGAGCAATGACCGACGCGCTTTCAGTGGTTTCAGATGTCACGGAGAACAATAAGATAGTTGCTGGCGGCGGAGCGGTTGAAATCGAAGTTGCAAAAGAACTGCGCAAGTACGCCACCAAAGTCGGAGGCAGAGAACAACTCGCAATAGAAGCCTTCTCAAGCGCGATGGAGATTATCCCCCGAGCACTCACAGAAAACGCTGGATTCGATCCAATAGACGTTCTAGTAGAACTCAGATCAGCACACGACAAGGAAACCGGCAAATACAAAGGCATAAACGTATTCACAGGCAAAGTCGAAAACAGCTTAGACAGCGGAGTCATCGAACCAATCGTAGTTAAGATACAGGCCATTAAATCAGCAGCCGAATCAGCCTCAATGATACTACGTGTGGACGATGTCATAATGTCCAAAGCTCCCAAAGGCGGTCCACCTGGCGGAATGCCCGGCGGTCCCGAAGGAGAAGAATAATCAACCCTGATTTTTGTATAAGATAACCGCGCGTTCTATAGAGAGGTTGCCTTGTTAGAGCTACAGGAAAAATATGACACCGTATAACAACTCGGAGAAAACTGAATTCCGTAAAAGAATAGGGGTGCTTCTCGTAGTTGTTAACGCGCCCTAATACTCTGGTGGCATACCGCCGTAGCCGCCGCCGGGCATTCCACCGGGAGGCATAGGCGGAGCCTTCATCCTTCCAGAAGCGATCACATCATCGACCCTCAGTATCATTGTGGCAGCTTCAGCAGCAGACTTAATTGACTGCTTCTTAACCGCTAAGGGCTCGTAAACTTCCAGTTCCCTCATGTCCTTGATTTTTCCTCCCAAGACATCGACGCCTGCCCATTTTTCACCCTTCTCATGTCTGGTTCTAAGCTCTAACAGAAGATCTACAGGATCAAGCCCAGCATTCTCACCCAACGTCAACGGCACAATTTCCATAGCCTCGCCGAAGCTCCGGACCGCAA
>CAZJQR010000213.1:0-2659 GCA_964548345.1 uncultured Candidatus Bathyarchaeia archaeon | reverse complement strand
GCGTTGGGTCCGAAACGGTGGCTGCAGTCTTTCTCCAGCTCGTCTGGAAGGTTCACGATGCTGATGGCTTTGAAGGGGCATTTTTTGACGCATATGCCGCATCCGCTGCAGAGCATTTCGGAGATTACGGCTTTGTTGCCTTCTACTTTGATGGCTTCCACGCGACTGCGCACCATAGGGCAGAAGCTTACGCATAGCTGACCGCACTTCTTCACCTTGCACTTGTCAGCGTCCAGTACAGCAACTCGGGTCATGGTAAACTCGAAATATTGAAGTCAACTAGTAAGTTATAAACATGGACCTGAAAAACCGCGTAAAAACAACAGCGCAATTATTATAGAAGAGAAAAATGTAAAAAGTTCCGTTTTCTCGCGTTGGCTACCATTCCTCTTCTTCCCATTCTTCGTCTTCGCCCTCTTCCCATTCCTCGTCTTCCTCAAACACCATTCTGTTTCACCTCCACTCATAGCTAGATGTAGTGTAGCGTAGTCTGGAACGCTTTAAACATTTTTATTCGTCAATTGTCGTAGTCTTCTCCAAACTTAACCCGAATAGCCATGCTTTTTTGTACAATTTTTCTCTCTTCAATTTAGCCCCAAACGTGTTGCCTGCTTGAAAAGCATCAAAATGGATAAATCCACGGCTGTCAATTATAGCGTGGGATGATGTGAGGCGACGGCTTCGAGCGTCAAGCTGTGAGAAAAGCCATAAACCTACACTGACCCTGCAATTGATGAAGCTGAAAGATTTGCTCAAGGATTTTAACCTTTTAGCCACCACTTCGCGTGGAAACGAAAGGCAGATGTGCATTGAACTGAGTTATCTACTTAAGGAGGAGCTGGAAGACCCTGCGCCACGGGTTGACAAGACAGGTATCAGAGGCTTAGTCGCGGCAAAAACCGCCCTTGACCCCTGTGAGGTCACACAAAAGTTCCGGGACATACTGCAAGAACGACCCTACGAGTTCCGCTACGCCCTGCGAATCATTCCCGTCGAAAGAGTCGTGCCCACCGACCTAGATGAAGTAAAACGAGCAGCCACGGAACTTGCCGCAAAAATCAGCGAGAACGAGACCTTCAGGGTTACGGTGGAAAAACGTTTCACCAGTCTTCACACCCGAGACTTCATAGAAGCAGCCGCAACAGGCGTTAACAGAAAAGTGGACTTGGAAAATCCCGACAAGATTCTGCTAATTGAGGTCGTTGGCGGACTAACGGGTATGGCGCTCATAAAGCCCGACTGCGTTTTAGCCGTGTTAAAAGAGAAGATGCTCTAAGCCTAAAGCTGAGTGGACAGCAAAGCCACCCTTTCAATAACAAGGTCAACCAACGCCTGTATGCCATCGTTCTTTCCCATAACCGTTTCAAGCTCTTTCTCAGTTATCCCGAAGGCTTGGCGGATACGTTGCGCTTTTTCCCGTGAAACCTCAAGAACGCTATCATCAGGTTCAACACCAACCCGCTTCGAAACCGCAGAAAGAAGCGATTCAACGGAAGCTGGGCTTTCACCAGTAATCACAACCGCCACGTTTGCAGAGTCTCGTTTTACGCCTATAAGCTGCAGAGCCTTCCGGATTTGCCGTTGAGCAGACGCGTAAAGCATAGTCTCCATCGCCACGCTCTTCGAGATGTTCCTTTCGCTTCGGAAAGCCAGCAACGCGTTCAAGACCGCGAAGTACAAGTGCTGCCACGTAGCCACCAACTCAGCGTCAAAAAACTGAACCCACCCGCTTGAAGGCATCTCTCCACGGGCTGCCTTCACGAACTCTTCAGCGTCCTTGATGCCGACGTTTCTAAAGCCTGTGATTTCCACGTATTTCCCAGCTTCTTCAATGTATTTCAGCAATTTCCCGCCTCAAGCACTTCTTTCAGGAACTTTTGAACCAGTTGTTTGGACAAGCCCGCCTTTACAAGCTTAGCGGTCTCAATATTGATCGCGCTTTTATCGCGGTGTTTTTCCACGATTTTCCTGATGGTCTCCTTGGCGTCCCATGGAAAAACCACCCAACGCCGCGTTTCCTTCTCGTAATAGTCTGGCTTAATCACGCTAAAGGGCTTACTGTACACGGTGGCGACCCGCACCTCAGTTGCGCCTTGTTGCCGAAGGTGCTCTCTGGCGAGCCGCAAGCTTTTACCCGTGTCGGCAACATCATCAACCAGCAGCGCTTTTTTGCCTTCCACATCCGCGGAAACCCGCTGCGTCAAAACAGGCTCGCCTCGGGTTTCAGCAACACCCACATAAAACTCGACGCCGACGGTGACAACATGGGTTATTTCAAGAAGGTCGGATAAAACTCTAGCAGGGACCCAGCCGCCTCGTGTGACGCCTACGATAACGTAAGGTTTGAAGCCGCTCTGGCGGATTTTTTCCGCTTGGCTAAGTAACATAGCGCAGATTTGGTTCCACGTTGATACTTCAAACTCTGCTTCAGTTTCCACGGTTCCCCCCCTTTTCTCATAAAGATGAAAACCTGTAGAAAACTTATAAACTTAAAACTTGCCCTTGGATTTTTCCTCTTTCTTGCGCGGTTCGTTTTTGCCAAAATTCAATGGGTATATAAGCGGGCGGGTAGACACCCAACAGCCGCTAGACGATAGACTGGAACCGCTTTTTATAGGAAAGGTTTTTACTTTAGTTGTTATATGAGACTTGCAAAAGC
>CAZJQR010000212.1:0-2660 GCA_964548345.1 uncultured Candidatus Bathyarchaeia archaeon | reverse complement strand
GGGGAAGAGGGCAATCTGGAAAAGGTTGCGATGGGGAACCACGAAAGAGAAAAGGCAGGAATCAATAAAGTTAGCGCGTGCGCCTATTTTTTTGGTTTTATCCAGGCTCTTATTATTCTATTGTTTAAAATAAAATACAAATGAAAGAGATAGGGGTTGCGAGGCGATGATGTGAGTGAAGTAAAATCGAATGTAAGCTATGAATGCAAAAAATGTGGTGCAGAAGGAATTTTAGTTGAAAACGTGGAGTCTATTAATTTGAACGAAGTCAAGAAGTTACCCTGTGATTGTCCAGCGGAAAACGGTATATTTCAAATCTTCCATTTCAGGCTTCATAAGGGGTAAGCTCGTGCTCCGCGCTTTCCAATTCAAATGTTTATCAGTAACTCATTGAATTTACCTCTTTTGAGGGAATGACCTGTCGAAAAGTGTGATACAATCTGAAGAAAAAATAAAACAGAGGATAATCGACAGTTTAAGAGACGTTGAATGGGACATAATGCAGGGAAAAACTGATGACGTGATGACGAAACTGGAAGAGGCGCAGAAACTTACTCGGGAATGGAGAGGAAGAAAAACATGACATCGCGTCCCCTTGGACTGCAAATGGGCATAAGCTGACACTAACTTCATAGCAAATGTTAGACTATATTCTGGAAATCGAGCGTACTTGCTGTAACGATTTAGCTTACTATATATGTGAGAAAAAGGGTTATTGGGGCGATATCTTTTTGGGTTTTTTCTTAGGCTTGGGCTCGAGCTTGGGAAGTTTTATTTCGAGGACGCCTTCAGCCATGCTTGTCGACACTTTTTCTTTAGATTCGAATTAAATTATAGATATGTTGCAACAAATATCGACAATGAGGAAATAGAGACACTCCACTTGGTATCTCCTGCTTTCTCCCGCAACGCTTTCCCCTCTTTTTCTTTATTCTGAGATGCGCTAACTCATAGCCAACAGCGCAAACACCTTCGCATCATTAACCATATTGTCAACCTTCGAGTATTCATCTCGCTGATGCGCCACCTCGTCCACAGTGCTCCAAACCACGGCTGGAAACCCTGCTTTCCTAAAGAAAGCCGCACACGTTCCTCCTCCAATACCGCCAACCCTTGCATCTAATCCTCTGGATTCCCGAATCGCCTTCTTAAGACGCATTGCAACCTCGGAGTTGCCGTCGTTCGTTTCGGGAGCAGCTTGCTTCTGAAGTACTTCAACCGTGATTTTGACGCCTGTTTCTTTCTCAAACTCTCCTGTAATCCGCGTGATTTTGGATAGAACTTCATCCAAGCTGTAGCTAGGCAAAATTCGGCAGTCAAAATACAGTGTGTCTTCGCCGGGTATGATGTTCACGGCATCAACGTTCTTTTCCTTCTTAGTGGGTTCAAAAGTGCTCCATGGCACATCAAACTGCTCATCTTTACGCGAGTATTTCTCGTGCAGCATCCTGTCCAAAGCCAACGCAACCTGCATCCCAACGCGGTGAGCGTTCAAACCTGTATTCGGTAAGCTCGCGTGAACCTGCTTTCCAAAAGTGCGAAGTCTAAACCAAAGGACGCCTTTCTCAGCCACTTCTATGAAGCTTCCGTCACCGCTACCGCCATCAGGCACCACAATCAAGTCGTCTTTCCTGAAAAGTCCCTTATCAATCAAGTGTTGAATGCCAAATTTGCTCCCCTGCTCCTCATCCGCCACAAACGCCAGAGCAACAGTTCTTTTGGGTTTTAATCCAAGGTGTTTTATCGCTTTAACGGCGAAAAGCGAAGCAACCAACGACTGCCCATTATCCTCTGCACCTCTTCCGTAAACTCTGTTATCTTTTAGCTGTGGCTCAAACGGTTTCGACATCGTCCACATTTGCTCTTCTCCAGGCGGAACAACATCCAAATGCGTAATTATCCAAAGCCTTTTAGCGTCAGTTCCTCCGCGACAATAAGTTATTATGTTTGGTCTTTTCCCAGATGAAACCCGTGAATCTTCCGCATCGTAACGCTCTATCTTGTCAAAATCAATATCATGCAGGATTTGAGTGAGCTTTTCAGCCTTTTGGGTTTCACCATCGCCGCCGTTTTCAGGTCCGATTGCTGGCAAACGAATTAGCGCCATTAATGTCTTCACCATTTCGGCTTGTAACTGTTCTATTTCATGGAAAAGTCTCTGGTTCTGCAAGGCAACTCCTCTAAACAGTGTTTTGATACTGCATTCGCTGCTTTAACGTTTCCCCAAAAACAGAAGAGAGGAACTTGAAAGTGTTTCTAGAGTGCGCGCTAATTGGAAATAGAAGACGATGGAATGCAAATTCTAAGAGACTACTTCTCTCTATTATTCAAGTTGTCTTATTCAGTGCTGCAGTGGTCCAAGACGGTCACATCAAGGCAAAAGTGGCGCGCGCGCGAGAAAGCCCCCTCTCTTAAAATTTGTCATCACTGATACTGGAAACATAAATGCGCGCTAAGTCTTATAAGAGTCCCAGACTATTCATAGTGTGGCAGCGTTTAGCTGGTTTCGTTGTGTCAAATCCCATTTTTTCCATGAATTTGCTGCAATATGGGCGCGGGCTATGATCTGCTAGATTCTGCTTTTAGAAGAATTATGAAAAACGCGAAGATGAAAGGAGGTGAAAAAAGTGTGGTCAAGATACAAGTATCCTATCGAGTAC
>CAZJQR010000211.1:0-2726 GCA_964548345.1 uncultured Candidatus Bathyarchaeia archaeon | reverse complement strand
TTGAATTCGACCTCATAAACACAGCGAAAATCTATCTGATTTCGGCGTTGGCCAGTGCCTTTCCCCTCTTCCTTAAAAATTTTGCAAACTTTCCAAACCTATTCGACCTCGCACTCGGCAGCATCATGTACCTGTTTATCTTCATCACTCTTATGCCGTTGATGAATATAGTCTCCTTGTCAGAACTCAAAAAAATTACTCTGGCTTTAAAAAATACGCCATTGCTAAAACAACTAGCCTACCCTGTGATAAAATATCAACAAAAGATACTCAAATTCAGGACGCGCGCGAAGAATCAACACATGGTCTAAATTCAATCAAGATCAATAAATCGATAAAGAGAGCCCAGAATCAGACAAAAACTTGCTGTAGCTCTTAAGCATGCAGAGTTAATCAAGCAGTAACCTAAAGTTGTTGAGGGGCTTTTTTGACAAAAACTGGGTTAGCTGCCTCATCGGACAGCTTAGCTTTAATTTAAGGTCGTGCGCACCCGTTGAGTATGGGTTTTTCTTTCGTGTTAGGATCTTTATTGTGTGCCAGTGATTGTCGCACTGAAGCTGAAGGTGGCGAGGTCGTCTGTATCTGATTTCACGGTTAACGTTAGTGTGGCTTCACGATACAACCCTTCGTTTAAGAGGTAGTTTTGGCGATTCCAAGATAGAGTCAGATAATTACTTGCATCTGTTGGATTCCAATTGTTGGTGGTCATGGTTAGTGTTACGGGAACGGTTCCCGTGTTCTTTATGTATACTGTTTGAGTGAAGGTGCTTCCGGGACTTAGCGCACCGACATGGATAGTGGAGCAGGGTTGGGTGCACCCAGCGTCGAAGTATACTTCTACGTTCACAGCAGTTATTGTGCCTTCTAAGTCAACATTCTGGGAAGCGCTAAGAGCCGCGATCGTTGTAAGTGTTAGTACTGCTGCTATTAAGGCGGTTGATACTGCTGCAATTTGTACAGTTTTGAGGTTTACCATTTTAATCACTCGGTATTAAGTCACAAGTCTTAAGTGTTAATAAATATTATTGTTGGGCTGAACAACACAACTACAGAAACCATCAAGACAAGATTATCAGGAAATAACCGCAGACATCTTTCATTGTGTTATCAGTCAGTCTGCCGCAAAACTTTCGCAGCCACTAACAGCACTACTGAACAACAATTGGTTTTTTACTTAGTTTCGCAATATATTTCTCTTCTATATTTTAAGTACAGTTGGATTTATAAAAATCGAGATCTATAATAAAATTCTGTTTGATTCAACTTGGAGAAGTGGTTGACTCAGCGAGTTCATATCCGCTCTGGTTGCACGGAGGGATTAATGACTGATAGGAATAAAGACGATGAGAAGTGCGTGATAGCTTGCGCTGCTTCACTTTGTGACCTTGCAGCTCAATATGACCGTGCTTTGTAGAATTTAGTTATGAAATGGTAATTTCAACTAGAAGTTTGTTCCATACAAATATAAATTTGTCTCACTTTGAAGTTATTATCGTTTGAGACGCGTGTAGATGTTTGATGATTCAACGGAGTTTCAGCATTGAGGAGGAAGGGAAAAAGCGGCCAGGCGCCATCAATATTGGTTCTGGTGGCTGCGTTAAACGAGGAAGAAGGAATAGGTCTTACTTTAGCTGAAATTAGGCGTTATTTGCCTGGTTCTCTCTTTCTTGTTGTTGATGGCAATAGCACCGATAGGACTGTGCATGCCGCCAAAAGTCAAGGTGCAGAAGTGGTGTATCAGAAAGGCAAAGGCAAGGGTGACGCCATATTCTGTGGGCTTCAGAATGTTAACTCCGATTTTGACTATGTTGTCTTTACCGATGCCGATTACACTTATCCTGCACAATACGTTCCACAAATGATTAAGATGCTGGAAGCGAATCCAAAAGTCGGCATGGTTTGCGGGAACAGGTTTAATTCGAAACTTCACATCGGTGCCATGCGAGATGCATTCTATCTTGGGAACAGATTGTTGTCAACTGCCCATAATTTTCTTAACGGCGTAAGCTTACGTGACCCATTGACGGGCTTGCGAGTGATGCGGTGGAGCATTATTAAGAATTGGCGGCCTAAATCTGAAGGTTTCGACGTGGAAGTTGAGTTAAACCATTTTGTTGGAAGCCAAGGCTACGATATAGCAGAAATCGATATACCCTACAGAGTACGTGTGGGAAAGAAGAAGTTGAAAGTCAAACACGGCTTCGTTATACTAAATAGAATGTTGATTGAACTTTGGCACAAAAGTAGGTGGAAACGTGAATCAGACTTTACATAGAAAGCTAATTACATTGGAGTCGATAAAATGACTCATGTTTGCGTGGTTGGTGTCGGTAGAATCGGTTTACCATTAGCTTTGTTGTTAGCGGAAGCTGGGCATCAAGTTATTGGGGTAGACACAAACCCTGCGATCTTAAGGCATATTCGCAAGAATTCTTTCGGAGAGAGAATTCAAAGTCGAGAAAAAGCACTTTTTGCAAAGCATCTCAACAAAAACCTGATTCTAACCGATGATTTGACAAAAGGTTTGGTTGATTCGGAAGTGGTTTTTATCTCCATCGGTACAAGCATTGGCTTGGATGGTATTCCTGACCTAAGTAATGTCTTCAACCTTGTTGAGCAAATCTGTGCTTCTCTTTCCTACGTTAAAGGGAAATTGTTTGTTTTGAAATCTACTTTACCCGTTGGAACCACAAGAGGAATCGCCTCTGTTATTCAACAAAAAACCG
>CAZJQR010000210.1:0-2728 GCA_964548345.1 uncultured Candidatus Bathyarchaeia archaeon | reverse complement strand
GTTAAAGAGAACTCTAACATGAGCTATTCGCTGCAGGGCTTGAACAACTACCTTTCGTCCACGGTCATCGCCAAATACTGGATATCACGGATTTATCCAGCGAACATAGCTAAGGCGCACTTTTCGGGTGACGTGCACGTACATGACCTAGGCGTGCTGGGACCTTACTGCGTAGGCTGGGACCTATCCGACCTGCTGATTTCAGGCTTCGGCGGCGTACCAGGCAAGATTGAAAGCAAACCCGCTAAGCACTTCCGCACGGCGCTAGGTCAAGTGGTCAACTTCTTCTACACGTTGCAGGGCGAGGCGGCGGGTGCGCAGGCGTTCAGCAACTTTGACACTTACTTAGCTCCGTTCATACGCTACGACCACTTAAGCCAGAAGGAAGTGGAACAGGCGCTGCAGGAGTTCTTCTTCAACATGAATGTACCCACCCGCGTGGGCTTCCAGACGCCCTTCACCAACCTGACGCTGGACCTGACGGTGTCAGACTTCATGAAAGACGAGGGCGTGATGTTCAACGGCAAGGTCACGGAGGACACGTACGGCGACATGGCTACGGAGATGGAAATGTTCAACTTGGCTTTCGCCGAGATCATGCAGCGAGGCGACTCGAAAGGAAGAGTTTTCACCTTCCCCATACCCACGTACAACATTACTAACGATTTCGTCTGGGACTCGCCCGTGACAAGAGCCGTTTTTGAAGTCACAGCCAAGTACGGCGTGCCCTACTTCTCCAACTTCATGAACAGCGACCTGCACCCTGAAGACGTGCGAAGCATGTGCTGCCGTTTGAGAATAGACAACCGCGAGCTACGTAAAAGAGGCGGCGGCTTCTTCGGGGCTAACCCGTTAACAGGCTCCATAGGCGTTGTGACGCTGAATATGCCACGCATCGGCTACTTGTCCAAGGATGAGGATGAGTTCTTCCAACGCTTGGAGGACGTCATGGAAACCGCCAAAAGCAGCCTAGAGATTAAGCGTAAAGCCCTTGAGGCGTTCACCGAGACTGGCTTGTACCCGTATTCACGGCGGTACTTGTGCCACGTGAAAGATGGCTACGGCAAATACTGGAAGAACCACTTTTCAACCATAGGCTTAGTCGGCATCAACGAGACCATCTTGAATCTTTTAGGCGTAAACATCGCGACGCCAGAGGGAAAGGACTTCGCCGTCAAAACCCTCACCTTTATGCGTGAACGGCTTGCCGACTTCCAAGAGGAAACGGACAACATATACAACTTGGAGGCGACACCTGCTGAAGGCACGTCGTACAGGCTCGCACGCATCGACAAACGCTACCATCCACAGATTAGGGCAGCCAACGAGCATCTGGTTCAGACGCAACACGCTGAGCCGTTCTACACGAATTCTTCCCAGCTACCCGTGGACTACGAGGGTGACCTGTTCGAAGCGTTGGAGCATCAGGAAAGCCTGCAGACGCTTTACACCGGCGGCACCGTCTTCCACATATTCCTAGGCGAACGCTTGCACTCTTGGCAGTCAGCCGCTGAACTCATCCGCAAGGTTGCCTCAAGCTCACGCCTGCCCTATTTCACGTTGACGCCGACGTTCAGCGTGTGCCCCACTCACGGCTACACGAGCGGCGAACACAAACAATGCCCAGTCTGCGGCGCGCGTTCAGAAGTTTACTCACGCGTGGTCGGCTACCTGAGACCAGTGGACCAGTGGAACGACGGGAAACAAGCTGAATTTGCAATTCGCAAGACCTTTGACAAATCCACGGTGATGGCTACAGCGCCACTTACCACTTAAGAGGAAAAGACATGAAGTTCAGCGGTCTCCAGAAAGTCAGCCTCATTGACTACCCAAACAAGGTAGCCTCCGTACTCTTCACTCCAGGCTGCAACCTGCGCTGCGGATTCTGCCACAACTGGCGCATAGCCGTGGACCCGAAGCCGCCGTTCCTGCAGGAAGCCGTGGCGCTGAGAATTCTGGAAAACCGCAAGAAGTACGTGGACGCCGTGGTAGTCACAGGCGGAGAACCATGCATGCACAAGGAGCTGCCGAGGTTCTTGGAGAAGCTTAAGCAGCGAGGTTTTCAGGTGAAGCTGGACACGAACGGGTGCTACCCAGAAGTTTTGGAAGAATGCCTAGCCCATGTGGATTACGTGGCTTTGGACGTGAAAACGTCGCTGGAGAAGTACAAGCTTCTAGGCGCCAAAGACACCACTGGACTGCTACGTACCGTTGAGACGTTGAAGACGGGTAAGGTGGCTTACGAGTTCAGGACAACCGTTGTTCCAGAGCTTATCACGGCTGAAGATATGACGCGGATTTGCGAGCTGGTCAAGGGCGCGAAAACTCACGCGTTCCAGCAGTTCATGCCGCAGGATACGCTGGACAAGCGGTTTGAAGACTTGAAGCCCTACGCCCCTGAAGTCATTAACGAGTTCGCGGGAACTATGAAGAACTACGCTGAAAACGTAGTGCTCCGCATATAGACCAAGCGCCATTATTTTTTACCAAAAGAGTACTTGATGGCACCTTTAGGGCAGGTGTCAACGCAATTTCCACACAGTATACATTCAGTGTTCTCCAAATCTTGCTTTTGCACCATCTCGTTCACGTCTAGGCTCATTGCGCAGTCTCTTGTGCACGCCATGCAGTTGACGCACTTGCTGCTGTCTGCTTCGAGTTGAAGTGCGGGCAAGTTAACCGCGTTGCGGATTTTTCTTCCAATTATCATGAATGGCGCCATCCAACA
>CAZJQR010000209.1:0-2771 GCA_964548345.1 uncultured Candidatus Bathyarchaeia archaeon | reverse complement strand
GGGACCCGTCAGCCTTCATGAGTCCGCTACCGAACAGCGTGGACATTGAAATTGCGGGAGCGACGGTCAAGGTTAAAGCGTGGATTTACGACCATGAAAGCGTCACGGGCGGAGTGGTTCCAATCATATTTTTGGACACGGAGGTCGAAGAAAACTCGCCAGATAACAGGGGCATCACCGATTACCTGTACGGTGGCGACGACGAGTACAGGCTGAAACAGGAGATGGTGTTGGGGATAGGCGGCTACAAAATGCTCCACGCGATGGGCATCAACCTTAAGAAGTTTCACATGAACGAGGGGCATTCAAGTCTGCTAACTTTGGAGTTGCTTAAGGAAAAAGAGCTAGATGATGACAAGGTGAAGGACATGTGCGTTTTCACCACGCACACGCCTGTTGCGGCTGCTTTCGACAAGTTCTCATACGATCTTGTCCAGAGGCTGCTGGGAAATGAGCTGCCACTTGAAACTCTGAAAAAATACGGAGGACAGGACAGGCTAAACATGACGCTTCTAGCGCTTAATCTAAGCAAGTTCACAAACGGCGTAACAGAAACGCACATGGAGTATTCCCAGAAACTCTTCCCGGGATACCACATCTACGAAGTGACAAACGGCGTTCACTCACACACATGGACCTCTGATCCTTTTAGGAAACTTTTCCACAAGTACATAAGAGGCTGGACCCATGAACCTGAATTGCTTGTCAGAGCCGACGAAATTCCCGATGAAGAGATACGGGACGCACACATCAAAGCTAAGAGGGACTTGATTGAGTTTGTGAAAACCAAGACTGGGATTCAATTGGACGAGCAGACGTTGACTTTGGGCTTTGCAAGGCGAGCAACGGCATATAAGCGAGCTAATTTGATTTTCTCGGATTTGGACAGGCTAAGAAGGGTGCGAAGCAGTGGTGACTTGCAGATGGTTTTTGCTGGAAAAGCGCACCCCAAAGACTCGGAAGGTAAACAGCTGATCCAGGAAATCTACGGCCACATGTCTCAGCTGAAAGATCAGATTAAAATAGTTTATCTTGAAAACTACAACATGGACATGGCTGCCAACCTAACCTCGGGGGTTGACGTTTGGCTTAACACGCCGCTTCCGCCGATGGAAGCCTCTGGAACCAGCGGAATGAAAGCATCGCACAACGGGGTGCTGAACTTCAGCGTTTTAGACGGTTGGTGGGTGGAAGGCTGCATAGAAAACGTAACTGGCTGGTCAATAGGGCCGCACCATGACGAACCCGTGGGGGACGATGAGAGAAGAAGGCGGGAAATTGAAGACTTGTACGGCAAGCTGCGGTATTTGATCCTGCCCACGTTTTACACCGATGAAGATCACTGGATAGACATGATGAAGAAATCCATTGGAAAAGTTACTAACTACTTCAACAGCCACAGAATGATGCGCCGGTACGTGACGGAGGCTTACCTGTGAACGCCAAACTTTTAGTTACTTACGGCAGGTGTTTGATTTGAAAGAATGTGAAACTATAATTCAGAAAGCCTTGCAGGAAGGCCGCTCTTCCCTGCTGATACCTGAGTCGCAGCAAATCTGCAAGCTACATCACATACCCACACCCGTTTCTCATGTGGTGCAAAACGTGGATGAGGCGGTTGCGAAAGGAAAACTGATAGAGTTTCCAGTTGTTTTGAAGATTATTTCGCCTCAGATACTACATAAATCGGATGTGGGCGGCGTGGTTCTGGGCATTGGGGGTGAAGCGGCGCTTAAAGAGGCATACCCCAAGTTGATTGCGGAAGTGCGCAAGAATAATCCTAAAGCGGAGGTTCTCGGCGTTTTAATTGAGAAGATGATGCCTCCGTCAACCGAGGTCATTGTTGGGGGGATAAGAGACAGCCAGTTCGGGCCTTCCATAATGTTTGGGATGGGCGGCATATTTACCGAAGTGTACAAAGACGTTGCGTTTCGCGTTGCCCCAGTAGATAAGATTGATGCGCTGAACCTTATTCATGAGCTTCGGGGCTCAAAAATACTGGAGGGCATAAGAGGGCAACCGCCTGCTGACATAGATGCGCTAGTGGATGTTTTGATCGATGTTTCATCTTTGATGTTGCAGCATAGCGCCGTAAGCCAGCTGGACCTTAATCCAGTAATCGCTTATCCTGACGGGGTGTGTGCTGTTGACACTCGAATTGTTCCGGCAAAAAACGACGGAGGCATGTAAATGGATTTAGCACCATTCTTCAAACCAAAGACGGTTGCAGTGGTCGGCGCTTCGCGGAAGCCTAGGAAGTTCGGTCATGTGATTTTCAAGAATTTCGTGGACTCGGAATTTGAGGGGAAAGTGTATCCGATAAATCCTGAGGCTGAGACCATACTGGGGTTAAAGGCTTATCCTTCGGTGGTGGATGTTCCTGGAGAATTGGACTTGACCGTCATCGCCGTTCCGGCGCCTAAAGTTCCGTCGATAGTTGATGAATGCTTGTCTAAGGGTGTTAAAGCGGCTGTTATAATTTCGGGCGGGTTCAAGGAGATTGGGGGCGAAGGCGCCAAGCTTGAGAGTTCGATTAAGGAGAAGATTGAGGGCAGGAGTCTCAGGATTATCGGGCCAAACTGCATAGGCGTGTATGACCCAGTGAATCATGTGGACACGTTGTTTCTGCCTAAGTACCGGCTGAGGCGCCCGAAGCAGGGTCCGATCGCGTTCATTTCACAAAGCGGCGCATTTGGTGCTGCCGTGCTTGATTGGGCTACGTCTCAGGAGATTGGGATTAGCAAGTTTATCAGCATAGGAAACAAGGTGGA
>CAZJQR010000208.1:0-2827 GCA_964548345.1 uncultured Candidatus Bathyarchaeia archaeon | reverse complement strand
CCGAAAAAGCCAGAAACTGGGGTGAGAACGGACGCAAAAGAGTACTAGAATACTTTACATGGCGCAAAGTTGCTGACGAGACACTAAAAATCTACGAATCACTACTCTGAAGAGGTTCAAGACAACATAACTATTGTTCCTTTCTGGATTTATGGTTTGTCTATATATCCGTAACCTGTTTCCGACTATAATATATCCTTAACCTATATTGATCTGGATTTCTAGAATACTACCCCTTTATGATCGGAATTGAAATAATATATTGTCTGAATCGTGTATGTTGCCTTGGCTAGGTGTTCTGCTTTCCATTAGTCAGGCCTAAAATTGGTTGGTTACCAGTAACTTTTTTTAGCGCCTTTCGTATAGTATTATTTTGCCCTTTGAAAAACGGTATAACTGTGCAATCTTAAAAAAAGACAAAAGGGTAAACGATCCAACTGTAGTCTCCTTATATGTAGAATCTGCATAGAGTTTTGAGGGAGCAAGTGTTGATGGTTTTTGGAATCGGATGGTTTTTTACTTAGTGTGGGTATGGTATAGTTTGTTTTGGTGAGTTTTTTGTCGGAGAAGGAAGCTAAGTATAAGAAGTTGACGAAGGATGAGGAGCGCGTTATTGTGGGTAAGGGTACGGAGATTCCTTTTACTGGTAAGTATTTTGCGTTTTGGGAGAAGGGCACTTACATGTGTAAGCGGTGTGGCGCGGCGCTTTACCGTTCTGAGAACAAGTTTGAGGCGGACTGTGGCTGGCCGAGTTTTGCTGATGAGATTTCTGGGGCGGTGAAGAGGACGGTTGATGCGGATGGGGTTCGCACGGAGATTACCTGTGCCAACTGCGGGGCGCATTTGGGTCATGTGTTTTTGGGTGAGGGTTTCACGAAAAAGAATGTGCGTCACTGTGTGAATTCGATTTCGATGGATTTTATTCCCGATAAAAAGAAGTAGTTTTGGGCGCGTTGCCGAGTTAACATGTGGGCAGTTTTATGGTGAATTTTGTTGCGTTTCCTTTTTCGCTTTCGAAGTTGATGTCTCCGCCCATTGCTTTGGCGAGTTGTTTGCTGACTGCTAGACCAAATCCTTAACCTTTAGCTTTGGTGGTGAACAGTGGCTGGAAGAGGTTGGGTTTGACGTCTTCGGGTATGCCTTCGCCCGTGTCCTCAATGGTGATGAAGCAGTCTCCTTTTTGTTTGCGGGCTGTTATGGTTATTGTTCCGCCGTTGGGCATGACTTGTTCCGCGTTTATTAGCAGGTTGGTGAGTATTCGTCGGAGGTAGGCGGGGTCAACCTTTACGTTTTGGATTTCATCTTCGACTTCGAATACTACTTCGACGTTTTCCTCTATTTCCATGCTTAACAAGATAGGCTCAACTAATTTACTAAAATTGACTTCTTCGCTGGATGGCTTCAAGGGTCTGGAATAGTCTTGTAGGTCTGCAACAATTTTGTTTATGTAGCTTGCTTGTGCTTCTATCTCTTTCATGCTTTCAATGGGGCTTTCCTTTAGCGCTTTGTGTCTCGGCATTAAACAACATCATAAAGAACAGGGCTACTTGCATCGTAAATAAGCGTATTTAAATATAAAAGCTGAACGCTAAAAATCAAGATCGCACAACAGGCTACGCTCCCTGTATAGTCACGCATTCAGGCACCTGTGTTCACGTTAGAAACGTCTATAGCCACCCCCAGCCATAATTTATGGCTGAAGTGAAAAACATGGCAGAAAACAAGAAACTCCACGCCCAACCCGCCAACCTCAACAGCCTAATAGACTATCAAAGAGGCGCCGTGGTAAGCCGCACCATAATGGACAAGGAAGCAGGAACCGTAACCCTATTCGCTTTCGACCAAGGCGAAGGCTTAAGCGAGCACACAGCACCCTACGACGCACTCGTCTACATCATAGAAGGCGAAGCAAAAATAACCATATCAGGCAGCCCCATTAAACTGAAGAAGGGCGAACTCACCATAATGCCCGCCAACCAGCCCCACTCAATATCCACAACAACAAGATTCAAAATGCTCCTCACAATGATAAGAACATAACCCAACTATGAATTCTCATCAACAAAACAAAAAACATCATATTTAACATCTAATAGCCAATAAATGTAGAAAACTAGAGGGGATCTATCGCTATTGGCTGTTTTTGACGTCAATAGCATGATGAAAACAACCCTATCTGCCGCCTAATGGCCAACTCGTCAACACGTTATTTTGCGACAATTCTCGCAGCAAACGCCAAAACCACACCCACCCAGCAAACACTGCTATGCTGCGCCACAACGGCGGCAACCTGCCCCGAAGTAACCAAAGCCACCGCCAACAAAATTAGCCACGGAATACCCACACCCGCACCCAACCCGATCAACAGCTTACCCGTACCAACATGATTCTTATAAATCAGAAAAGCACCCGCGAGAACGCTCAAGCCACCCGCCAAGGAAACAACAATGAGAATCAACGCCACCGCGTTAACCACCTGCAGAGCCTGCTGGTTCTCGATAAACATGGGCAACTGCTCTCGCACCAACTCATAAGTTCCCGTCGGACCACGCACACCAGACGCCAAAAGAAGCACACCCGCGACCGCAGCAAGCACAACCGTAACCCAACGCCGCCAAACGGACATAAACCCAACGCCACCTGCCACACGCTACCCCAAACAAGGACATTAACATTTAGCTTCTCACAAAAAACCGCGCGCTTCTAAAACCAGTGTTAGTGGGGCTTTGACGTTAAAGCCAGCTCTCCTTGCTCCTCCAGAAAGGCAAATCGTTTCTTAGGAGGTGATCCGGCCGCAGGTTCCCCTACGGCCACCTTGTTACGACTT
>CAZJQR010000207.1:0-2868 GCA_964548345.1 uncultured Candidatus Bathyarchaeia archaeon | reverse complement strand
GAAACATCAGCGTCATCATGAGCATCTGCGCGGTTTCTTGGTCTTTTGTGAAGGAAGTTATCACTATGCCTAATCCGACGAAGGAGAATATTCCCAGTAGGAGGAGGCCGAACACGAGTAGGATGTTGCCGTGAATGGTGACGCCGAATAATCCTACTGCGAGCACGAGTATGATGACCCCTTGGATGAGGCCTCTTGCAACTTGACCCATGGTTTTTCCCAGAATTATAGAGAGCCTGTTGATTGGCGCCACCATCATACCGTCCATTGTGCCGATTTCTTTCTCCTGAGAAATAGCCACTGGTAGTCCAGTCATGACGCTCATCATAACCGTCATTGCTATGATGCCTGGGGCGATGAAGTCAAAGTAGCTCGGGGTTCCAGTAACTATGCCTTGGGTTTGCACGTTGTAGGGTTTGACTACGGCGAGGGGGTTGGTTGCGTTCAGCGGCTGAACATTCTGGATTGCCAACTGCGTGCCCATTTGGTCAAACACAGCGGACAAAGCGGCTTGGACCGTTGCAGAAACCTGCGGATTCGACTGGTCGCTTACGATTATGAGGATGCCCTGTTGCCCTGTCATGATGCTTTCGGAGAAGTTGCTGGGTATGATGATGCCTCCGTTCAATTCGCCTCGTTGTACCATGTCTTTGATGTCGTCAACTGTGGACACGTTGGAGAGCTTGAGCATGTTGGTTTGGGCGTTGAAAGCCTGCAAACCCATAATGAAGGTTTGGCTTGGAATAGTTGAATTATTGTAGCTTGAATCTTCATTCACGAGTCCGATGGGCAAATTGTTCAATGTGGAACCGTTGGATGGATATATGAAACCAACCATAACCATCATAAACAGCGGCATGACTACGAGCAAGACTAGCCCCAGTCGGTTTCTAAACAGTTCAGTCAGGTCTTTCGAAGCTATTCGGAAGCTGTGTGAAAGCAGAGTTTTTGCGCCCATGTTACTTCACCTGTTAGCGTCCTCGCGCTTGCTGACTTTGTCCAAACCGCCGCCGCGTCTCCATAGGAATCTTCTGGTCTGCCACATCTCTCACCTGGTGGCCAGTGATGTGCAGGAACACGTCCTCCAGCGTCGGCTGAAGGTTCTGCACGGAGTTGATTTTTCCTTTCTTTGCACGCACTGAGTCAATCACTGAGTCGAAGGCTTCGTTGCCGTGAACGATTATGCGGAGGTGCATAGAGTTTTCCTGTGAAACAGAATCCACGCAGTCGAGTTTTCGAATCGTATCTATCAGTTCTTGGTTGAGGTTAGCAAGTTCTAAACTAATTATTGTGGTATCCGCTCCTGAGATTGTCTTCTTTAAATTAGTTGAAGTGTCAAGCGCAACGATTTTGCCATGATCCACGATGGCTATTCGGTCGCACAACAGGTCCGCGTCAACCATCATGTGCGTAGTAATAAGGACTGTTGTGCCGTTTTCTTGGTTAAGCTTCTTTATGAACTCTCTTATCTCGACCGAGGATTGAGGGTCTAAACCCAACGTGGGTTCATCAAGAAACAGGACTTGGGGCATGTTAAGGAGGGCGCGTACCACGTTTATTCTTTGGCGCATACCCGTGGAGAAGGTCCCTACTTGCGAGTTCTTCCACTTGGTAAGCTGAACCAGCTCTAACAGGTCGTCGATTCTCTTGTTTAAGACAGCTTTGGGAATGTTGAAAAGGTTGCCAAAAAACCGTAGGTTCTCGGCGGCTGTTAAGCGGTTGTACATTATCATTTTTTCGGAAACGATGCCGATTAGCTTGCGGACTTCATTATCGTTTTTCAAGATGTCATAGCCGTCTATGACGGCAGTTCCCTTTGTGGGTCTAGCTAACGTTGAGAGTACTCGCAGGGTTGTGCTTTTTCCAGCACCGTTTGGACCCAGGAGACCAAATATTTCCCCTTTCTTCACGTCGAACGTAATGTCGTCAACCGCCACAAAGTCGCCAAAAGCCTTAGTCAAGTTCTTCACGGCGATTATAGATTCATTGTTCAAGTGCAACACCTTAATTATAAACCACTGCAATATATCGAAGCAAAATATAAATATTCCGTATGCATCAAGAAGAAATGAAAACGATGAAACAAGATGAAGAAATCGCTGCCTCAAATTGGCTTAAAGAAACGCAGAAAGGCTACATTCGGATAGCCACACTCATCTTGCTCAGCAAAAAGCCTCATCACGGATACGAAATAATGAAGGAAATAAAGGAAAGAACCAAAGGCTTTTGGAAACCAACCGCTGGCGGCATCTATCCCATACTCAAAAACCTGCAGGAGTCAGGATACATTCAAGGCGAATGGGAAGCCAAAACAAGAAGAAGAAAGAAAATATACATACTTACAAAAGCAGGCAGAACCGTTCTAAGAAGAGCAATCGCAAAAGAAAATCAGCTTGCTGCAACTATGAGAACTCTATTCGGAGAATACGTGAAAGGCGTACTAGAAGTGGATACACAACCCGACCTCACGTTAAAGATACCCCTTCCACTTTCAGAACTGCTAAGAGAAACTGATGAAAAAGAAGAATACACAATCAGAAGACTGGAAGAACAACGTAGGCAAATTCAAGACATGATCAAACAACTGCAAAAAAAGCTTGGAACCATCGAGAAAAGAATCCGCACGTTGCAAAATAACATGTAGTGAGTGTGAATTGATGAAGACCAGATGTCCCAGATGTGAAAGTGAAACTTTTGATCTCGGCATTTTAAATATGGAATTCAAAAACAGGAAGATGCGAGTTGAGTATAGGCTGTGTCCCAAGTGCAGGCTAATATTCTGCGAAGGCACTTAGCTGAAGGATAATAACCAAAAAAATGTTAGTTGGTGCGGTCGCCGGGATTTGAACCCGGGATCGCAAGCTTGGA
>CAZJQR010000206.1:0-2879 GCA_964548345.1 uncultured Candidatus Bathyarchaeia archaeon | reverse complement strand
CGTCAAACTTTACGTCGCCAGCTGGGCGTGTACCTACTTGGTCATAATTCTCGCGGCGCTAACTGGCGTTATGCCTCTGCTAACGCTGCTTGCACTTGTGTCTATGCCGCTTACCTTCAGGTCAGTGCTGGTTCTGAGACGCAACTTTGAAGACCCTGTAGGGTTAGCGCCTGCGAACCTTGACATGATAAAAGCGCACAGCTTGACGAGCTTCGGCTTGATCGCTGCTTACTCAATTATCGGATTAATTAACGGGGCAGACGCTTTTCAACTGTTGTTGCTTCTGCTTCTCCTGACTGCGGTCTATATCCCTGCCCTCTGGGCAATGAGGAAACCAAGAAAAAGGAGAAAACACAGTGACAGTGGCGCGTAGTGTTTCCTCGGAAAGATTTATAATATGTCAAAAGATGATTTTTACAGAACGAGTTTTGAAGGCTTGCTCCAATGGCAAATGAACAAGTTGAAATTATTTCCGATAAGGATGGTTACAGCAGCTATCTTGAGAAGGCGAGAAGACTTGTTGATGATGAAATTACAGGTCTTTTGCCGCAGCTGACCGATTTGGGTTTAGGTGAGAGAATCGCGTATGTTTTGCAAACAAGAGGAAAGCGGTTGAGACCAGTTCTTGTGATGCTCAGCGCCCAAAGCGTGGGAGGCCTTATCGAACCCGTGAAAAAACTGGCTTTGGCAATCGAATTGCTGCATGCCGCCACGCTCATCCACGACGACGTTTTGGATCAAGATGTGTTCCGAAGAAACGCGCCCACCGTTAACGCAAAATGGGGCGTCAGAGATGCCGTGCTAGTCGGAGACGCTTTGGCGTCGCTTTCAATCACCTTATCCGCTGACTACGGGAAAGACATAATCAAGATAATGTCACAGACGTGCTTGCTGCTTTCCGACGGTGAATATATGGATGTTGAAAACGCACACAAAAGACTAAGGGAGAGCGATTACTTGGAGACGATAAAAAGAAAGTCCGCTTCGCTGTTCAAGGCAGCAACCCAATGCGGTGCCATAGCCGCAGGTGCTTCCCGCAACGAAATCGATGCGTTAACTGAGTTCGGAGAAAACTTCGGCTTAGCCTACCAGATCAAAGACGACCTTTCGGATGTAACTGCACTTGAAAACGCCATCCCCCAGGACATCAACGAGTTTCGAGCAACCCTGCCCATCATTCATTTCTGTGAATCCGTCAAGCCAAACGCCAGACAAGTGTTCTTTGAAACGGTTGCCGCCATTAAGTCTCAAGGTCCCGCGGAAAAAACAGCCCTGATTAACAGATTGCACAGGAGCTTGGAGAGCGCAGGGTCACTGAGTTATTGTGCCGACAGAATAAACAATTACGTTGACAACGCCGTCGCCAGCTTGAAACCGGTGAAGGAAAGCCTTTACAAAACGCACATAATTCAAATGACGAATTCGCTAAGACCTAGATGAGTATGCGAAATTAAGTAAAGAAAAAAGCATCATTGCCTGTTCCGAAACCTTTATTTTGATTACCAGCTGTATGTTATAAAGTTTCGAACTTTTGCTACTTTTGGTGAAGCAAATCCATGTCTGAAAATAATGGCAACAATAAATCGAGAGTTTTTACTCAGAAAGAACTAGAATCGTTCGACGGGAAAGAAGGACGCCCGTTCTACATTGTTTTTGAGGGAAAGGTTTACGACCTGTCAAAAAGCCAACTCTGGATTCAAGGCACCCACATGGGCATTCACACCCGCAACGAAAACTTGGCGGAAACCATAAAGAAGGCACCACACACTCTAGTAACTCTGGAGAGGTTCCCAGTTGTAGGCACTTTCAGCGAACAAACAATACCTACGCCCGCCCCCGCCACACCGATAAAGACAAAACCGGCTGAGACGCCAGAGAAACAGCCCATACAGCCTTTGGCAATGGATAGGCGTAACTTCCTGAAGCTGGTTGCTGCGGGAGGAGGCGCCATAGCCATCTTGGGCTTGGCAAGCGCCATCAAAGCCGTGACTTTTATCCCTCCAGTCACAACTCAGCTAGCATGGCCAAAAATAAAGGTCACCAACATAAACTCACTGCAGCTCCTAACACCCATAACCTTCAACTACCCCCTGACGAACACTCCAAACCTGCTTGTCAAGCTCGGAGTGAAAGCCAAAGGCGGCATTGGACCAGACCAGGACATCGTAGCCTTCAGCGACATATGCCAGCATCTCGGCTGCTTCTACGGGTTCGTTCCGCCAGGCGACTCCCCGCCATGCAACAAGTCTTACGAGGCTTCACTTTCGGAAGGCTATTGCTGCTGTCACGGGTCACAATATGACTTTGTTGATGGCGCAAAAGTGATTGGAGGTCCAGCCCCGAGACCCGTCCCTCAGGTGCAGCTTGAATTGGACGAGTCAACAGGCGACATAAGCGCCGTCAGCATGGGTCCACCCACCATTTTCGGACATGGTCCACCAGGCACCACAGACCCCGCGTTGGTGCTGGAGTACGATCTTCAGGGAGGAACCGTTGCAAGCAGCACATGACCGCAATCAGGTGAATTGATATGAGCAAAAAAACCGTCTATGACAAACTCGTTGATTGGTTTGACGTGCGCTTGGGTTTCACCAAGGCGCCGCTTAAACCGATTCCCGATTTCGCCTTGAACCCGATTTACTGGCTTGGGCTCCTTCTAGCGTTAACCTTCGCGATGCAGGGTGCCACGGGCATGTTCATGCTGCTTTACTACGTACCCACGCCCGCTGGAGCTTACACGTCAACAATGTTCATCATCAACTCCGTACCGCTTGGTCAACTCGTCGAAACCCTGCACCTCTACACCGCGTACGCCATGATACTCATCGCGTTCCTACATCTAATTCGCAACTATTTCGGCAGCGCCCACAAAGAAAACA
>CAZJQR010000205.1:0-2882 GCA_964548345.1 uncultured Candidatus Bathyarchaeia archaeon | reverse complement strand
CTTGATCTGGCTGCAAGAATGGGTGTTGACATAATCGCCATCCGCAGAAACAAAGACTGGATTTTGGATCCTGACGATTCTGAGCGGGTTTTCCTCGGGGACATTTTGATAACACGCGGTGCCCCCGTGGGCATCAAGGAGTTTAAGGATTTAGCTGAAGGAAGGCTCACGAAATTGGAGGACTAACAGTGGTAGAGCACAAACGTGAAGTTTTCGAAGAGATTGTTGCGCGGTTTGTTGAGCTCAAAAACACGTCTGAGCTTATGATTGACTTGGCTTATTCGTCGCTTATGCTGAACAGCAAGGATTTAGCTGAAGAAGTTGAGCGCTTGGAAGAATACGTGGACAAGCTGCACACGGATTTTGAGTTGCTGGCTTTGACAAGCGACTTTAAGAAGGAAGAGGCTTCTGGCTTTTTGGGGCTTATTCGACTAGGTGTGGCAACCGAAAGAATCGCAGATGCGGCGTCTGAGATGGCTGAGGTTGTGCTGAGAGGTATTGAACCGCATCCAGTGTTGAAGTTGGCCATACGGGAGGCTGAAGAAACCGTTACCCAGGCTTGCGTGACCGAAGGTTCTCCGCTTGTTGACAAGACGCTGAAGGAAGCGCGGGTTCCCGAAGAAACGGGCATGTGGATTCTAGCTATAAAACGCGGCGAAAAAAGCTTACGCCCAAAACCTGACATAAAAATTCAACTAGGCGACGTTCTGCTAGCTTCAGGTTACGCTGAGGGCGTTGAAGACTTCAAGAAACTTGCTTCTCCCGCGCATCAATGCGACCTTGAATAGTTAGGATACTTATTTAGAATTCATTAACACTATAAACGGGTAGTTATTACTTATTTCTACAGGAGGGTTAACCATCTCCCAGATTAAAGAGAAACCCAAAAAAGGTAGTACATTTACTTGCCGGAATGCCTCTTGCGGCAAAGTTTTCACTAAGCCCCTTAAGGCTTTGAATCTGCAACAAGACACCGAGGAACCCTACGACGCGTGCCCGTACTGCTTAACCGAAATAGTTCAGCAGGAAGAGCCAACTGCCGTCTATGATGAACCAGAAACCTTTGAACAAGAAGAAATTGAAGAACCAGAAGAAGCTGAAACTGAAGTCGAAGAGGCGGCGCATGTGGAAGAACACGTTGAAGCCCCTGCAGCCGAAGCCCCATCTGAATGCCTTCACCACCTTGGCTATCTGAGTGAAAAATCTTCAAAAGAGCAGATTCCAGACGAATGCATGATGTGCAAGGACATCGTTACCTGCATGCTCAAGAAAATGAAGGAGTGAGGGGCGGTTCCTAGTGATACACACATTTCCTTATAACGCGTCAAGTAGCTTTCATAAGCAAAGGTAGGAGACAATAGGCTTGTCGGCTATTTCACAAGAAACCACTCCAGAAGTTGTTACCTCTGGAGCTCCACCGAGGAAACTGAACGCTGAAGTAGTTACGACTATGACCACTTCCTTTTTGAAGAGGCTGGGGCACAAGGGCGGTTTGAAGCCTAAACGGGTTTCTTTGGAAGGAGAGGTCTACACCGTTGAGGTTGAAACAAAAAAAATTCACCGCTGTGGTTCGCGTTGGCGCGACGACGCGTGAAATCAAGGAATACGACGTGCAACCTAAAAGTGAAGAAGGCTTTTTCGTTTCGTTTTCTCCAAAGCTTCTTCTAACGGTATTTATCATCTCTGCCATAGTTAATGTTGGCTTATACTTCGGTTTCAAAGCGCTTGGACTCTGAAATCATTTATTTCGGGCATCTCACACAAAATGTGCAATTTTGCTAAAATTAAAAAAACTATAGAATTGGGAGTTTTAGGTGTAAAGCGCGTTGAATTTTTGGTGTTTTTAGCTCTTTTTCGACGTCTCTTCTTCTGGCATTTTCGTTTCTGTCGTTTCCTCGACTTCGGTTGTGATTTCTTCAATGGGTTTCGGCGGCGGTGTAGTAGCCATCGTCCAGCCAATCCATGCGCCTATGAACATTATCGCCACGAAAGCTATGAAGACTGGTATTGCAATTATCCAGAAATGAACCGCTTCCTCAGTGATGCCCGTAAGTCCGAGAAACTTGAACACTTCTATAAACACGGATGGTATGAACAGTGTTATTATGTAGCCTATAGCTACAAGCAGGCATACGACGAATATTGCTCCACCTATTGCTTGATCTTTACTCATAGTGTTTCACCACTTGATAAGCCATGTTATATCTTAATCCATTTAAAGTTTACCATACCTGCGGATATACTCTTGTCTATGTAGTTCCCATTTCCCATGCCGCTAGGTACTTTTTCTGTTCAGCCGTGAGCTCGTCGATTTTAATTTCCATGGATTTGAGCTTCAGTTCGGCAACTTTTTCATCAATTTCGCTGGGGACGCTGTACACTTTAGGCGGCATTTTCGTGGCTTTAGCTATGTGCTCCGCGCATAATGCTTGATTTGCGAAAGACATGTCCATAACCTCAGACGGGTGGCCTTCCGCTGCGGATAGGTTTACGAGTCTTCCTTCAGCAAGAAGGTAGAGTTTCCTGCCGTCTTTCAGCTTGTATTCCACAAGGTTAGGCCGCATGGTTCTTGTTGCCACGGACAGCCCTTCTAGGTCTTTCAAGCTGATTTCCACGTTGAAGTGTCCACTGTTGGCGATTATGGCGCCGTTCTTCATCTTCTCCATGTGCTCTGCGCGTATGACGTTGATGTCGCCCGTGGCAGTTACGAATATGTCACCTATGGCTGCGGCTTCAGCTATGGGCATCACGCGCAAGCCGTCCATGGCCGCTTCCAACGCCTTAGTGGGTATGACTTCTGTTACTATGACGTTTGCGCCTAAGCCCCGTGCGCGCATGGCTATGCCTCTGCTGCACCATCCGTATCCGCAGACCACGAAGTT
>CAZJQR010000204.1:0-2984 GCA_964548345.1 uncultured Candidatus Bathyarchaeia archaeon | reverse complement strand
GAAGGCTGGAATGACCCTCGTTCATGTGATACTTCTTAACATTGATTTTCAACGCTTCAAGGATGCGTAATCCGCCTATTCCCAACACAATTTCCTGCTTTAATCTGTATTTTTCGTCGCCTCCATAAAGAAAATCAGTAATTTCCCTATCCTCTTGAGCGTTCCTTTCAACATCGGTCGTAAGGAACAGCACAGGAACGGTTCCACCCGTCAAGCTCTCTTGTTCATAAACCCAGACGCCAATTCTGACATCTCGCCCGTCAATTTCGATGACTGCAGTTTCTGGCAACAGTTTCATGAACTTCGAGGGGTCCCATTCTTCAGGGTGTTCAATTTGCCATCCATCGGGGGTTATTTTCTGCTTGAGATAACCCTTCTTACTGACTAAGGTTACCGCAACTAACGGAAGTCTCAAGTCTGCGCTTGATCTAACCACGTCACCGGCCAGAACGCCTAGTCCTCCGCTGTAGGTGGGCATGTCAGTGTTTATGCCGATTTCCATGGAGAAGTAAGCAATTTTGGCGCCTTTGATGAAGCTGTTCATGCAGTACTCGCTGTCAAAATAATATTTCTTAGACAAGAAATTCTTGGTAAACTGAGTTTTAGATGGGTCTAAAGGCATTCCGCAAACAGGGTCTTTAGTAGACATAAAAAGCAAACTCCTCGTTATTAGGAAGTTATGCGTTCACCCATAACTAGTTTCCGCTAAGTCGCGCGCTTCGACTCTTTGACCTCGAGCCGCAGCCTGAAAAAAAGACCAATAGAAATATCAGCCTATTAAACCCTCTTTCCAATATAGATAGTTGGCTGGATCGTTCAAACAGGTACCCCATGCTTTCTGTATTACAGTTTAACGTGCCCTACAAATTAAAATTGACTTCTGTCCATTTGCAGTCCAAGCAACGCGATGTCATGTTTTTCTTCCTTTCCATTCCCGAGTAAGTTTCTGAGCTTCCTCCAGCTTCGTCATCACAACATCAGTTTTTCCCTGCATTATGTCCCATTCAATATCTCTTAAACTATCGATTATCATCTGTTTTGTTCTTTCTTCAGATTGTGTCACGCTTTTTGACAAGTTGTTTCCTCAGGAAAGATTAATCCAGTGCCTTCCTGATAAACATTGTTAAGTGCGAAAATCCATGAAAGTATTGTCTTTCATTTATTGAGCGGGAGATGTTCTCTTGGCAGTGCACAAATGTGTAGTCAAATATTTCGGAAGAATCGCGGCGACGAGCCTCAACAACATCTAGTATGTTACCTGCATCGCGTAACATAATTGTTTCATTACTTAAAATAGCGCGCACTCTTAGATTGAAAGATTACCGAGTGACAAAAAACGCTATTTAACAGGCTATTCTTGGCGGACAACCAGCAAGGTGTTAGTTGTCAGCACGTTGGCGAGCATCCTTATTTTGAAAGTAATGATCTGCTTGAGTTGGTCCATAGTTACTGTTGTCACCTTAGCAACAATATCAAAGACCCCATACACCATCTCAGCTTCTTCCACTCCCTCAACTTCTTTAATTTTCTTCAACACCTCTGGCATCGAGGCAGGTTCAGTGTTTGTGAAAACAAATGCTGTTGGCATTCAAGTCTCTCCAAAACAATAATTATGTCACTACCGGTATTTTTCTGTGTCGCTTACTAAGAAAATTTGCTGCGATTTTTTCCAATTCCTTTTCTTGTTTCACAAACATTCCAAGGAGCGCCAGAGAGAAAACTAACGCTATTGCCATAATGACGTTCATCATAGAAAACCCATAAAAATATGCAATGCTACTTCTCATTTATGGTGAAAAGCAAAGAAAAGACTGTAAATGAAATACTGAACAAACTTGATTTAAGACAGAAGGAGATAACAGAAAAGTTACGATCTCTGATTAAAAAGACAGTTCCGGACGCAGTTGAGATGGTAAGGCAGGGAAAGATCACCTATGCCATTAGTGGAAAAGATTTTGCATGGATCTCCGAGTCCAAGAATCATGTAGATTTGGATTTCGTTTGTGGAACAAGACTTGGCTCAGTAAATCTGAAAGGAAGAGGGAAAGGGAGAGACATCAGACACATCGAAATAAACGCAGTAGACAGTATTGATAAAAAAGAACTACTAAGGCTATTGAAGGAAGCCACAGAACTAGCCTACTAAAAGAAAAAACGAAGCAAACTACAATCAGCTTTTAGTCCTGCCAATCATTTCTGTTTTCCAACTTCACTGTTTTCCAACTTCATTAAATAGTGTTATTAGCGCTAGCGCGCGCTGCCTTTATATTGCAACGATCCTTTGATTAGGTTGAGGGACTACATGAGTACAACAAGAAGAAAGAAGAGCCACATACGCACGGGCGAGGAAGAGACAGAAACCGAAGACATCTATGATGAAAAACAGAGAGAAGAAATGTTGGATGAGGATGAAATCACGGCTGCCGAAAACGCGTTCATGCAAGGAAGAGAGATGACGCCAGATAAGAAAAAACACCCCACACATAAAGACACAGTTTCCGTTGAATTCGCAGAAGAAGAATACGAAGAAGACTAATCAGGGCGCGCCAAAATCAACCCAAAAGGAATAGCATAAGGCGCGGAGCGCTTAAACCTTAAAGCGAGCAGTTCTATAGTAAATTCAGAAAGAGGAATATGATTTGAGTTATGGTAGAAGACAAGGTGGTAGTTATGAGGGAAGACGTGGCCATGGCAAGGGCTTCAAGCGTTGCCCGGTTGAGATGGGAAAGGAGTACGAAGTGGATGTAACGGAAATGAGCCGCCAAGGGGAAGGCATAGCAAAAATTCAGGGTTTCGTAGTATTTGTTGCTAACGCAAAGCCTGGGGACCATGTGAAAATAAAGATTACGAGAATAGGTGGCATGAACGCAAACGCGGAGATAGTCAAATAGCCTTTTCGTTAAGAAATTCAATCTGCAAACGAAGATTACACAGATTCTCTTTTATGGGGAAAGGTAAAGCCATTAGAACACGTTAGCGTATGA
>CAZJQR010000203.1:0-2998 GCA_964548345.1 uncultured Candidatus Bathyarchaeia archaeon | reverse complement strand
GGCTTCTTTTTTCATCCAGATTATTATGTTTGTTATGTTGAGTTTTCCTATGTCTTGAGGGTCTTTGGTCTCCTGTTGGAGTTGTTTTAATAGTTCTTGGACGATTTTTTGGTTCATTTTTCATCTTTCCTTCACCAAAGCCCTAAAGTACTGGAACGGTGTTTTTTCGTTGGGGGATGATGTCGCCGTCCCAGTCTGACCGGGAAAGATGACGAGTGAGATAGACAGACCCCTCAAATGCAAAAAGCCTTTTCAGGTCTTAAAAAACAGAAAGAACCGCGAGAAACTGAGGCTTTCCTAGTACATGCATTCAATCATTTTGCTGCATGTCAAGCATTCTTCGGGTATGGACGTGTTTTTTGGGCGGCTCTTCAAGTACCCCAGATGATGAGCGCAACCCACCTCTTCCGCCACGGCGTCTTCAACCTCCATGCCCAGCGAATTCGCCTCTTCCCCAACGTCATCAAACTCCACCTGCTCTCGACGTTCAACGCTGCGCACTTTTGAAAGGCATTTGGGACACGCGTAATACTCCTCCACCAGATAGTCAGAAAAAACCATCGCCAAAAGCGGCGCATCAAACATCTCCCCACAGGCGCTGCACACGGAACCTGCACGAGACGCAGAGACCACGGAACCTCCAACCTCAAACTTTAACGAGCCAAGACTTCTTTCCACTTTTAACCCTCCAAACGGAATGAAACATACACATACATCTCAAATCATCAGATTTAATAAACCTTTTTGCGCACACGTACAACACAAATACAACAAAAATGGGCCGAGCCGGATTCGAACCAGCGATCTTTGCCGCGTGAGGGCAACGTCCTACCGAGCTAGACTATCGGCCCAATTGCACCTTCTGAATTCCAAATACTAATCTTCCCTTCATAAAACCTTTCCCCAAACAAACCAAAATAGCTTAAAGGTGATTACCGTTGCACACCTCAGAAAACGAGAAACCTGAAAAAAGCCACAAGAACGACCACTTCCTGCTTCTTCTCTGCTTCTTAGCCAGCGCGTTAATCGGATACTTCCTAACGCACCACGTAGTCCTGTTCGGCGCCTAAAAAACTTGAACAACAACTTTCTTTATTTCTTTAACCCAAGGCGCAGGCACCACTTCACCCCTAAACCACTCCATAATTTCCTCCGCAATCGCCCCGTTTGAGGCAACGACAGTACACTAACAAGGATACGAAACCAGACAAGTTGAAAGTCTGGCGATACTTTCTGATAGCGAAGATATTCGGAATAACGTTTGGAATAAAACTGATGGAGAAAGAGGAAAAAAAGCGCGCGCGCATATGAAAAAATCTCTGAAGTCGTACCATCTGCCAAAGAAATTGTAGAAGACGAAGATAAACATGAAGCGGAATTGATTGGTCTGATAGACGAAGAACGCCTCAGATACGTTGGTTCCATGGTTCTTGGCTTGAATGATGCTCTTGTAGAACTCACAGGCGCTCTTGCAGGCTTAACATTTGCTCTCCAAAACACACGGCTAACCGCGATGGCAGGCTTGATTACTGGTATTGCCGCGTCCCTATCAATGGCCACATCAGAATATTTGTCTACAAAATCGGAAGGGCGCATTAGAAACCCACTCAGAGCCGCAGTTTACACCGGCACCGCCTATGTTATCACGGTCTTATTTCTGATATTCCCGTAATTCGTTTTTGCAGATCCATCTTTATGCTTAGGTTTTACGATTTTTAACGCAGTTGTAGTGATTTTTATATTCACTTTTTACATTTCTGTAGCTAAAGGAATTTCCTTTAAGAATAGGTTTTCAGAAATGGTATTGATCAGCCTCGGAGTAGCAGCTCTAACATTCTTAATAACGGTCGTCATAAAGATATTTCTGAATGTAAAAGTGTAAGCCGTTACAATTCGCGAGTAATGACTATAAACCATCCACCTGAATAGCAAAAAATGGACTAAAAGCTTTTATCTCAAATAGGAAAAGTTATTCGCTGCCTTCAGGCTCAACTACTCTGCGATAGCTCTTTTTTGTGTGTATGCAGGGTTTTTTTGATGGCGTTCCCAACGTTAGTGCCTGGTTTGGCTTGTATATAGATTATGTTATGTTGCTTCAGAATTTCAGATGCGCCAACGCCAAGTTCATTAGCAAGCACTACTCCCACACCGTCATCAACTAAGGTTTTAATTGCAATGGGCCCAGCACCATGAGCGTAGGCTAGTGCAGGATTCTCCAGAACACTTACGCCAACTATCCTTTCATCTTCAACATCAACTAAAGTGAACGTTCTAGCTCTACCGAAAACATTCGATACAACGTCATCTAAGCCGTCCTTTCCGTCCGTTGCAACGGCCATCCTAAGTTTTATCATCAGTGTTTCACTTTTCCCTGATTTTTAGCTTCCCTAATGAGTTCCGCATTCATGTTTCTGTTTGCGCGCGCGCGAAGGGCTATCTCAGGAGGAAGCTGGAGAAAAAATGGGTGTATCCAGAGGCACCGTTTGGCGACTTCTACAAAACGCCAGAAAAAAAACAGCTCAAGCCTTAACCGAAGGAAGACCCCTGCAGATCACAAAAGACCAATCAATCAATGAAACTTGAAAAAGGTTGAAGCCCCAACTAGCTTTTAGAAAATACTAAATTGTTAAATTAAATCGCGCGCTCTAAAGGAGAAATTGAATGCGAGAGTATCAACAAAGAATTAAGATTTTTCAAACTTTTCTTCAATTGCGTTAAATCTATATATTTTTCAAAGGGTTTCTTTGGTCTGTTGCCAGCTTCACGTGCTTAGGAACGATTATGCTCTGCCAATCTGTTTTGTTGACGCGGCTTTTTGAGCTTTTAACGCTAACCTCGTGTGCATGAAGCGCGTAGGTCATTGCTTTGTCCTGAGGAGTCTCGATCTTGAGCATCTGGTTAAAACTCAGCTGCTCGAACACTCGGCGGATTGGACGTAGAGAATTGCCATGGCAAGATATAGCCACATTACCCGAGTGTTGTCCAAGCCACTCTTCAA
>CAZJQR010000202.1:0-3075 GCA_964548345.1 uncultured Candidatus Bathyarchaeia archaeon | reverse complement strand
TCAAATTGAAAAAAACGGTAAGCCTATTAGAAATGGAGTTTTGCTTTCGTTGGCTATGCTCTCGGTTGTTTTTGCTCATCAACTTGTAGCCGTCATCATGCTCTTTATCGTTTTAGTCACCATCTTTCGTTTGTTTCTTGATCGGAAAATGGTTGATGTGCGCAGACTTGTTGTTTGTTGCATTCCTGCAGTGTTTTTGTTTTCGATGATAATCTACGCGAATTACATCGTGACTCCGGATTTTTCGGTGTTGAGTAGTTTTCCCTCAGAAGAGGCTGATGGGTTTATGGCGCTTGCAGGGTTTTCTTCTTATCCAGATATGGTTATTGACACTGCAAGTTTTCTTGTTTTTTGTTATTTGCCATTGTTGCCTCTTGTTTTGTTCGGGTTAAAGCGGTTTAAGGGTAATCTTCAGTTAAAAGCTTGGGTTTTTTGGGTTATAATTGCGTTGGCATCCGCTATTATTAGCCCAAATGCCTTTGTTGCAGCCCTTCCTTACCGTTGGATATTGTTGCTCACGTATCCTTTAGCTTTCTTTGCTGCAGAGGGTTTCGCAAGGCTTAGGTTGAAAGTGATTAAAGTCGGTATGGGTTTGGTGTTGGCTACTTTGAGTTTGAGTTTTTTGGTTTTGCCATATAGTTTAGCTTTTCCCTACTTTTCTTTTGGCTCAGTGTACACGCCTGTCTCCATGATTCATAATACTGTGCCGCTGAGTGATTGTCAAGATACAGTAAATGCGTTAAGGTGGGCAGAAAGCCACATGGACAACGGTTCGCGTTTGCTTGTTCATGATGCCTTTCAAGGATGGGCTATATCAACACTTGATGATGAACACTTGCTTCATTATGGATTTCTTAACCCCGCTTCCTATGCCCAAGGTTTAGTTGAAAATGGTTCAATATGTCAGATGTATTTGATTTGGTGGATTAATGGTAGCGGTTGGTGTGGTCAACCTACGGTGTCTTCGGTGTTCGAAGAAGAGTACACAAGCGGAAGGATAGCGGTTTACATGTACAACACTACGGTTGCTAGGTAATTAGGGCGTTTTTGATTCCATTCACGCTCACGGGATTTGCGTGGCATTGAACGCTTCTTTGAAGCGATTTTTCAATAAGATCCAAAACCTGATTAAGGCATCTGTTAATTCAGTTTCCACTTGGGCTAAACCTTACCTTAGCATAAATTGGGGCTCTCCTTTCATTGCGGTCGCTGTCTTGCTCTTGATTGTTGCAGCTGCTTCTTTGTCAACGGGTTTTATTGATTTAGCGAACCGTGTTGCTATCTACGCTTATTTTGCATTATTGTTTGGAGTTATTCTTCAGCTCCTATGCTTCATAAAATACAGATCGTTACAATGCTGAGGAATGCAGTTTGGTTGTTGTAGGCTCCTGAACTACTACCTTTTTGATTATGAAGCGAGAGTTGCCCTTCAGTTTTTAAATCTTATAATGTTACACGCTCGCAAAAGCGTCCCCTTGAAGTTCTGCTATGTTGGAGATTATGCGATAGAGGCCGTTCCGGTTTTTCAGAAAGGCTGCATTTAAATTGTGTGTGGTTATGATGAAAGACTTTGTTTCAGGAAGATCGGGATTTAAATCAAAGACAAAAGATAGCGGGTTTAAGTGAGACGCGCTAGTTCGCGATTTAAACACAATGAGGGGCAACTAAGCTTGCGACAAACAATGATGAAGAAAAGCGACCATGGACGGAGAAAACTAGCAAACAATTCGTTGGAGTCTTTTGGAATGGTCCTCTTGAAGGTTGAGTTTAGATGTGGTTTGGTGGGGTCAGAATGCAGAGACTAAGCGTCCTTTTTGTAATGAATGGTGTTATCTCTGTTGATGGATTTCCGGGTATAAGCGGAGGCGACGTTCGATGGATGGAGATTGCTAAATGGTGGCAAAAGCGAGGATTTGAGATTCATGTGCTTACACCTCAAGCTGGAATAACGTTGTGTAAGAAGTTTGGGCTTGAAGCAATCTTCCATGAATCTAATATCCCAGATGATTGCTCTCTTAAGTCATATTTGGTTAGATTTCTCAAATCTCGATCTATACCAAAATCTTTACTGAGTTTTGAGGGTATAGTCTATTCTACTACTGAGCATGCGTATGATGTGCTCCCAGCTTTGAGAATTAAAGAAAAAAATAAAGAAGTCACATGGGCAGCTGTGGTTCATTGGGTAGCTCCGATAAGAAGACACGGGACAAGCCTGCTTAACAGTGTTCTGTTCTTTGTGAACCAGAGAATAGGTTTTCGTAGTATCAGAAAAAAAGCAGATGTGGTTCTTGCCGTGTCCGAAAACACCGCAGCCCAGGTGAAAAAAATTGGTATAGCGAAAAATGTTTTTCCTGTAACAGCGGGAGTAAATTTTGAAGGGATAAGGCAAGTTGCGTTACGGAATAATTCTGTTATTCATGAAAGAAAATACGATGCCGTCTTCATGAAGCGTTTTTCCGGCACGAAAGGGGTCTTTGATGTAATTGAAATTTGGCGTAATGTTGTTAAAAAAAAGAAAAATGCCAAAATAGGTATGATTGGTCTGGGGTCAAAAGAAACCATTTCTAAACTAAAGAAAATGGTTGAAGAGTTTGGTATAATTAGGAATGTAGATTTTTTGGGACCAATTTATGATTCTGACCTCAAATTTTCTCTACTTGCGAATAGCGACCTTTTCATTCTGCCTAGTTACGAGGAGAATTGGGCTATCGTAATAGGCGAAGCGATGGCGGTTGGCTTGCCCGTTGTATGTTACGATATCTCGGATGTTCGGTCGATATGGGCTGATAAAATACTCTGGGTTCCGAAAGGGAACATTATTTTGTTTGCTGAAAAAGTTCTAGAAATGCTCAACGATAAGGAAAAGATGAAGAAGCTATCCATGGATGGCATGGAGTTTGTTAAAAAACATGATTGGCAAAAAATTGCAGAAAAAGAAATGAACTGCATACGTTCCATCCAGAAACTAGGGAATCATAGCCAACAGCATAATAAGTGAAGGATATTGGAAAAAAATATTAAAAGTCATTGGGACTCAATGTGGATGCGAAAAGGAAGTGGCACTTTTCAGCCGTT
>CAZJQR010000201.1:0-3084 GCA_964548345.1 uncultured Candidatus Bathyarchaeia archaeon | reverse complement strand
CGGTGGTATGCCCCCTATGCTTCCAGATGTTATAAACCCAAGTATATCCTCTAAGACGCCCAAAATCCGCAACTCCTCTTAAGTACTGTAGAGGTGCAAATGACTATTAAGCATTTGTAGCTGTAGTCCCACAGCAACAGAGCAGCGTGCTATATTCAAAGATGCTATCGGAAAATTCAGGTTCTGACTCAGAGCCCAAAACGCGCGCGCTTTTTTTCCTGAAATTTGATTTTAATGAAATGGAAAGAAAACGTTAGCAGAATGCTTATGTTCAGCATGACAAAATTCATATCTGTTAAGCTACACTATCATAGGATAAAGTATTAGAGAAGAAGCGTAAATTCGCTTTAATAATAATACCCAGATAATACTTGGGTAAAATAAATTTAATAAGGACGCATGTTGCACGAAGCAATATTGATGCAATGGAAGAAAAAGGGGGAGTTTTGAGGGAGACGTCTCCACAGACAGGGGATGCAATTCCCATCCCCAGCTTTTTTACTGAATCCTATATAGCTATTTGTCGGCACAATTGTCTCCAAGCGGGCATTCTAAGATTCTGCGTTTTCTGCAGTACTCCAGGTTCAATCGCACAAGCTGGGATTCGAAACGTTCAACCGCTTCCAGGTCTAAGCCTATTCTTTGTGCTGTTAACATGGCCATGGGCGAGGGAGTTGGTTTTGCTTTTTCCCATATTCCCCGTAGTTCTCTCAGGAATATGTTCACTCCCACCGGACCGACGCCTTTGATCTCCTGAAGGCGATTTTCCAAGTCGCTTGGGCTGCTGGATTCCGCGTGAAGCCTTTCGAGGCTGCCGTACTTTTCTTTCAGTGTTTTCGCGATTCCCAGAAGTTTTGTGGCTGTGGAGAAGTCGTATCGGGTGTAACCGCCAGAGTCTAGAACTTCGACGAGGCGGTTCCAGCCGGCTTGCAATATGGCGTCCGGGCTTGTCAGTTTTTCCAATTCAAAATACAGGTAAGTCTTTTTCGCGGTTTCAGCCGAGATTCTTTTGGCGAAGAGTACGGATGCCAAGAACCATTTGAACCTGTCCTCCGGTTTGGTTAGGTCGAGTCCGAGTTCGTCTGAGTAGCTTTGAAGTTTCGAGAGGGCGCGCTTTACGCTCATTTGTATCCGCCTTTGTTTAGCAGGGATATCCTTGATTAAAGCTTAATCTTGAAATCGATGTTGGGGGACCACTCAAGCGGTTAGCCACATAATAGAAACAAAAAGGGGAGGCGCGTGCGCCCATCCTGCCCGTTTATGATGACTAGACTTTTTGGAAAAGCCATTCAGATTTTACCTGCTGTCTAAGTTTGGGATTCGCCGAGTCAGCTCGGTCCAATCTTCAGCCATGGCCTTTTTCATCAGCGGTTTTAGACCGGCGAAAACCTGTGGCGGCATGAGCTTCATCCAACCCTCCGTGACCACAACCCGATCATCAAAGTCAAGCAACGGGAGTAGCCACTGAACCATAATGGGAAATCTTTCAGGCGGCACTTTCTTTGACATTAGTCCAGCAATGGAGGCTTGTTCGCTCTCTGTCGTCCGCTCCCTTAGAATTGGATACAGATGAGCGTCTTCTTTGTCCAAATGAATCCTTAAATGCGATTCTAATACTGCGGTCGCTCTCGCTGTTGTTAGAGGATCAGGTGTTTTTCGCATCGTTTCCAGCCCGTTAACCATTTTGTCAAGCTCACGATGATCCAGAAAGTAAGCCCGCGCCACAAGAGGGGTTAGTTTGTCCACAGCGGGAAAAACCGCCGCTTCTTCGCCCTGCGCATGGTAGTTCAGTATCTCGGCTACCGTACGCAATCGGTCAAAGACGGGCGTTAACTCCCCTCCGGTACGCGCCAGCTCAAAGGCTGAAGCGTCAATTTGGAAAACGTCGCGACGAAAAGCGTTATGGATAGAACGCACTATGTCAATCGGTCCAGACACAACACTCACTTCCAACCGGAAAAAGTCATTTCGACTTTATTAAGAATATGTTATTGTGGTTCTGTAGTCACAAAAAAAGTGAAAGTTGCGGGAGACGTCTCCACTGCTAGCCGAGTGTACCTCACCTCTTTCGCTCTTTGTCTGAATAGACCAAAAAAGATGAAAGACGCAAAAGCTAATTATCCGTTGCTCTAATTTCCAATTGGTGAATTGAGTTGGGAATGAAAAGTGCAAAGAAGAAACCGTTAACTAAGAAAGAGCGAAAAGAGAAGAAGAAAAAACGCAAAGAAAAGCAGGCAAAATAGCAAGCTTCTGTTCTATTTGCCAACTTTTGCATCATGTTTTTTCTTTTTTTGTTTGTTCTTCTTTTTCAATGAAGGCATAATCCAACCTCCAACAAGAACAGCGCGCGCTGCTTGAATGTTCTGAGATCTAATGCCATATAATTCACATTGAATGTTTAAAGCAATCGATAACAAAAAAGGAAAAAAGTTACGTGGGACATGCGCGCGCGAAGGTTGCGCGGGATAAATCGCTAACCCCCAGAAGATTTAGAAAAACAAGAAAATTGTGGAAGGTTTATAATTGAAACGCCGAAACTAATAAGATGGGATCGAAATGAGTGAAGAAAAGGAGTTATTGCGTGGAAGGATTACAGGAGTCTTTTACCATCCCTATTTGGTCTTGACTACTAGACGTTTGATTATTGGAGAAAGAAGCATAAGCTTGAGCGAGATACTGGAAGCCTATTCAAAACAAGAAAAACTACAAAGTAAGTTGGTACTACGTCTAAAAGATGGAAAAACTGAAGAATTGAAGATTTCTCCTGAAAAAAGTGTTGCTGTACCTACTTCTCTTCCCGGAAGCATGGATGCTCAGGAAAGTGAAAGGGTAGCAGGTCCCAAGGCAACAACTGATGGATGGGTTAATCTAATAAATGAATGCTTGTCCAACATAGAAAAGACGGTGGAGACCCCCAAGATTCTAAGCAAAGAACCTCCAGTACAACCTGTTTCTCAAGCCGTTTTTCTAGACAACCTTGAAGGCAAGGACCCAGCAACACTCTTTTATAAACCTTATTTGAAACATCTCTCTGAACCAGTCTCTGAACCAGTCTCTGAACCAGTCTCTGAACCAGTCTCTGAA
>CAZJQR010000200.1:0-3097 GCA_964548345.1 uncultured Candidatus Bathyarchaeia archaeon | reverse complement strand
AAAGGGAAGGTGTGGAAACCGTAGGTTTCCGCTTAACAGTTAATAAGTGTGTGTGAGGGCGCTGGTAGGTCCGGAACAAATTGAACTCATTTCTTGAAAAGTCGTTTATCTAATGCAGGGGTGAAATCTATCTCGCTTGTTTAAAAAAGGGAAAAAGGTTACGAGAGGCTCTAAAACGTACCAAGCTGCCTCACCTCGGCCACTTTTTGGATGATTTCGGCCACTTGTGCGAATTTAATTAAAAAGAAAAAAAGGGAAACTGTGGAGACATCACCACTCTGAGTGGGTTACGTCCAACACACCAGCCCTATTTCACTGTACACCACAATTTTCAGAACACAAAACAACCCAACCGCAATTTTCGGAGGTGAAACTTGAGTTGCCATACAAAAACCACAAGCCACGACCCGCCTTAACCGCGCCATCACCAGAACAGCACATAATAGCAAACCAAGCACCAATACTTAACATACTCATTCAAATGAAAAACGACAACAGAAGCGACTACACCATAAACTTCACAAGAAAAGCCCTAACATTCTTAGCCAAACACACAAGCCTAACCGAACCCGAAGCAGTAAAACACTTCACAGCTCAACACAAAGTATCAGACGGATACAAGAGAAACCTATGCATAGCCTACAACAAATTCTGCAAATACTACAAAGCGCGCGCTAATCCATTCAAAATTTTCTCAAGATATGACAGTATATATAAATAGTTATGATTTGCTTACAATCAATATTGGACGGATTTTGCAACTTGAAAAAACCAAAATTGAAACATAAAGGAAAAAAAGTTTACAAAAACACACACGGGAGCATGTATAGAGTAGTACGCAACTATAAGCTTACTCGCTTAATTCAACGAAGAAAGACACAGAGGAAGCTTAAGGTACAACTCTCCACATGATTTTTAAGCAAAATAGCCGTACAGTTTTCTCAATAACTATTAAGTGAAGCATTTAGAACTAACCGAACAAATTTTCTCAAGATTTGCCAGTATATCTCAAGTTAAGGCTCAACGCGCACAACAGAAATAATGGAGCAAAACTATTCAAGAAACGCAAATAACAGCATTAGCGCGTATCTGCTTAATCTCGTTGAGCATCACAACCAATTTTATGGTTAAAGCTTAAGCTACGAGAGACGTTAAGAAATAACGGTTAACGTGTCTAACAGTGGAGAGAACGTCCGATCAGTCCTAGAAAGAGAAGCCCAAGAAACGCCAAAAACAAACGCGGCAGAGGAAACTGCCCAGTCACCGTAGGTGAAGAATACGCAGTTCACATCAGCCAGATAAGCCCGCATGGGGAAGGGATAGCCCGCGTCAAAGGCTTCCTGGTTTTCATAAGCAACGCTAAACGCGGAGATCACGTGAAAGTCAAAATCACAAACATAGACTCAGTCAGCGCGTACGCAGAAATAACCAGCCGCATCTAGGGCGCGCGCTATTTTTTGCATGTACTTAAGCGCGTGCTATGGTAAAAATAAAAACAAAACAAAGGGATTATCCTACTATACAGCCTAAAAAGCCCTCTGCAAAGCCACTTAAAAAGTCAAACCAACGAAGCGCACACACTAGAATAACTTTAAAACGCGGAGCAGATACTAGTTATCTGGTTGTTGGCTATGGTTCGGTGTATATGCGGAACAGATAACATGGAGCAGAAGTACTGCACGAATTGCGGCACGCAATTACTGTACGAATGCGAAAAATGCAAGAAACCTGTAAACATAACAGAGAGATTCTGCGGAAACTGCGGGACTAAGAACCCCCATTATAACGCTAAAACATATAACACGCACCCGCGCTAAGCAGATTCGCTCGCTTAAGAGAAAGCCTATATAGCGTACGCGAGCTAATCAACATATGAAGTATAATGTTCCAAAAAATTGCGTTATTTGTAGGAATAATTTTGATAGTGATAGCGGCAGTTTTGCTGATAGGTAACTTCTCGAGTGCTAACATTTTTCCAGTAGTCTTAGGATTGCTAGGAATATTCATCATAGGCGTTTTTTTCCTAAGCAAGAAGAAAAAATGGCTAGTATCGAACAGATGACAGAAGCTACAATACAAGCTGTTTTTGTTAGAGCGCGCGCTAAACCAATAAACAAGCGAAAAGAAGTCATATGTCAAAAACCATGAGAAACCTTAAATCTAGTCACATTAACAACACAACAGAGGAAAACAAAAATGAAGAACCAGCCAAAACCACAGACACATGGTATAGAGACAGATATAGCAACAAAAGATAGATACAATACTACTAAAACAGCAAGCAAGACAGAATTACTTGACCTTAAGGCGGGTTACGTCCAACACACCAGCCTATTTTACTAACCCCACTAGCTCTCATAAAATCACCTTTTCTTTTTAATGAACATCATTATTCCCTGTGGTGTTGTGCAATCATAGCGATAGCCTTTATCATACAGTTGTCCGGCTTCCTTGTCCTTTTTGGCAAAGGATGCTCGGAATCAAAAACGTAATGCGCCTCCCTAACCTTGAGTGAAGCTAAGATCTGCTCGAACTCCTTAATGCCCTCTATCAACCCTGTCTTGGTAAAACCATTACAAATAAGCTGTTTCGCCCTTCCCATCGGCACATGGGACGCTCTGATAGCCTCTATAATCGGCACCGTGGAAACCCTCTTCGGAGTGGGAGCCATGAAAACTATTTTTTCAAGGAGAAACTGGGTTCGAAGCGGTCTTGAGATGATGGGCATAGGCGCCTCCGCCGCAGCAATAACCTACCTTATTGGAACCCTGTTTTCCATGAATTTGAGTTTCCATTCCTCTTTTAGACTCTAGCATATTGAAGCTAAGTTAGCTGAAGAGTGCCAAAGACCAAATTATCAAGTAGGATAATCATTTTAGGCAGTAAACCTGAACCCCTTTTGAGTGCTGATCCCAGCGAACCTGCTATGCAAGAAATAATTTTGATGACGTATTTTTACTAGTAAATTGGGGTTCGAATCCCACCCCCCACGCCAGAAATGGGGCATTTTTTGAGCTTATTTATCCATAATAAGCCTTCCATGGGGTTTTATGGTTGGGGGTTAAGATTTAAAAACAAGTTTACCAGTAAAAAACAC
>CAZJQR010000199.1:0-3110 GCA_964548345.1 uncultured Candidatus Bathyarchaeia archaeon | reverse complement strand
GCGCGCGCGCCTACGCAGGCTGGAGACGCGACGCCCGTGGAACCTCGCATTGGCAGTTGATGATTAGGAGTGGCACAAGTTATGTTAGTGTTGACTCCACTGCTGTTCCAGCGCTCGATACCTGGTACAATGTTGAACTCACTGGAAAGGCGCTTCGACTGCTGGTTTAGGTGAGCTTTACGTGAATGGTGCACGTGTATGTTCGATCACGAATAGAAACACCGGCAGCTACGGTTCCGTGACGGCCCTACGTTTGGGGTTGCCCGAGATTGTCAATTGTGCTAGCACGATAGCATACGCCGACGACGTAGTCTTAGATGACTCATACATTTAACTCAGAGAAACGCCTACCTCAACCTCCATTTTTTTGCGCGCGCGGGTAGGGTTCTAAAATATCAAATCAATATAGGGTACGTATATAGTATAGCGCGCGCGTACGTATATAGTATAGTCGGAATCGAGTATACGGCTAACTAATGCATATATAGGCTTTTTAATAACAGAGTCAGTAAGCAAAATGTGACGTCTTTTGACCTTGCGGAGGTGAATGGAAAAAAATGCCAGCGTATATTGTTTTAATGAAAGCCACTGAAAAAACAATGGCTAATCCGAAGGATTTACCCAAGCGTGTTCAAGAGGCTCATCAAGCTATTGAAAAATTTGGTGGAAGACTGCTAGATTGGAACCTTACGTTGGGGCAATATGACGCGGTAGCTAAGGTCGAATTTCCAGATGACTACACTGCTGCCTCTTTCACTCTGGCTATTGCGAAAACAGGCAACCAAAAAACTATAACAATGAGGGCTTTCAATGAAACAGAACTGAAACATATAGTTGAAAAGATTCCGTAGCAAATCCAAGGTTATCCATAAAATCGCAACGCCTTACCCATTTTAACATAAAATTTTGATTCAGACGACGACGCAAATGTGAGCGTGCGCTTGAAATTTAATCCCTGAATTATATGGCTCAAACGGAGAGATTTTATAGAATATTTCAGCGATATTGGAGTACGCTAAAGTATTGGAGAAACTAATAACCATCCTCCTGGGACTATTTCAAAAGAGCTTCAGCGACCTCTTGAGCCCATTTCGCAGCCTTCTCTTGTTCCCCTTCTTTCAGGCGCCACTCGCCCTTCCCCGCGCCTTCCACGTACGCAAACAAAGGAGCCGCAACCAACTTGAAACCCAAGTCCTTGAGCTTACCTTCGATTCCTTTAGCCGCGCTTCCACTAAACCTGAACTTAGATTGAGTGTCAAAAGCAGCTGCTAACTTGCCAGAAAAACCTCCATGTGGCAAACTATCTAGAAACTGGATAATCCCCCGTGAAGCTCTAAACGCCATCGTGGGTGCGCCAGCAAGGAAGCAATCATAATCCTTTAAGTCCGCCTTGTCGGCGTCAGCCACGGCAAAAGAATCAACCTCAACGCCTTTTTCTTTCAAAACTCCACGAATAGTTTCAGCGACACTTGCCGTCACCTGCGAAAGAGACACAGACTCGTAAACAATCAATACTTTCACCAAGTCAAACCCTCCCACAACTTCTATGGCTTTCCAAGGTTTTAACGTTTGCAGTGCGACTACCGAGAGATAATTTTCGAAGGGGGCATTAGATTTTAATACCAACCAAATTAGAGTTTTATATTGAAAGCGACGAACTCATGTGGAAGATAGTGTTTTGGGTTTGAAGTCAGTGTCCAAGTCTGAAAATAATGATTATAAGATAATAGATTTGACTGTTGTTTACTTGGCGAACCTAATCAATGTGATTATGAGTTTCTTGTTCGTGGCTCGGATTTCTGGTTTGTCACAAGTGGAGGATTTTCTTGGAATTGCGACTATGATTATGGGTTTTTGTTTAGGGGGCATCGCATTCATCAATAGAAGAAATAAGAGGGACAAGTGGGAAACATATCTTCTTGTGCCGATTTTCCTTTTCTTCATTTTTGAACTCATACTTGATTACATTTTGGACTTTGATTTTCGAAACACTGCCCTCGCGGGGCCATATGTTCTATTTTACTACGTTGGACTCTGGGGTTTAATCGGCTATGCTTTCAGATTTGATAAAAAGTGGGGTTTTTTGACCTTAGCAACCTACTTCTTGAACATGACTCTTTCAGTACTACAGCATTTTGTTTAGACATTATTTGGTTGGTTGGATTAAATTTTAATGTAAAAAAAACACACACAAAACAAGCGTCAGGAATCCTTCAAAGGTAGCTCCAGTAATATTCTGTCGGTATATTCTCCATCTAGGAATTTTATGTCTCGGCTTAGCCTGCCAATTTCTTTGAATCCGCATTTCTTGTAGACATTAAGAGCTCTCGTGTTATTTGCGAAAACTGAAAGCTGAAGAATTTCAAATAGCCGTTCCTTGGCAATTTCAATAAATTCTCTTGTTATCGCTGTTCCTAATCCTGAGTTGCGGTAGCCATCACAAATGAATATGCCAAATTCTGCAACGTGCGCTCGTTTGTCGGTTTTAGGATGCATGCTTGCGCCTCCAGCCACTTTGCCTTCAACTCTTGCAACCAAGTAAAGCATCCCTGACTTTGCACTATGTTCAAACCATCTGCGCTCCTCCTCCATATCAGTTATCTCGTCATTCAAAAAAAGGTATTTGCCTTCGCGGACCACACTGTTGAGCGCTTCCACAACCTCGGAAAGATCTTCTTCTGTCAGCCAGTCGAGTCTAGCTACTCGCTTATTCCTCAGCTCCAGAGTCTTGTAAACCATGATTGGCAACCAGCGTTACAAAAAAGTTGTAAAGAGGTAGATAAGCTTGTTGACCAGCGTGTGCATGGTTTTTTAGCGCGCGCAAAAATGGATCCATTCAATCCGTATTGTGATAACAATTTCATACGTGACAAAAGTAGCACTCTTGGTCTTTTTTTTCTCCGTCGTTAAGTTCTTCTCCAGTTTCCATTTCTTGGAGCAAAGAAAATCCAGTCAGATGAATGTGACTGGAACATTTGTTGCAAAGTATTATAACTTCTAAACCGTTACTGTTCACTTTTGACCCCAGAATGGAGTAAACCCCTCCAGTCTGGTCATCTGGAGATATTTTGGTTCCGCATCTTGGACAGGCAAAGTCTCCGTTTCCTTCT
>CAZJQR010000198.1:0-3123 GCA_964548345.1 uncultured Candidatus Bathyarchaeia archaeon | reverse complement strand
CAGAAGCCAAACCAAAAGTAGACAGCCTATACGCCCCATTCTCCTGCTTAGACACCAACTCACCCAAATTCTCAAGATGATACGTCAAATGAGAACTTGAGACGCCAAGCGCCTCCAACATCTGCGAAAACGACATCGGCCTATCCGCAAGCATACGCAAAATCTTACGCCGCGCAGGATGCTTCAAAGAACTAAACATAATCGAATAAATCTCTTCCTCCGAATCAGGCAAACCCCAACCCTCAACCCATATTACACAGAAGACCTTAGAAAGCTTTGTCATAAACACCCAAAAAACCCACAAAACTGTTAATGTATTTCTGAGACTTATGTTGACGCTTTCTGTGGACAGATACCCAAATCGGTGTTGGCGAGACATCATACTAATTATAATCCTGAAAGACTGAAGGAAGTTTATGAAAAAGCAAACTTGAAAGTTCTGACATAAGGTTGATAAATTGGAAGTAACTCGCCTTATGATACATTAAAAGTAATTTTCTAAGACGTAAAACTTTTGAGTTAGTTGATCCTGTTTGGGAAGGGGAGAGTCCTTATCAGCGGCTGGAAGAGTTTGTTTGAGGGATGTGTGTAAAGTGAAAATAAGCGATATTAAAGATGGCGATAGCGAAATCAACGTTGAAGGAGAAGTTACGGAAAAATCTTACGCCCGTGAGGTACGCAGTAAATATGGTCGAGTTTTGATGGTTGCAGATGCTACGCTTAAGGATGAAACAGGAAAAATTACTTTAACGCTGTGGAATGAACAGGTTAGACAGGTTATGGTTGGCAATAAAGTCAAAATCGAAAATGGTTACGCTAAATCTTTCAGAAATGTGTTGCAGCTTTCCACCGGGAAATATGGAAAATTAACTGTCATATAGACTGTAAGCGCGCGCTTGTCAAGAAATCTTGACTAAGGCGTGCGCCTGTTTGGTCAAGAAACCTTTACAAAAACCCTTTTTAGCATGTTAACCTTGGGATTTAATGGAGTTGAAATGAAGAGAACAGCTATTGCACTAATCTTAACTTTACCAATGTTATTGGTAGCTGGAACTCTATCAGTGAATCTTTCATCCGCGAATTTCTTTCCAGATCCTGGTCCAGACCTCCCGCGAATCTACATAAGAAACGACGGGAGGGTTGAACCAGCTACGGCGCCCATCGAGAGGACAGGCAACATCTACAAGCTAACAAGCAACGTAGTTCGTTACACTATCGAAATTCAGCGCGATAACATTGTTCTTGACGGTGTAGAGTACTCGATTCTGGGGAATGCAAGTCGAATCAAAGGCTATGATGATGGAAACAACGGCGTGATCATAACTGGTCGAAACAACGTGAATATCACTCGCGTAAATTTTAAACAAGGCGATACGGGCATCAGAATCTCAGGCTCCACAAACATATCCGTCATTAATAACACATTCAGCAACGGTCTCCTCATGGGCATAATACTGCAAGACTCAACTCAGGTCCTAATTGAAAACAACGAATTCACAGACCTCCAAACAGATATTGAAGTTCCCTCAGTGAATCTACATGGCTCAAAAATTACATTCAGAAACAACACATTAGCTGGCAGCGCATATGGCGTCAAAATCTACGGTGCATCAAATGTAATATCAGATAATAAAATCGAAACAACCTCCCACTCGATAGAACTGAATGCAGTATATTCAACCCTAATCACAAGAAACAAAATCACGGGTACCGTATTACTCGCCGGTTCCTCAAACAACAAGATCTCGGGAAACAACATGACAAGCATTCGACTGCTGATTGGTTCCAACAACACATTGTTTGACAACTACATAACAGCTATAGAGCTTAGCGAGTTTGCCGTAAACAATACTTTTTACGGCAACACCTTTGCAGCAGGCTTAGAAGTCCGCTTTAATGATGCAGAAACGACTTTATGGGACAACGGAACCTTAGGCAACTACTGGGAAGACTATAATGGAACAGACAGCAACGGAGATGGCATAGGTGATTCCCAATACGTAATAACTGGAGTCAAATGGGACAACGATGTCGGTGGGGATGTGAGCGTTGTTATTGGCCAAGACAATTACCCGCTCATGGCGCCCTATGAAATTCCATCAACGCCAACGCCCTCGCCGGAGCCTCAACCAGAGCTTTTCCCAACAATATTGGCTATAGCTTCTGTAAGCACATTAGCTGTCGTCGGTATAGGCTTGCTGGTCTACTTTAATAAACGCAAAAGGAGAAACATATGAAAAGACCAGTATTTGCATTTTTTCTAATCATCATAGTTGTCATAGCTGGTTCTACCTGGTTAATTTTGAGCCAGACTGAAAACCAGACTACCGAAGACCCAGATAATTCGAATACCGCGATTCTCACAGATTATACCGTAACAATTCCTGAAATATACAATCTGGGATTCGGTGTAGCCGAAATAAACATGAAATTTATCGCTCCCTCTCCAAGCCTTCAAGAGGAACAGCTCGTTTCCGAAGCAAATTTCACTACTACCAAATTGCCTACTACTTTCTCAACGAAGCCAAACAACACAAGCAACTTAGCTCTTCCAGCCATCTATAACGGAACTATAATTGAAATCAAAGTGGACGTCTATCAATATACGATGATTACAGACAATCCACGGATACTTGTAGCCTCTCAACAATGGAATGAAACAAAATACAATTACACGTGACTTAACTATCGCGCTGGGTCTACTTCAAGAAACGCAAACATTAAGCCTTCCGCTTGTGTGTGAGTTTTCGTTTTTGGTGTTTTGTGAGAAGAGGGTAAGAGTAAGTATATGTAAGTAAGCAAGAGCAAAAGAGTTAGCAGGCAAGTACGAGAGAGAGAAGATTAAATTTTAATCCCCAACCCAACCCAACGCTGGAGAACAGCAGGTCTGAAAAAACCAAAATAGGTATGAGACCTTATACCTACGTTGTTTCGGTGAAATCTGGCATAAAGAGGATATGGGTAGGAGATTCAGAAATCAAGTCAATATAAATGTAGGTATAGTCGGAAACGGGTATAGGTAAGATATAAACAGAATGTTTGACTTTAACCAATAACAACCAGCATTTATGAATAAATGCGCACTCAAACTCAGGTCTAGGCTTTAGCATTAAGTCTTTTAAG
>CAZJQR010000197.1:0-3144 GCA_964548345.1 uncultured Candidatus Bathyarchaeia archaeon | reverse complement strand
CCCGGGTCCACGGCTCGAGAGGCCGTTATACTTGACCGGACTATACTACCGGAGCTATAGACTAGACTACTTTGGTTTCCTGTAGATCGCTACCTCATCTCGTTCGCTGTAGCGCACATACTCAAATCCAGCTTCTATTAATTTGTTTTCCTCTTCCAAAGTGGAAGCGTGAGCAACATTGTATTCGTCATCTCCCAAATCTATGAGTTGAGTGTAACGGTCAGTATGTTCCAGCTTCTTATGACCCAATAGCCTTTGAACATACTTTATGTCCTTGGTTCGGTGATATTCCATTGTAGCTTTCCAGTGTCGAAATGTGTGAAGCCGTATTTGCATCAGTCTTGGGTTTTGCAGTATGTTTGCTATCCGCCGTCTTTGTTTGTAGTAGTTTTGCCTGATTGTGTGCGCATGAGGATTGAAGATATACTCGTTTGTTTTTTGCAGCCTGTTTATCATTGCTATGGTTTTCGGTTTAACCTTTACTAGTCTTGCCCTGCTGCCTTTCACTGGATTGTTGATGCGTATAGTGTTTTTCTTTTCGTCTATATCTATCCATTTTAGTTTCGACGCCTCAGCAGTTCTTGCAGCTGTATCTTTTAAGACCTGTAGGAATGTAGCTGTCTTCTTTCCACATCCGGCTATTAATTGATTGATTTCATCTTCGGTTGGGATAAACGGTATTTTGTCCTCTACTCTTGTTTTCGGCGGCTCCCATTCTAGTTTGAATGTTCTTGCAAAGCTTTTGTAGGCTACTATGAACACTCGTTTGTTTGATTCAGACCAGTTGTTCGTTGCTAAAATTGTAGAAATGGTGTCTGGATCAGTTAGTTTAACCCCTTTCTTAACCAGATGGCGAAGACGATATACTCTTTGCTTTATTGTTGCTTCGGCTAATCCTCGTTTTTTTAGTTGCCATGCAAAGTCGATTATTCTTCCATTTGAACTACCGCTTTCTTCTCCCGCAACAGTCTTTGTTTCTGTTGCCTCGGTCAAATTTTTCGCCCTCAAGACACATATTTGACGACTCTTTTTTGTCTGACAATCCGTATATGGATTATTCGAAAAACGGAAACCACAATCACGACAAAGATATCTCTGAATCTACCCTTCATTGACGTAGCGAAAACCAGAAAGATAAAGACACTTTGAACTACACTCAGGGCAGATAACCACCAAGAATCAACTCATGCGTGTGAGAAAGAATATCTGAGTGTGCGTGTGTGCGTGTGCGACTGACTCTTCTTGTCTTGTACTATTCGTCTTCTTGTCCACTTCCCTTTGCCACCATTCCTTTTCCTTCTTCTCTTTTGCGTGTGTGAGAGAGTCTCTGCGTCAAAAAAGAGCGAGTTACTTTCCTTAATCCAGCCACCATAGGTAAGTTCTCTGATTTTTTCTTTCGCGCCTCTCAGGCTATATCCCATTTCCATTATGATACGGGTTAAAGCTGTCAGGCGCGCGCGCTCAGGGTAACACCTCTAGGATGCTGCCGAACTTTAGCACAAATGCGACGACGTCTTTCAATGTTGTCATCTAGCTCATGACTCATCTTCAAAACTCCCTCTTTGTGCTAATAGCAATTCTTTGAGAGCTGTCCGAATTACTTGGCTAATATTCTTGAATTTTCCAGATTCAACAAGCTGCGTTGCTGCTTTTTTCTGTTCTTGAGAAATTCTTATCCCGATCTTTTCATTCTGTTTTTTCATTTTTGATCAGGATAGTCTATATTATGTGACACAAAGTATAGGATTTTTGTTTCAAAAAAGAAGTTCATTTTAGGCTTCTTTTCGGTTTCCACAAAAAATTTAAGCCGACTCACCGTAACAGAAACAGGGTACCAATACGGGTTTCTATATGGAAGGGAAATCCAAGCAAAGGGTTTTCCTTTCCCTCAATCGCCTCAGTCTCAAACCAGCTTAGGGTTCCTCTCCTTTTTCCCAAAGCGAGAGTATGCTTCTAACACTGTTGGGTTCCGAAGCACGAAACTTAAGAAAAATGTTAGGCATTTAGAATAAATATTTTTCCAAGATCGCGGGAAAAGAAGTAACTCTTATTTAAGATCACCATAAACTTACGGAAATCTCTAAGCATTTTTAGCTAACTATCCTGCCCTTTTCACGTTAAATTCGGTTTTAACTCTTTACCCATTACGTACATAAAGGGAAATGTTCCATCAAGAATTAGTTAGTTGTGTCGTTTCGCCCTCGGGGTTTACCCACCGCAAACTATCTGACACAAGACACGAAGTTTTAATCATTCTTGTGTCCTTTCTTAGATAGTTTTGACGTGCGAGTATATTCTGGCTACACAACAAACATATTACCTTACCAACCAATAGACAATCCGAGGCAGATAGCTTGGATTGGTACTAGCGCGCGGTGGTTTTAACGATTCTAAGGAAGGGGCACTTAAATCTTCATGGACTGGGAGTTCTGCTGGATGGTCAACTTCTTAAGTGCTCCGCGATCTTGCGGGTCCACTCTTTGGCTTTTTCGATATCTGTCATGTCTTGGCTGGTTCTTCCAAATATTCTCATTCTTCCCCCAAAGACTTCAACAGCAATTGGTTTCAGGGTTGTGTTCTTCTGAAGGATGACGTCGACGTACTTCTTGATAGCCTCGTCTCGCGGTACCAGAGATGAGAGAAATATCCCCACGTTTTTCTCTCCAAAATTTTTCTTCTCAAGAAACTCGGCGCCTTCTTTGTGCATTCTGAACATCTTTATGCCTGCTCCAACGATGATGTTTTGGTACTGCGTCAAGTCAGGATTACGCGCCTTCTTCAGATTGACTAAATCGGCCTGCATTTTGAATTCGTCTGTGAGCACAGAGTTGATCGCTTTCGCATACTCCTCCGTCGTTCCTCCTCTCGTAGCATACGCAATTAGCGTCTTGTTTTCACCCATAACATCCACCAGATCATCTGTGAACTACATAAATAGAACCTATCAAGCTTTTATGTCTTACATTTATTGGCTTGAACGGGCGCATTTCAACTATTTCTTAATCGGTTTGGGTTGGGTTTGGTGTTGGGTGGGTTGGGGATTAAATTTTAATCCACCACCACCAAAACGGAGATGTCTGGTTATGGTAACGTGGGGTTTGGTGGAATAGCCAACGTTAGCCTACGGTTGGAAAAAGGAAAGGA
>CAZJQR010000196.1:0-3158 GCA_964548345.1 uncultured Candidatus Bathyarchaeia archaeon | reverse complement strand
CTAAAACTTGGATGTACGCAATTTCCACTGCTAGGAAGTAGCATGATGTAATCTTTATATGGGATTTATTAATATTGTGGTGTAAAAATTTTGAATTAAACACAATATCTGCATGGACTAATTACGGCAAGGAAGATTGCAGAGCTGATTTTCCGCTTAATGCTTATGCTTCTTGAAATAAACCAGCAGACCCGCACCTATTATGGCTACTGACACGCAAGCAGCAGTGGCAACAACGGCTGTTGGGAAAGGTTCTGGCTCCTCGGCTATGGTGAAGATGATTGTTTTTGAGGCGCCAATGGTTTCAAAGGAGTCTTTCGCATAGACGGTTACGTTGGGCAAGCCGCTGGTTAATCCTGACAGCGTGGTGTTGCTGGTGATGATCACATTGTCTTGACCGTCGAGGCTGTAGCCCACCCATGAGGTTTGCTTGTTAACCGTGAATTCCAAGGTGACATTAGCAGAAGCATAAATCGTGTTTTCTGGATAAATGAGGCTCACGGAAGGCGGAGAAGCCCACTCAAGCAACTCTACAGGTACACCGTCAATGTCGAAGGGCACCATGAGCGGGTAACGGTCTCGGTTATCGGCTATGATGTAGGGCGTGTCGCCGATGCCATCTCCGTCAGTGTCAGTTCCAGTGTAGTTGCTCCAGTAGTTGCCTTCTCTACCGTTGTCTCAGATGTGCTTAGCGCCCTCTTGTATTTTAATTGGGCTGAGGAAGTTGTTGTGGTAAAATATTCTTGGATGAATAGATAGGAAGCGAACGTCGTACTGGTTGTGCACACTGTCAATTGTTATGTTATTTCCGATGACGCTGACGTTGGAGCCTGCCAAGGAGAAACCTCTTATGATGTTTCCTGTTATAGTGCAATTGAAGGAACCATCCAGTAGCAAGCCCATACCCCTGTTGTTTATGGCGCTGTTGCCGATTATATTAGTGCCGAATCCCGAATCTTGAATCCCGAAATTGCTATTACCGGTAACTTAATTGCCAAGCACCAAGTTGTATTTTGGTTGTGTGAAATATCCGATTTTGATGCGGCCCTGAGCATTGTCTTCTATCATGTTTTGTATTATGCGGTTGTAATTAGCGGAGTCGCTGAGCGCGCGCTGCTGCTTAACTGCCTTTCAGGCTTAAACCGTTCTAAACTTCTTTTTGTTTTCTGATAAACGGCTGAAAACTTTATATTGATTGAATTTAACTCTTCCCCGAACAAGATTCATGGAATGAAAAGAAATGTCTGAAACAAATTTACCGTTCAACGAAAAGTTCTGTCCAAATAGCGCGCAACCATCCTCCGGAGAAAAACGACGGCAAGAATGGGAAAAATCAATCCAAAACCCCCAAGAGTTCTGGGCTGAAAAAGCAAAAGCCATCGACTGGTTCAAACCATGGGACAAAGTCTTAGACGACACTAACCCGCCATTCTACAAGTGGTTCCAAGGCGGAATCCTCAACATAACACACAACGCACTCGACAGACACGTCAAAACCCCCAGAAAAAACAAGCTCGCCTATATCTGGGAAGGAGAAATGGGCGAAGTCAAAACCTATACCTACTACCAACTCTACAGAGAAGTCAACAAACTCGCCAAAGTCCTCAAAGACTCAGGACTCAAAAAAGGAGACAGAGTAGCCGTTTACCTACCCGTAATCCCCGAACTCCCAATCACACTCCTCGCCACAGCACGCCTAGGCGGAATCCACACCGTAGTCTTCTCAGGCTTCAGCGCCGAAGCGCTAGCTGACCGCATCAACGACTGCGAAGCAAAAATCCTCGTTACCGCAGACGGATCATACAGACGTGGAAAAATCATCCCCATAAAAGACAACGCAGATCGCGCACTACAAAGCACCCCAACCGTGGAAAAAGTCATAGTCGTAAAACGAACATGCCAAGACATCCAAATGAAAGACGACAGAGACATCTGGTACCAAGACGCACTCACACAAGCAGGAGCAAACGCCTACGTTCCACCCGAACCCATGCAAGCCACAGACCCACTTTTCATACTCTACACCTCAGGCACCACGGGCAAACCAAAAGGAGTCCAACACGGCATAGGCGGCTACAACGTTTGGGCATACTGGACCCTCAAATGGGCTTTCAACCCTAATGAAGAAGACATATGGTGGTGCACCGCAGACATCGGCTGGATCACTGGGCACACGTACAACGTTTACGCGCCACTATCACTCGGCATAACCTCCCTCCTCTTCGAAGGCACACCCGACTACCCCGAAAAAGACCGCTGGTGGGACATGATTGAAAGACACGGCGTAACCATACTCTACTCCACACCAACAGCGGTCAGAATGTTCATGAAGTTCGGTGAAGAATGGATAAACAAACATGACCTCAGCACCCTCCGCATACTCGGCACAGTCGGCGAACCCATAAACCCCGAAGCATGGAAATGGTTCTACCGCGTAATCGGAAAAGAAAAACTCGCCATAATCGACACCTGGTGGCAAACAGAAACTGGCGGATTCATGATCGCACCGCTATCAGGAATAGACCTAGTTCCCCTTAAACCTGGCTCAGCCACGTACCCGCTGCCAAGCGTCCAAGCAGAAGTCTACGACGAAAAAGGGCAACACGCACCAGCAGGAAACAAAGGCTTCCTCGTAATCAAAACACAATGGCCAGGAATGCTGCAAACCCTCTGGAAAGACCCTGATAGATTCAAGCAAACATACTTCGGAAGATGGCCCAACGTTTACTACACAGGCGACTACGCAATTCAAGACCCAGAAGGATACCTCTGGCTCCTAGGCAGAGCAGACGAAGTCCTCAAAGTCGCAGGGCACCGAATAGGCACCGTAGAGCTTGAAAGCGCTCTGGTTTCACACCCAGCAGTTTCAGAAGCAGCAGTCATGGGCAAAGAAGACCCGGTGAAAGGCGAAGTACCCGTAGCATTCATCGTACTGCGAACAGGCTACACACCCTCAGACGAGTTGCGCAAGGAACTCATAAAACACATTCGAACAACCATAGGCCCCATAGCCACACCAGCCGCCATCGCCATGGTCAACAAACTGCCAAAAACACGCAGCGGAAAAATCATGCGCAGAATACTCAAAGCCATTATAATAGGCGCACCAATAGGCGACACATCCACCATAGAAGACGAAGCCTCAGTTGAAGACATAA
>CAZJQR010000195.1:0-3165 GCA_964548345.1 uncultured Candidatus Bathyarchaeia archaeon | reverse complement strand
AGCTAGCCAAATCTGGGATTTCCAGAAAGCAGTAGTTGACAGAGTCGAACTCAGGCAGAAACTGAAGACCTACGGATGCCAAGAAGTCCTAGACTTCTTCCAAAGCTGGGAAAAAGTCGTAGAGTAAGCCTTTCGAAACAAAAACCTGAAACAATAGGCGAGAGTGGGTGAAACAAACCACCACGCTGCATTTTTATTTTATTCAAAATAGCGTTAGGTACCACTTACCGTTTTCAGTGTTTAAACGCATATAGGATCTTATTTTGCAGAACAAAGGAAAAATAACATATAACCCTTGCACTATTTAGGGGAGCAATAAAGAGGTAGAATTTGCGTTGGATGAAGTCTTAGAGATGCTGGACAAAACCGCAAAGCGAATCCAAAAATCCCTTGACGAAGGCAAGGAAGCAGGGTCAAAACAAATAGCTGCATACGAGCAAACACTTCAATCAAAAGAGGCTTCCAAAGAGGAGAAGACCAAAGCGTTCATGGGAAAAACCCTTGAGCTAGACAGGTTGGAAAGGCTGTCGTCCCAGCTGAGTTTGCTTTATACGCTTCAGATATTTGCTTTCAAAGTCAAAGTGCTGGAAATATCGGTTAACAACATCAACGAACAGCTTGTGAAGTCGGGTATCCTGCAGAAAAGCACGGAGCTGGAGGATATAAAGAAGAACATCGATTCTTTGAAGGTTCTTGTGGAAGCGCAGTACAAGTCGATGAGGGAAATTAGGGAAAACCAAAGCAACAACCTGACCTACATCCACTAAACCCAGTTTCAATACACGTTTTTTCTTCTGTTTCTTCGGTATTTGCTCTGAATGCTGTCCCAGCCGCGTAGAGGGGACTTTCGCGTAGAAGACATGGCGGTTTTCTTTTTTTTAAACAAATGAAAGACATGTTGCTAAATTGTTGTTTATACATATACACATAAGGTATTTTCTTTGACGTTTGCTTAAAAATTAGGATTGATTATGAACAAATCACAAGCACCTTTATATTCAGAGCCTGACACGAAACTATCAAAAAAGGAGCTGAAATTAACGTGTACAGCAGCATAGCACTGGATTGCCAAACCAAGGCGAAGCATCTCTTCTGTGAAGACTGCTTTGCGCGTAAAGACTGCAAAGTGGCACGTTAATCATAAAAACTGGAGGTGAAAAAGAAATGGAAAAGAAAATTAAAACGAAGCTGCTCCTCGAGTACAAGGTGGATTTAGCTAAAATTGAGGGAAGCGGAGATTTCCCCTGCCCAAAATGCGGAGTCAACATGTCTCCAGAAGACCAAACAGAAGACACATACTCGATCAAAGAGATAAAGACCAGACGTGACATCCTAGAAGAGCTAGTGATACAGTGTTACAGATGCAAAAGCTTGATTCGCCTCACTGGCTTCAAACTGCTCGACTCGCTGGAGGACGATGTTTAACGCTGCTACTCAATCAAAAGGACTCTCGCAACTTCCCAATTTTAACCTAAAAAAACACACGCTTAAACGGCCATCCTGAACCTTGAAGCCTACTTCCCCTTAACGCCGTAACTCTCTTGATACAAATATTCAATTAGGGCAAGAACCACCTTTCGCATACAATCATCTTCAACCACGATAACCGTATCGTTATCCCTTATCTCTTCAAACACGACCTCAAGAGCATCTAAATAACCGCACCCTTCATGCTTTCCAGTCCCATCGAGATAAGGCGAGATGAGACTTAGAACGGCCTCTTTATCCCACTCATCAAACAACCTCTTAGTCGTAAGATTCTGCTCAACCTGATTCCGCAACTCAATCCACGTGTAAGCCTCACCTAACTCGGTATTAACCAAGGCTGTTCGAAACTCAATGTGCGGCACCATTATCAACCAAACTCTCTCTAACCATTAAAGCCACAGGTATTATTTGTATCTCTCACCAGAAGACAACAATCTTAAGTTACAAGCAAAAATAAGGGTAAGCAACGGTGAGGTGAATGCAGCTCAGCGGAGAAAGAACAATAGCCATTGGAACAATATCCCTTGCCCTAGGCATTCTAATCAGCAGGTTCTTACATTTTGAATACGCCGGTTTCTCAGTCACCGACTTCACAGAAGGAGTCCTTATTGGGCTATCCTTAGTAATGAACGTTACCTATTTGATAAGAAAAAGAAAGAAGTGACTTATCAGACGCTTTTAGCACTAATTTTTTCTTAGCTTTTTCGAGTAAAAAGTAGATTAGGAAAAATAGATCAAACCACGGGGGAGATGTGTTGGCCGCTCTTCTTCTTTTTTATCACATTAAATTATGTGAGTTAGCCAGAGTAGAAATGTGTTGTTTCAATTGATTCAGAGAAAAAGTTACATCCATAGTTTCCGCTATTAAAGTAATGTTGGATCTACGCGCTCGCCCACCGCAAACCTCAATCGGTCTAGTATTCGGTCATACGTAGTTATCTCAATGCCTCCATGGTGTGAATTGAAAAATGATGCAACGTACTCCCTATTTTTGGTTGTGAGAAAGCTACGTCGACCTATCAAAATCTTGAAAGTAAAAAAAGCAGAACGCAAATTAATAGCAAGCTGATCCTCTCTGTATTTTGTTAATTTACTAGGGAAGCTTAGACAAAACTCATCAATATGAGTTTTTAGCCAATATTGCCATTCGGTAACCTGTCGGATAGCTTGGTTTAGTTTAGCTGAACAAACACCTGATTTTGTGAATTGTTTGGCTATTGGAGACTCAAGTTCAACAAAAATGCAATGATATGGAATACTGAAAGATCGCACCCCCAGAATCACAAAGTCCGTTACAAACTCAGTTCCCAGAGGAAACTTGCTAACGAGATCCAGAGGTTTTGAGCCACCATTAAAAACTTCCAAGGTAATTTCAGGGTTGTCGCCAAGGAATCTATGAATATCTTCTTCCCTTTTGCTTTTTGAAAGAGCTTCGGAATATTTTGCTGCCAGCTGAGAGAACTTTGTATTTCGTTCTTTTCACTTCTCTCGAAGTTTCCAATGTCCCAACCTTCAATCATTTTTGACCCCACACTTGTCATACATAAATTCGCTTTTTGAAGATACGCAGTATTTGGGTTCAGCTTTCTTCGAAAGTAGTGTGAATCAGTGTAATTGATGTTGTAGTAGACCGGGGGGGACTTGAACCCCACCCAAAGTGGAGATGTCACCCGCACA
>CAZJQR010000194.1:0-3188 GCA_964548345.1 uncultured Candidatus Bathyarchaeia archaeon | reverse complement strand
GGCAGAATAACTAACCAGTCTATAAGGTCCAGAGGCGCAGTTCCGAACAAATAGAAGCCGGGTACGAGGTAAGAAGTGTAAGGTATGATTACAGTCAATATAGCCGACACGAGTACTGCTACAAGCAAGAACTTGTTTGATAAGAACCCAACTTTGAACGCGTTGCGTTTTTCAGAACGGCAATTCCAGACTATAACTAATTCTTGCAGAGTCGCCTGTACAAAAGCCATTGCCCGAGCCTCTTCAATAGGTCGACCCAACACATAGAACGACACGTAAAACACAAGTCCCGTGCCTATAAACTGCGTTACAAAAGTTGCCAAAATCGAAGCTATTCTTCCATGCAATATGCCTTCTTTTGGATTACGTGGAGGTCGCTTCATGACATCTTCTTCCGGTGGGTCCATGGTCAAGGCAAGGGCTGGACCGCCATCGGTGACCAAATTTAGCCACAGAATCATGCCAGCGGTAAGAGGAAGTTCTAAACCTAAGAGAGCAAAGCTACCTATAACAAGCAACTCGTCAAAGTTGGAGCGCAACAAGAAGAACGAGAACTTTCGAATGTTATCGTAAATGCTGCGCCCACCCTCAACGGCGTTAACTATTGTGGCGAAGTTGTCATCCGCCAACACAATGTCCGCGGCTTCTCGTGTAACGTCTGTGCCCGTTATTCCCATTGCCACGCCAATATCGGCTTGCTTAAGTGCAGGTGCATCGTTTACGCCGTCACCTGTCATCGCCACTATTTCGCCCTTCTTCTTCAACGCCCTAACTATCCGAAGCTTGTGTTCAGGCGATACTCGCGCATACACCGACACTTCTTCTACAACCCTTCCGAATTCCTCGTCACCCAAGTCGTCAAGCTCCACACCTGTAAGCACTTTATCGCTGTGCAACATTCCCAGCTCTTTCGCTATGGCAACCGCAGTTAGTTTGTGATCTCCAGTAATCATTACGGTCTTTATGCCCGCTTCCCTGCATCTAGCGTTAGCTTCTTTTGCTTCATCCCTCGGAGGATCAATCATGCCCGAAAGACCCAAAAACACCAGATTGCTCTCGTATTCTTCCTCATCAAACTTTTCGACGGCGCCAGCGGGCACATGCTTGTACGCCGCGCCGAGGACACGAAGGGCATCATTCGCCATTTTCTCATTTATTGCTAAAATTTCTTTTTTCTCTTCAGCTGTGAACTTCTTAACTTTCTCATCTTTTAAGATGTGAGTACTGCGCTCTATGATCATTTCGGGAGCGCCTTTCACGTAAGCAACCAGCTTTCCGTCTGGTGTCTTGTGAACTGTTGTCATGCGCTTCCTTTCAGAAGTGAACGGCACTTCGTGAACGCGAGGATACACTCCCTCCGCATCTTTCTTAGCTATTCCCGCTTTAGCCGCTGCGACAATAAGCGCTCCTTCGGTGGTGTCTCCGATAACACGTTTGCCATCATAATTAGCATTAGCATTCAACGTGTTAGCCCTCAACATCAATTCGAGTTCAGGATTCTCCTTCGGGCTGATGGGATTGCCATCAACCAAAAACTCGCCTTTCGGTTCGTAGCCAGCCCCTGTCACAGCAAAAAGCTTATTGTTAACATAGATTTTGCGAACCGTCATTTCGCCCTTCGTCAAAGTTCCCGTCTTGTCTGAACAGATAACAGTCGTAGCACCCAAAGTTTCTGCGGAAGAAAGTTTCCTCAAAATCGCGTTGCGCTTAGCAAGTTCCCTAGCGCCAAGTGCGAGCGACACAGTTACAATTGCTGGCAAGCCTTCTGGAACCGCTGACACCGCAAGCGCAATTGACACTTCAAAAGCATCCAACACGCTAGCGATAATGCCACCTGACTCAACTACGCCTAGAACAAAGATTTCATACAACTCAAGCGCAAAAATTACAGCCGTCAAAGCAACAATTATTATTCCAAGTTTTTTGGCAAAGCTCTCCAGTTTTTTCTTTAGAGGACTCTCCTCCGTCTCCATAGTCTGAACTAATTCGGCAATTTTCCCGAATTCCGTCTTCATTCCAGTAGCTGTTATTACAGCCTTGCCTCTGCCGTAGGTCATGTGGGTTGCCATGAAAACAGAGTTTTTTCTATCTGCGATGGGCGTGTCATCTTTAACTACACCCAAGTTCTTTGTAACATCTGTCGACTCACCTGTCAAAACAGCTTCGTCAGCCTTCAAATCGACAGTTTCTATGAGCCTGCCATCCGCGGGAACACGGTCACCAGCTTCAAGAAGGACAATGTCGCCAGGCACGATTTTTCGGGCATCTATCATTGTCTCATCGCCATTCCGGATAACGCGTGCTTTAGGAGCCGTTAACTTCTTCATGGCTTCCATGGCTTTTTCTGACCGATATTCCTGAATGAAACCGACAACGGAGTTGAGAATCACGATGACGGCTATGGTAATAGCATCAACCGTTTCTCCGATGAGAAAAGAAATTGCCGTGGCTACCAAAAGCATGATAACAAAGACATCTTTGAATTGGTTGAGAAAAATCTGGAGCGGAGTTACTCCTTTCTTTTCTTTAAGCTCGTTGTACCCGAACTCTTCTAGCCTACGTTCCGCTTCTTCACGGCTTAACCCTTTTTGGTCAACCCGTAATTCGCTCAAGACCTGCTCAGATTTCTTGCTGTGCCATGCGTCAGCCATAGCAACCGCCTTTTCACCAATTCAGTTTTATTCTAATACTATGATGCCGTTCCCTTCGGTTAGATGATACGTTAGCTCCATTATCTTAAAGATAACCGTTATAATGTTTTCCCTTTAGGCTTCAATAAAACAAAGGCTAATAAATAAGTTCATACAATTTCCCCCTTCAATTCAAAATAAAGAGTACTGAACCGGCAAGGTTAAAAAAATGCTTGAAACATTTGAACCCTGGTTAATAGCACCAATAGCTTCGTTAATATCGATTTTGGCAGGATTGTACTTCTATCGTTACGTTGAAAAACAAGACAGCGGAACCGAAAGAATGCGGGAGATTTCGGACGCCATCAGACTGGGCGCTCACGCATTCCTGAAAAGAGAGTACACCGTATTATTCATGTTTGTCGGTGTTGTGGCTGTGCTACTACTATTATTTCTGCCAGCGCCAATTTGGGCTGGTGACCCACTGAAAAACATTACCATCGCATTGTCGTACATTTTCGGCTCCACATTTTCCGCGTTGGCTGGATTCCTTGGCTT
>CAZJQR010000193.1:0-3193 GCA_964548345.1 uncultured Candidatus Bathyarchaeia archaeon | reverse complement strand
CCGATAGTAACTGATCCGTCGCCGAGTGATGGCGAGATCGATGTTCCAGTCGCAATCACGCAGCTCAGCTTCACTCTTTCAGACTTCCAAGGAGACTTAATGGACTACACTGTTACTTCTCCAGATGGTATCATTGTTGGTTCGGCAAGCGGGACAGATGTTGGCAATGGACGATACTCGGTCGATATAAGCGGTCTTGAACACGGCCAAACATACTCCTGGACTGTGAGTGTTACTGACGGAACCGAATGGACAGTTGAAACTTACTCGTTTACGACCAAGTCTTTGCCGCCGTGGTTTAATACTGATTGGCAATACAGAAAAGCCATAACTATAGACCCGTCACAGGTCAGCGGGGACCAGACCGACTTTCCAGTTTTAGTGGACATGTTGGATAGCGACCTCATCGGGAAGGCGCAGCCAGACGGAGACGACTTCGTTTTTGTGGATGATAACACCGCAAAGCTTAGTCACGAAATTGAACTCTATGACAGTTCTACTGGTCATCTTACGGCGTGGGTTCGCTTGCCCATCGTGTCTTCGACCACGTTCACCACTTTTTACATGTACTATGGTAACCCTGCGGCCTCGAACCAGGAGGATTCTGCGGCCGTGTGGGACACGAGCTACAAGCTTGTTCTGCACCTATCTGAAGATCATGAGTGCCGCATGTGGGGCATGGTAGCTGATTCTCTACCGCACGATGTGGTTCTGGATCATCTGATTAATAACCCCGATTCCTTGAAAGCGTTGAGCCCAAGCAACCCGAATGGTTGGGCTGTAGTCTGGTACGACACGTCTATTCCCGAAGAAAGGAGAGGATATCCCGCAGCTTATCTGGATTCGAATTTTGACTTGGCAGCAAACGAATTGGCAGACAGTGGCGCCTGGGTAGGCGTAGCCCACGTAAGACTGACCTCCTCGGGCGTTAATCCGCCTACGGGTGATCCTCATCCTTTCATGCGTTTCAAAGATGGGAAATGGTGGGCTTTCAGTCATAACGGAGGAGTAAACAAGAACACTATGAAGACGCTTATTGGAGCAGAATATTTGGCTGCGAACCCGCCGTTGTACGGCGACGATTGGAACGATCCAGATGTGATCGATTCTGATCTTTACAGTCTTTACGTGTTGAAATGCATCGAAGACAGCGGTTGGGATGTGCTCACTGGAATAGCGAAAGCGGTAAAAGACATAGTCGCTGTTGACTCCGGAGCAATCAATTTCGTTCTAACAGATGGCATATCAGTATGGGGTTTATGTAAGGGACGAACTCTAGCGTATTATGAGTCAAGTTCACCGGAATACTCTGTAGTTGCTTCTCAGCCTCCAGATCCAGCTCAGCCTGGGTGGGTTTCGATGAGTGATTATCAATTGGTGGTGCTTACACGAAATAATCCGGTGTACTTGATTGATGATATTCGTCAGTATAGCCTGCTTGTTGATTACGAGTTTGACGTGAGTGCTGATAGTGCTGCTTTGAGACTTGACGCGGCTGGCCAGGACTGGTATGAGAGTCGTGGTGCTTTCTCTGGTAGTGATCCTACTCTGTTGACGTTGGATACTTCTGATGTGGGCGGGAACGCTGGCAAGAAGGCTGGTCTGAAGAGTTATGGTGGAGGGAGCTCCAGCAATGCCTATCTTACGCAGGAGTTTGGCGTAGAGCAGACGGGTACCTTCAGTCTTTCATTTGATATTTACGTTGACAGGATTGAAAACAACGGCGGGTATGATCGTACGGGTCTATTTTACATAGGGGACGACCGTGTTGATACTAATGCACCCACCGGTACTAGTGATGAGCGGTTTGTTTTCATGGCTTTCTATGATGCTTCTCCGGGTGATTCTGGGGACGACTTAGAGATTAGGGTTAGGGAATCCAGCGGCCAAGCTTATGGTACGACTTCAGAGTGGAGTACGGTGGCTTCCGGTTTGAGTTATGACTCGTGGATCACGGTTAGGGTTGAGGTTGATGTTGCCGGCGGCAGTTACGATGTTTATGTGAATGGCGCGTTTGCGGGTAGCTTTAGCAAGTACAGTGGTTACAGTCCGTCCTCGGTGGCTTTCGTTGGTTTCTCTGCGGACAGTGATGGCCGAGGCGACTTCTATGTGGATAACGTTTTTGCTCCTGCGGTTGAGAAATGTGAACTCACAGTTAATGTTGTTGGTAGCGGTTCGGTTACAAAGAATCCTGATTTGCCTTTGTACAATTTTGGTGATCCGGTTACGCTGACGGCTGTGCCGAGTGCAGGCTGGAGTTTCGCGGGGTGGAGCGGAGCTTTAGCGGGAACCACGAATCCGGCAACGATTACTATGGACGGCGACAAGGAAGTTACTGCTACCTTCACTGAGAATCCGTACACTTTAACGGTTAATGTAGTCGGCGTTGGTTCGGTTACAAAGGATCCTGATAAATCCGTATACGATCCCGGAGAAACCGTTGTTTTGACGGCGGTTCCGAATGCAGGCTGGGAATTTGCTTTCTGGAGCGGCGACTTATCTGGAAGTGCCAATCCAATCGAGATAACGATGAATGGCGCTAGGGCGGTAACTGCAACGTTTGTGTCTGAAGGTACTCTGATTTGTGCTGACTCCACAGTTAATGGAAACTTTGGTGTGCTCTATGGCGGTGTAACTCAAGGAGTTGATGGCCAAATGGGTGGTGCCTACGAGTTTGATGGCGCCACTGGTTACATCCAGATAGACCATAACGAAGGTCTTACAGGCTATACTGAAGCTTTCACTGCGAGTTTCTGGCTCAAACTAGACGATACAGCTAAGCGGCAAACAATTTTGGATAAGTATGATACTTCAGGAAGTCAACGAGGGTGGCTCATAGAGTTCATAAATCATGCAACATATGGAAAAGTTCTAGAGCTATACGCCTCTTCCAATGGTGCAAGCTATAGTCAGTGGTTTGCATCATTTAACCCTGCAGCGGGCGCCTGGTATTATGTGACTGTTGTTTGGGAAGCAAACACGGTTCCAAAGTTCTATGTTAATGGTTTGCAAGTAGCAACGATTGGTACAGCTACTTTGCCTTCGATTTACAACAATGAGGGTGCTCCTTTGGAGGTTGGCAGATGCACATATGATTCTGCTCGTTATCTAGATGGCAGCCTTGATGAAATTCGCCTCTCCAATCCAGCCCGATCACCCGGCTACATATTGACTTCGTACAACAACCAGAAGA
>CAZJQR010000192.1:0-3193 GCA_964548345.1 uncultured Candidatus Bathyarchaeia archaeon | reverse complement strand
CAGCGATAATAGTGCTCAATACTTCAACGCCACGAAATTTCGCTTGTTTATTTCGTCGAATTAACCTCGAAACAACCCAAAAAAATTTTGGCGCCGGGAATGGGATTCGAACCCATGCGGACCGTAAGGTCCACGGGCTCTCAAGGCCCGCGCGTTATCCACTCTGCCATCCCGGCTCTTTCTGTTTAATTGGGTTTCTTGTTTATTTCTGTTTTCCGTTCTAAAACCACTTGCCCGTTCAGTAAAGGTAATTAACCGCCAAGTCGTTGGGCGTTCATATGGGAAGCAATGTGACTGTTTCGATGAGTGCTGAGTTGCTGGAGTCGATTTTTGAAGGAGCAAAGCGGCTTTACCCGAAGGAAACTTTTCTGCTTCTCCGTGGCAAGAAAAGCAAGGACACGATTCGCGTGTCGGACCTTGTTGTTCCGCCTTTAGCGGTTTACGGGCTCGGTTTTGCCAATCTTCCGTTTCACATGCTGCCCATGGATTTTTCAGTAGTCGGCACGGTGCATTCCCATCCTTCAGGGAACATAAATCCTTCCAGTGTAGACCTCAACCACTTTTTCGGGCGTGTGCTCATGATTGTGGGCTTCCCCTTTGCCATTGCGCAGAACGTTGCAGTGTACAATTCGAAAGGGGAACGTCTGCCTTTTCAGGTAAGTGAAGAATAAGCAAGTGTGAGCCGCTAACTTTCTGGAGCGCCTGCTGCTTCATAGGCCTTGATGAATTCTATGGCGAATTTGTCAGCGTTTTTTTCTGTGCCCTTGTGCTGCTTGTCCACGGCTCTGCTGCGGAGGTGATGGTAGAACTCGTGCAGTATGACGAAGGGGTTTACCAGCGCGTCGCTGTTGAGCACTGAGATTGTCTCGTTCTTTGACGTGTAGACGCCGAAAGCCTTGGCTTTGCGTCCTTTAGGTAAACCCACTTTGAGCTTCGGGACGGTTACCTTGTAGTTTTTTGCCAAAAGCGTCAAAGCTTCTTCAGGTTTGCCGTTGAGAATCAACCAGACAACCGTGGGCTTGAAGTTGGCTTGCAGAATGCACCCTCCTGTTTTTATTAACAAATGTGTGGCTAAAAACCCTATTAACTGTTCGTGTTTCTCGCGTTTTAGAGAGCTTGAGCGACTATTATGAGGTTGTTCACGACCGCAACCAAAAGAAACGCCGTGGCTATGATATAGGCGGCTCTGAGGACTATGCGGGTAATCGTGAAGGAGAGGCTAGTCTTGTCTGCGGTCACAAGCAGGGTTTTCTCCGCCTTGTAGAACAGCAACGCCACGAGCGCGGTGGTTGTGAGTTTCACGGCTGTGAAAGCTACGAGGCTTGTGCTAGTTAAGCCCGCCATGAACGGGTTGCTTTCTACGGCTCCGAAATACGCGATTCCAATTATGGTTGTCAGCCAATCCATCGTTCCTATAAGAACAAGGGTCATGCTTGGAACCGCTTTGACGCTAAGCGCTTCTGCCTCCTCCTTTCCCCTTCTCAACTGAACCCTACTACGCTCGTGTTATTTAAGTAGTAAACTGCGAGACACAGAATATTTCGGATTTCGGATTAAACTGGACACAGTTCTGGAGCAAGCACCGCGCAAAACCCATAAATACGTCGGACACCGAAAACTTGTCACTGCAAAAGCAAACGTGGGCCGGTCGTCTAGCCTGGTTAGGACATCTGCTTGACGTGCAGAAGGTCGCCGGTCCGAATCCGGTCCGGCCCACTCCCATTTCGGTATGAGTGCGCGCTAAAAAAGCGGTACAATTCAATCTTAGAACCAAAAGAGTAAAACTCTTGTTTTCTAAGGCCGACGCGCGCGCAGCTATAGTCTTAATTGTTGGGGTTAGTCAGCCCATTTCAACGCAACGTTAGCTTTTGAACAAAGGTGTTTTTTAGTTTCCTCCAAAAAGTTGATGTTTTTTCTGACAGAAATGCATCAATCATATCGTGCTATTTTTGTTCATGCCTTTTTCTTTTGCACGCGCTTACGCAAAACCATGTAAAACCATGCCGATATCGAACAAAACTTGAAAGACCACTAAACTGACCTCGGTAAGTTCCTTTTCATTCAACCTTGCACCGCATTGCTTTGAAATTCTCGCCAGTTCACTTTTGAGTTTTCGCTTCATTAAAGGAGCTTTTGTTGCTTCTTTTCCTGTCGACTCATACCCATTCAGGGTTAAGTCTGGTCCAGCTCGACGTTAATACTTGCAAGTTTCTGAACCCAAATGGGGTTCGAGTCCAGTTCCATCCTCTTTTGGGGTTAGACCCAGTCGTTTCCATTTTGTCATGTTATAGCCTATTAGCGCGCGCAACTTACATAGAATAGGCATCGGCAAAATCCAGCCGCCCCACGACAGCAACCCCACACTTTCCCTAACGAACCAAAGAACAACACACGACAACGAATTCCAATGCTACGTAAGCTGCACAGTGCGTGGGAAATTCCACAAGTTATAAAAAAACAAATAACTCAATTGTACAAGAAGGCAAGGATACCTTCAATAGAGCGAATGAGCTATTTCTTTTGTCAGAAGGAGAAAGAGATGCGGAAGAAAGGAGAAACAGGAGTACAAGATCGGACAAAACCTCCGCCTATGCAGAAGAAAGAGAAGAGAAGCGTAAGAAGAAAAAGCTTGACAGACTTGAACGACAACGATCCAGATAAGCTATGCGCGCGATGCCCAAATGCTGCCTTTGAGGTGATGACAGACTATGAAAGGCCTAATTGCGTCATGGGATATGCTCTTTAACAAGCTCCTCTGCTTGTTCTGCAGACAGATAGTCTGACAGATATATTTGAATGAGTTTTCTCAAAGCATTCCTTCGCCGTTCCTTGTTGTATTGATTGTTTGATGCGTCGTTGATTCTGCTATGTTGATTGTTGATGTTGCTACTTGGATTGTTGATGTCGTAGTTTGGATTGTAGAAGTCGCTTTTTGGATTATTTAGATAGCTATTTGGATTGTCATCTTGAGTCTGCAGTACTTTGACAATTCGTCTAAATAGCGAACCGATTGTTATAGGCATAAATTTACTCCCCTTGTGGAGTGCTCTATTCCTAAGGTAAAGCTTTCTTATTAGTCTATACGGTTCAATGTTCCATTCCTATCTCTATAGAGCAACGCTCTCAAATTTTTGTTGCCGTCTACTATAGCGCGCATCAAAACCGATTTTTAAGCAAAAAAGAGTTGGTTGTG
>CAZJQR010000191.1:3130-3196 GCA_964548345.1 uncultured Candidatus Bathyarchaeia archaeon | reverse complement strand
TCAGAGACTGGTTCAGAGACTGGTTCAGAGACTGGTTCAGAGACTGGTTCAGAGACTGGTTCAGAG
>CAZJQR010000191.1:0-3030 GCA_964548345.1 uncultured Candidatus Bathyarchaeia archaeon | reverse complement strand
AGATGTTTCAAATAAGGTTTATAAAAGAGTGTTGCTGGGTCCTTGCCTTCAAGGTTGTCTAGAAAAACGGCTTGAGAAACAGGTTGTACTGGAGGTTCTTTGCTTAGAATCTTGGGGGTCTCCACCGTCTTTTCTATGTTGGACAAGCATTCATTTATTAGATTAACCCATCCATCAGTTGTTGCCTTGGGACCTGCTACCCTTTCACTTTCCTGAGCATCCATGCTTCCGGGAAGAGAAGTAGGTACAGCAACACTTTTTTCAGGAGAAATCTTCAATTCTTCAGTTTTTCCATCTTTTAGACGTAGTACCAACTTACTTTGTAGTTTTTCTTGTTTTGAATAGGCTTCCAGTATCTCGCTCAAGCTTATGCTTCTTTCTCCAATAATCAAACGTCTAGTAGTCAAGACCAAATAGGGATGGTAAAAGACTCCTGTAATCCTTCCACGCAATAACTCCTTTTCTTCACTCATTTCGATCCCATCTTATTAGTTTCGGCGTTTCAATTATAAACCTTCCACAATTTTCTTGTTTTTCTAAATCTTCTGGGGGTTAGCGATTTATCCCGCGCAACCTTCGCGCGCGCATGTCCCACGTAACTTTTTTCCTTTTTTGTTATCGATTGCTTTAAACATTCAATGTGAATTATATGGCATTAGATCTCAGAACATTCAAGCAGCGCGCGCTGTTCTTGTTGGAGGTTGGATTATGCCTTCATTGAAAAAGAAGAACAAACAAAAAAAGAAAAAACATGATGCAAAAGTTGGCAAATAGAACAGAAGCTTGCTATTTTGCCTGCTTTTCTTTGCGTTTTTTCTTCTTCTCTTTTCGCTCTTTCTTAGTTAACGGTTTCTTCTTTGCACTTTTCATTCCCAACTCAATTCACCAATTGGAAATTAGAGCAACGGATAATTAGCTTTTGCGTCTTTCATCTTTTTTGGTCTATTCAGACAAAGAGCGAAAGAGGTGAGGTACACTCGGCTAGCAGTGGAGACGTCTCCCGCAACTTTCACTTTTTTTGTGACTACAGAACCACAATAACATATTCTTAATAAAGTCGAAATGACTTTTTCCGGTTGGAAGTGAGTGTTGTGTCTGGACCGATTGACATAGTGCGTTCTATCCATAACGCTTTTCGTCGCGACGTTTTCCAAATTGACGCTTCAGCCTTTGAGCTGGCGCGTACCGGAGGGGAGTTAACGCCCGTCTTTGACCGATTGCGTACGGTAGCCGAGATACTGAACTACCATGCGCAGGGCGAAGAAGCGGCGGTTTTTCCCGCTGTGGACAAACTAACCCCTCTTGTGGCGCGGGCTTACTTTCTGGATCATCGTGAGCTTGACAAAATGGTTAACGGGCTGGAAACGATGCGAAAAACACCTGATCCTCTAACAACAGCGAGAGCGACCGCAGTATTAGAATCGCATTTAAGGATTCATTTGGACAAAGAAGACGCTCATCTGTATCCAATTCTAAGGGAGCGGACGACAGAGAGCGAACAAGCCTCCATTGCTGGACTAATGTCAAAGAAAGTGCCGCCTGAAAGATTTCCCATTATGGTTCAGTGGCTACTCCCGTTGCTTGACTTTGATGATCGGGTTGTGGTCACGGAGGGTTGGATGAAGCTCATGCCGCCACAGGTTTTCGCCGGTCTAAAACCGCTGATGAAAAAGGCCATGGCTGAAGATTGGACCGAGCTGACTCGGCGAATCCCAAACTTAGACAGCAGGTAAAATCTGAATGGCTTTTCCAAAAAGTCTAGTCATCATAAACGGGCAGGATGGGCGCACGCGCCTCCCCTTTTTGTTTCTATTATGTGGCTAACCGCTTGAGTGGTCCCCCAACATCGATTTCAAGATTAAGCTTTAATCAAGGATATCCCTGCTAAACAAAGGCGGATACAAATGAGCGTAAAGCGCGCCCTCTCGAAACTTCAAAGCTACTCAGACGAACTCGGACTCGACCTAACCAAACCGGAGGACAGGTTCAAATGGTTCTTGGCATCCGTACTCTTCGCCAAAAGAATCTCGGCTGAAACCGCGAAAAAGACTTACCTGTATTTTGAATTGGAAAAACTGACAAGCCCGGACGCCATATTGCAAGCCGGCTGGAACCGCCTCGTCGAAGTTCTAGACTCTGGCGGTTACACCCGATACGACTTCTCCACAGCCACAAAACTTCTGGGAATCGCGAAAACACTGAAAGAAAAGTACGGCAGCCTCGAAAGGCTTCACGCGGAATCCAGCAGCCCAAGCGACTTGGAAAATCGCCTTCAGGAGATCAAAGGCGTCGGTCCGGTGGGAGTGAACATATTCCTGAGAGAACTACGGGGAATATGGGAAAAAGCAAAACCAACTCCCTCGCCCATGGCCATGTTAACAGCACAAAGAATAGGCTTAGACCTGGAAGCGGTTGAACGTTTCGAATCCCAGCTTGTGCGATTGAACCTGGAGTACTGCAGAAAACGCAGAATCTTAGAATGCCCGCTTGGAGACAATTGTGCCGACAAATAGCTATATAGGATTCAGTAAAAAAGCTGGGGATGGGAATTGCATCCCCTGTCTGTGGAGACGTCTCCCTCAAAACTCCCCCTTTTTCTTCCATTGCATCAATATTGCTTCGTGCAACATGCGTCCTTATTAAATTTATTTTACCCAAGTATTATCTGGGTATTATTATTAAAGCGAATTTACGCTTCTTCTCTAATACTTTATCCTATGATAGTGTAGCTTAACAGATATGAATTTTGTCATGCTGAACATAAGCATTCTGCTAACGTTTTCTTTCCATTTCATTAAAATCAAATTTCAGGAAAAAAAGCGCGCGCGTTTTGGGCTCTGAGTCAGAACCTGAATTTTCCGATAGCATCTTTGAATATAGCACGCTGCTCTGTTGCTGTGGGACTACAGCTACAAATGCTTAATAGTCATTTGCACCTCTACATTACTTAAGAGGAGTTGCGGGATTTTGGGCGCCTTAGAGGATATACTTGGGTTTATAACATCTGGAAGCATAGGGGGCATACCACCG
>CAZJQR010000190.1:0-3198 GCA_964548345.1 uncultured Candidatus Bathyarchaeia archaeon | reverse complement strand
CTACGTCTCAGGAGATTGGGATTAGCAAGTTTATCAGCATAGGAAACAAGGTGGACGTGGACGAGGTTGATTTGCTGAATTATTTGGCGGATGACCCGCACACGAAATGCGTAACTCTGTATGTTGAGGGCATCGGCAGAGGGCGCGCTTTTCTTGACGCGGCAAAGAAGGCTCTTAAACGCAAGCCCGTGGTTGTTTTGAAGGGCGGTATGACGAAGGCGGGGGCGCGAGCCACCATGTCGCATACGGGGTCGCTTGCGGGATCCGCGAAGATTTATGAGGGTGCTTTCAAAGGCGCGGGGATAATAGCCGCGCAGACAGTGGATGAGCTGTTTGATTATGCGCGGGTGTTGGCTTATCAGCCTGTGCCTGGAAGCCAAAAGAACGTAGCCGTAGTCACCAACGGGGGCGGGTTCGGGGTTATAAGTGCGGATGAAATCTCCAGAAGGGGCCTCAACTTGGCAGAGTTTCATTCAAATACTTTAGAGCGGTTGAGGGCTAACCTTCCAGACTACGCCATTCCTCATGACCCGTTGGATTTGGTGGGTGATGCGGATGTTGAGCGGTACAGGGTGGCGTTGGATGCGGTTAGTTCCGACCCGAACGTTGGTATAATCTTGGTGATAGTTCTTCTGCAAACGTCTTTTATCGAATCCGATGTGGTCGATGCGATAAGTGAGGCAAGTTTAGCTTCGGGAAAGCCGATAGTGGTTTGCACTATAGGCGGCGATTTCACTCAGATGCTTGTTAAAATGTTGGAGGAAGATCAGATACCTGCGTACCCGACGCCGGGAAGAGCGATTAGTGCTATAAACGCTTTGATTCAGTACAGCAAGGTTCGGGAAGACATAACGCGAAGAGCACCGCAATAACAGGTTTAGGCGTTCTGAACAAAAACGGTTCGGGTTGGTTTGGCTTATGAAAAATTAAACAGCGTTGTCATGAAGCTTCTCCACTTCACGGATTCTTTTATTCACAATTTTAAGGAGTTCTTTCCTAAGATTCTCCGAAGAGAGCTGCGTGTCTAAACGAGCTATTTGAGTGGCTATTTCAACGTCTCCGATGACGTTGTTGAGCCATTTTTGAAAGTCTTGACGGCGAAAATGGCACTCCACAGACCGCGCGCTTACGATTTTCAGTTTCTCCTCAAACTCGCAAAGACTGGTGGCGGTTATTCCAGTGTAGTCCCTGCTATCCGTGAAAAAATGAAAGCCTTTTTCAAAAAGAACAGACTGCAGGATTCTTTGCTTATTTGAGTTTAGATCGAATGAAGTGTTAGATATTCCACTTATGCTCAAAGCACCTCTGCTCTCCCAAAGAAAGGCAACTGGTTCATGAGCACCTTTTCTTATACATGTTTGTGACTGCTTGACAACAACTACAGCCACACTCAGGGCAACTCTGATTCTTTGTCCAATTAAACAATCTGCAGTTATGCTGAAGCCTCGGGCGGTGTTTTCAAACCTGCGTCTGACCTGCCAGATGCTCTTGGATAGCCAGATTAGCCATTTAGGTTCAAGAATGAGGGCTATCACTCTTTAGGTACAGAACTGCCATCACTAATTCCATAAGCAGAAAGAAATAACTGCCGCCTACGCTTTTTGCGCGAAAAAACGAGAATCGCGATAATTAAGCCTATAAATATCATCACCTCCCTGAGTTGCGCACCTAGTTCCGATGACGTTGCTACGCCGATGTAGCCTGTTGCGTCATAAGCGCCGTGGATCATGGCGGGAACAAGGAGGTTTCCGCTAGTAACATGGTACGTTGCGTGCGCTAAATCAAGTTTTAGCTGTTACTGCCAAAATAGAAGGAGATTTACGCTCTTAACTCATTTTTCTTATCTTGCTTTGCGAGGTTTCTATGAAACAGTTAGTTCATGCTCACCGTCTATATTTCTTAAAATAAACTAATAAACCAACACTTACTATGGAAATAGTAGCTATAATGCCAATAACCGGCAAAATAGGAAAAGAACCAAACTGTTTTTCCAGCTCTGAGGCTATTCTGAAATTAACATCTTCTGATTCTGCATATAATCTAACACTTGAAAGGGCTTCAGAAATATTATAGACGTACCTAACCACATAATAGCTGTCCGCTTCAAGACTACCTTAATACTGTGTGCTCCAACTGCTAATGGAAGCTTGGTTGATAAGTTCAGAGTTAATGTTGGAGGCGCATCAAAACGAGAATCTATATCATACACTGTGATATTTTCGCGTTCACCCTCATCCACCACATAGTAAACAGATGTTATGTTAACAAAAGTTTGAGTTATTGGCGAATGGTCTTCATTATACCCTATATCAAAAGCAACCATGTTTCTGGCTTGACTATGGAAAGATTTAGCCACACATCAGTTGAGGTATAAGTTTGATTCTGCACTGGTGAAGTTAAAATTAATTTGGAAGTTGTAACTGGCGCTGTGGGGAAAGAAAATAATGGTGCAGGGTTAGCTATTGCAAGATTGCCAAAGATTGCTCCAGCTACAAATGAGAATAGAAACCCTACTATAATTGTCAAGGCTATTGCTTTTCTCTTCATGAGCACCAATTAAAGATAAGTGGTTTCGTCTAAAAGGTCTTTTTGTAAAGGTTTCTTGACAACTCAAAGTCAGTGTTTGCTGAGCATTATCTTAAGATTGAATCCATAAAAGAGCTAGTGCAAAAGGTTAACGCTATCACTGCTACAATGGAGAGAAACTTACTCCAATAATCTTTTTTCTAAGATTCAAAGTATCAATGACTAAAATACCATTTAACAGACTACTCTGGGAGGACAGCCAACAAGGTGTCAGTTGTCAGCACGTTGGCGAGTATCCTTATTTTGAAAGTAATGATCTGCTTGAGTTGGTCCATAGTTTCTGTTTGCACCTTAGCAACAATATCAAAGACCCCATACACCATCTCAGCTTCTGTCACTCCCTCAATTGCCTTAACACTCTTAAGCACCACTGGCATCGAAGCAGGATCAGTGTTTATGAAAACAAACGCTGTAGGCATTCAAATTCCTCATAATAATTATGCCACTAGAAGTATTTTTCAATGTCGGTTGCTATCAAACTTGCGCGCGCTAAAGCCTCATAGGTTCATTAAATTGACAAATTCAGGTTTATGTTTTACCTTATTTTGGTTAACTTCTTTTCACTTCACAAACATTCCAAGATACTTTTGCCTGTTCAGGACAATTCATTAT
>CAZJQR010000189.1:0-3227 GCA_964548345.1 uncultured Candidatus Bathyarchaeia archaeon | reverse complement strand
TGTCCGCAAACGCCCGCAGCAACGCAAGCTCGTACTCAACGTTCACTTTTCTTTTCCACCTCACTTTCAAGTTTAATTTTCTTTTTTTGCTCGTTAGATATTTTTGTCACCATCCAACTTTCACCCTGCGCCTTCTCCACGCTGAACGGTTTATCATGTGGAAACCCGTCGCCGCCCCCGCCTCCCTGCGTGGCCTGCTGGCTCTGCTGTTGCTGGTTAAACTGTTCCTGCTGCCGTTTCATCTTCTCCTCTTTCGTCGCGGGTTTACCTGACACTTTCACTTCACCCTCATCCGTCAACTCCACATCCAACTCCAAGTCAACCGCCTTACTCATAGCCTCCAACTTCGCGTTCAACACCGTAATATCCTGCATCTCATCCTTCTCTTCAACAGGGTTAAAACTGAACACCCAATCACTTACGCCTAGTTTGGGCAACACAAAATTGTTGAAGCAGTCCTCCACCGCCTTCTGATACAGCTCCGTCGTGTTGTTTTGCACGTTAATCTGCATCCCAGGGTTGTTCCCCGTTTTGCCTGACTCCACGTTCCCCACAAACACGGGGGTCACGCCGTAGATGCTGCATATTTCGTCGCGCCAAAGCTTCCACCACTCCAACGACTGCATCTTCTCCGACTCAGGCATGCCAGGAATACTCTTCAGGTCCGTTCCAGATCCTAAGCCGAGGACGAGTTGCATGTCCTTCACCACTTTCTCACCCGTCATCGGGTTCACTTCAACCTTGTATTTGGGCTGCTCCAGCGCCGCCGCAATCATGTCGTTCGCCTGATCCTGAGTCATGCCAGCCGCCGCTAAAATCTGCTTCACCCTGCCCGTGGTGTACTCGTCAAGGTTCTTCTTGTCAGACGCTGCAATACTCAAGATAATGCGCAATGCACTGATGACTTTGCTGTTACCGTAGAAGCCGGGAAGCCACGGGCTTATTTTGCCGTGGTAAACCTCGTCCTTCGCGAAGCGTGCTTTAACGTCGGTGCCGCCTTCCACGTACACGTAAGCGGTTTCCTTCAACTCCACGTCCGGGTGCCGTGGGCAACGCTCCTCTTTCTTCCAATGCTCAGTGGGGTTCTTTTTAGTGCAGTAGGGACAGAAGTACTCGCCGTTACCAATTCTACCATACTCATCTGACACGACGCGCATGTAAACTGAGTCCTCCACGTACACCGTGAGGGGCGTAAGCTTCTCAATGTTAGGCGGCTGCACGCTCAACCAGTGATCATCCACAGAGAGCATGTAACGCATCAGCGACTCCACAATATCCTTCATCTCATCGTCCGCGTTAGGATCCTCGATGAAAGCGTTCAGCAACTGTTTCTGGTCGGGGTTCGGGTACACCCAATCCGACGTGTTACCGCACCCTGGCGTGTCACACTTGGTTTTGGGATTATCATATTCGGCTCCGCACACCTTACACTTAACGTTGAAGCGTTCCTTGCTTTCCCAGCGGTTGCGACATGACTCCTTAACGATGGCTTCATGCACTTTCCGTACGACTTCGTTGCCTACGCTGAGGGTGACGAGGCTGCGGTAGTCGTAGCCTGTTTCAATAATGTGTTCGGTGCCCGTGTAACCGTAAAAGTCCACTTGGGGAACACGGCGGCTCTGGGGCATCAGGTTCTGCCATTCACTTTTAGCTTTCGCTAAGTCTGCTCGTCCGTAGATTCCCAAGCGGTGTTTTAGGCGCGTAGCCCAGCTTGTTTTCTGTTTACTCATAACTTTTACCATTCCATACTTGTTGCAAACGGTTTCGGCGTGAACCCAACCGTGTTAGACACCACCATCTCCACACAGTCTAAAGCGTCATCATGCTGGCCACGGGGAAACTGCACCCACTCAGTCCAGAACTCACTCTTATTCAGCAGTAATGGGTTCACCAAAACACGCTTCGACTCAAAATGGCTGCTCATTGGAATAAACCTTTCTTCCTTATTCTTCACCGTGTTAATAGGTACAATCGGGTAGCCCTGCAGCTCAGGCAGTTTCGTGAGAAGCTTCTGCCAGAAATTGGTTTCCATGTAAATCTTCAGCGGTTTATAAAGTTGAATCAGTTCAGGCAACTTCGTCTTCAAGATGGCAGGGAAGGATAAGTGTTCAGCCCAAACCTCGCGTAAGTAACCTTTATTCTCCTGTTGGTCGTGCGCTAAGACGGCGATGCCGAAGTAGTCGCTTTCACCTAAACTTGGGTCAACGCCAAGGTAATGTGGCATCCTGTCAAAGTCGGGCATTTCAGTTTCAAACTGCTCGTCCCAACCGTGAAGCCACTTGCTCTTCAACAAGCTACCTTCCATGCTTGTAGGGTCGTTCTGGTACTGGCAATCAAAGATTATGCTGCCGATTTCCTTACGTTTCTCTGTGAGCTTCCACAGCGGCCAATATTTAGGCCATAAACTTGTGCAGCAGGCACCGAGAACATACGGCTCTTCAGGGGTGATTATGGCTTGTTTAATGTCATATGGAAACTTTTTCATAAGTTCCGCGTACAAGTCAGCGTAGTGCCAGCGGGTGCCGATGGTGATGTCTCCGCCCCACGGATACAACGTTGGCATTAACACTTTATTGTGCCATGTTAACACCTTTTCAAACTGCAACGGTGTCCTAACGTTTTCTTCGTCTATTAAGTCATCTTTAAGCACGATGTCGTTGCGTCCGCCAGTGATTGGACCCATTAAGCCAACTGCTTTAACTGTGGGGTTCTTTGATATTTCACGGCGGTTAACAATGATTTCTTTTGTTGTCCATTTCGCTGCGTTTTTAGGTTTTAACTCACCAAAGATTTCAATATACTTCTCGTCTGATTCGAACCTTGTCATTAAGGCTAGAAGGATTTCCTCTGAGAGGCTGCTGGTTTTTGAGACTATGGTGGCGTGTATGTCTGGGTTATTACCGATTAGCCATGACAAGTAGTTTATGTCTGTGGTTTCGGTTTTACCGTGTCCTCTTGGCCAAAGTTTCAGCAAGTGTTTGAGGGCGTGGGGGTGACTTTTTAATGGACTGAAGTGTTCAGGATTGTTTTCGGGTTGTAGTTTGCTGTACCATTCAAGGTGGAAATCCGCGTTAACGTAGCCTAAACGTTCAGTGAAGACCGCTAGACTCTCTTGCGCCCTTGCGTTCCAGTAATCGTGCAGCCTTATCAAGGATTGATTTGTCAGATTCATCGTAAACACTAACATCTATTTGTTCATGGATGTCCTCAGTTATTTCCTGTTTAAT
>CAZJQR010000188.1:0-3279 GCA_964548345.1 uncultured Candidatus Bathyarchaeia archaeon | reverse complement strand
CAGTTTTTAACAATTAAGCCTTAAAGTTCATGTGTTACGCTTATAGGGGTTTGGGATTAAAATTTAATCCAACCAACTAAAATGCAAAAACACAATTCATTACCTTCCGAAACCCAGATTCAATGTATCCAAAAAAGACTGGTTAGCGTGTTATTTTGCAATTGTTCTTGAAACGAAAGCCAAGATTACGCCTATCCAGCCTATACTGCTGTGCTGAGCTATGACGGCGGCTACCTGCTGAGTCGTGATTAACGTTATTGCCAACATGATTAGCCAAGGGATGCCTACGCCTGCGCCTAAACCGATTAAAAGCTTGCCAGTGCCGACGTGGTTCCTGTAGATTAGATAGGCGCCTGCGAGGACGCTTAAGCCACCCGCTAAGGATATAGCTATGAGGACCAGCGCTACGGTGTCAGCGAGTTGGAGGACCTGCTGGTTCTGGATGAACAGTGGCAGCTGCTCTCGCACCAGCTCGTAGGTTCCTACGGGACCACGGATTCCCGACAATAAAAGGAGCACGCCCGCAACGACGGAAAGCACAACTGCAACCCAACGCCTGCCACCAAACATTTAGCTGAACACACCTGACTATTTGCTATGCTGAACGCAAACATTAACATTTAGCTTCAGGTACGAGAAACTTGCAGCTTAACTGTATTAAAATTAAATCTTTTTCTCTGCTGTTGTCTAATGTTAACTTCTATGCTGTTTTCTTCTCTTATCTTATATGTCCCTGCTCTCTCCGCTCTCTCTGCTCAGCTCTCATGCACAAAAACAATAACAAGAAACGTTTTGTTTAAGCGTAAGCGCGCCTATGGCAGTCTATAGTGTGAGCCCAGCTATCTTATCAATAACGTCTACAGCTTCTTTTGGTAGCAGGTTTCTATTGAACTTGAACCCATATGCTAAGCCGCTCTTAATCTCCGAGGGTCTGGAGAACACTATCCTGATGAGTTTGTTTTTCTTATCGGGTTCAACCTTTATGTCGTCTTGAGATGTAATGAAGTTCATGATGGATGCGTTAAGTTCCACTTTTGAATTAAGCGTTGTTGCGAGACGTCCCCCTTCCCAAGATACAGCTACAACCTCTTTGCCGATAAGCCCCTTCGTTTTCTTCTTAAGGTTCGCCTTTAACGCTCCTTCGTCAGCGAAGTTAGTTCGAACTATGTGGTGGTATTCAAACGGTATCTTTTGTTTTGATGCTATGTTGACAGGGCCGATGCTGCCTAAACTGTATGAGCCAGATGTTGTTCCCTTCATCCTTATCGTCACAAGATCAAAGTTTCGCCCCGTTACTTTTATGTAACCCATATCTTGCTTGATGAAGCCCTGTTCCAATGCCTCAGAGCTTTTGTCCGGAAGAATAGATGCTTCTATGCCTAACTCCTGGTAATATTCGCATAAAGCTTCTAAACCTGCAAACTTCTTGCCAAATATTCCCACTTGAATCACACCTACTCGCTAATGTTATAACTACTGGAATAACGATTTAAAGCTCACTCACTTATCGTGAGTGTTCTTACAAACTGAGTGAGTTGATTAAAGAAGTTCCACAGAATATTAAAGCGCGCATTTCGATTTTATACCTTCACGGCGCTACAAAAATCAGCTATTTTTTAGCTCTAAAAAGATTAGGCTAACTGTCGCCGTGTTTGAGTAGCCCTAACAAAAAATTCTAACAGTTGGGTTCAACGTAGCTAGCGCGCTTGAATTTTCGGTATTTGCGGTACGATGTCTCTACGCGTGCGCCCAAGTATGCAACACGGTTCGAGGGTTAGTTAGGGCAGTAGAGGACCAGATTCCGCGCATCAGATAGCTCATCAAGAACGGTGGGCGCGCAACGAGTGCGAGATTATCCCGTGGTTTTTGGAAGAATTATTGTCTTAAGGAACTAAATTGCATCTGTATCAGTTTAGAAAAGCAGTTTCCAGTAGTATTCTTTTCAGAATAGTAACGCCGTGACTTACCTTCAGCTTCTTCTCGCCTAACCGCGCTCTGTAGCGGATTGGTATCTCACGAATCGTAAAGCCGCGCCGCTCTACCATATGGTTCAGCTCGACTTCAATGTCAAAGCCTTTGGACTTCACAAACCACCCTCGCAAAACAGCTGCACGTATCGCACGCAGTCCAGTGAATGGGTCCTGAAGCGGCTCACCGTTTAGCATGTTATGTGCGAAAGCCAACAGCTTGTTGCCAATTTGGAAAACGCCATGCAAAGCTTCCTTGTCAACGTGCCCGTTGAGCCTGTTGCCGCAAACCATGCCAACAAGCGGGTTTTCTTCGAGCACTCTTATCATAGCAGGAACGTATTCAGCGGGATAGGTGTAGTCTGCGTCAGTAAGAATGATGTAATCCACGTTTAGGTCGGCATGTTCAAGAGCCTTGGCTAAGGCATCGCCCTTGCCAACTCCATCCTGGCAAACAACCTTTGCCCCCAGGTTCTTAGCTATCTCAACTGTTCGGTCGCTACTTCTGCCGTCAACCACGAGAACCGAGATTTCACCCAAAGTATCTTTCATCTCAGCTATTGTAAGCCCGATTCCTGGCGCTTCGTTTACTGCTGCAATTATTAGCTGCGCTGAGTAGTGGGTTTCCATATTTTGAACTAGAATTGTCATATCTTTCACCCTAGCTATATCGGGCAATGCCTTTTATTGTCATGTGTGTGTGACCTTCCAGCTACAAGGTCAACATGTCTTCTACGCGATAGCAACCCCAAAACTGCAGTGGGTTTGCACATGAAGATCCGTAATCGAATGGATTTTGGGCTTTAGAAACGCTCAACTATGTGAAGTCTTCATTTATGTTTTTTTTATCTCATCTCCAAACAAATTCCGCTCTTAGATTCTTAGTACCCATCGGAGCTATTTCAGGAGCAAGCATATCGGTCGTTATTATAGTAGCGCGCCCGCTATTGAGAGAAAAATTGCTTTCGAAGAGTGTTTATTGCGAAAGTCATTCATGACGGTTTTTTAGGTTAAGTGTTTCTGTGATTCACCAGTCACAATTGTTTAAAAGCGTGTTGAAACACCATTTAATCAAGAACAATGTCAAATTCTTTAAGAAAAATTGGCCGGCAAACGGAAGAAAAGTCTAGAGACAAAGCGGGAGCCTTCTACCTGATAGCCAAGTCGAGAATTGGAGCAACTGGAATCTCACCTATTTTTCCGTTAAATTTACCAAAATTAACTAGCGCGCGCTAAAATAATTCGCGCGTGTAGGTCGTCATTTATCAAACAAAAGGATTGGAAATTTCGAAGTCGGCTTGGCGATTGCTAC
>CAZJQR010000187.1:0-3279 GCA_964548345.1 uncultured Candidatus Bathyarchaeia archaeon | reverse complement strand
AAAGCTCAGGATATATATGAAAGATATAGAACAAACCAACTGAAGGTGAAGACTAAATGAAAGTTTGGCTTGTGCGTATACCAGATGACCCTTATGAACCTTGGGATGTTTTAGGCGTTTTCAGCACTAAGGAAAAAGCTGAAAAATATTGGGAGAAGTTGATAGTAGAAAAAAATTATGGTGGCGAAGATCATTCTATTGAAGAATGGGAAATTGATAATCCTAAGTTTTAAGACTGAATAAATAATGAATGATGTGCGTGCTTCCGCGTGGTTTTCAGCCTCCTTGTCGCCTGCACGCTTTTTTTCCGAGGCTTCCTTTTTCACTCAAGAAAATATAAGTGAGAGTTTTATATCAAAATGGTTTATTTAAAGCCCTATTGCAGACACGTACAAGTCCATGCTTGCTGCTGGGTTCGTAGTGTAGATTGTTATGGTGCCACCTGAAACGGTTGCGTAATCAACGGGTTTAGCCGTGATTGCAGGAGGCGAAATACTGTAACTATAGATCAGCTTCAAACCAGTCTTCACCGTCACCGTGTCGTCGCCAGCTATCAACTGCATCTTCATCAACACCACATAATGGTTCCGAAGACGATCTCTACGTCGCCAAGCGTAAGTTGTGCAAGTAGTCAAGTTTTTTTCACCTCACTATATCCCGTAAGCCGTCACGTACAGGTAGTCAGGAGCCAACGGGTCATCCACATACAACGTGATGACTCCGCCCGCCACCGTCGCGTAATCCACCGTTTTAGCTGTAACCGCAGGAGCAGAAACGTCGTATGCATAAATAATCTTCAGTCCTGTAGCCACGGTGATGCTTGTGTCACCGTTATCATAAGTCATCTTCTTCGTTACAACCCGATTCTTACGTAACACGTCTCGTCGAGTCCAAGCTGTTGCCACCGCCATCTTTCATTCACCTTTTACTACGACGCTATGTACTTGAGTGCGCCGTGACTCATCCAGTTCCAGCCGATCAGTTGCCCAGCCATCCACAAAGTGTGCTTCGTCTCCAAAGCCGACTCGGTAGGTACCGCACGGTACGTGATTGGCACAAGCGTTCTGAACTCCAACGCGTCCTGGTTAATCAGGTAAATGTTGCCTGGTCCGCCAGTAGTGTGCTTCTCGTTCTTCCACAGCCATCCAGACGCTGCTGTTCCCATCAGGTACGGCACCGTAACGATTGGCACTGTGATGTCGCTTAGTCTAATAGCGCTTAACTGAACTTTGCCGCCGACCACTCCTGGAGTGCTGCTTATGCCGTTGATTGTTTGCCGTGCATCCGTGTAATCAACTATCAGCGCTTTCGGGTCTTGTTCCGCCTTGATCTTGTTGTAGGCTTTCGGGCTCATCATTGCAATGTAATTGTAGGGTTCCTCCGCGTACACGAGGCATTTAGCCATCAAGTCGTCGAGTTCGTCGCATATGTTGTATGCTTCACCCGCCGCTGCTGTGCCTCCTGTTGGAAGCCTAATTTGAGATTCTGCGATGCTTGGGGCGTCCCTGTCGAACCTGACTGCGCCTCCGCCTGCTGCTCCTGTGCTGTTCCAGTATATGTCGCCGTCTGTGACTGCGCTCACGTAGGTGGCTATGCCTGACTCTGCCTTGTTGCTTATCATCCTGTCGATGCATTCGAACTCTGCGATTGCGCCGCCTGCGCTTGCTGGAGCGTCTACGCCGTGTCCAGGCGCTGTTCCAGCGGGCAACTCGAAGACTCCGCATAACTGCTGGTCAAGAATGTCTAGGAACAGGTTGCTCATGTAATCGCGTATTTGCTGCAGGTTCGGGGTTGTTCTGCTTCGTTGGATTCCGCTGAGTGCCGCTGCCACATCCGTGTTTATCCAGTTTACCTTGAGGATCGCTGGGTAAATGCTGTCTACGTCGGTGACTGTTGGCACGTCGTACGTGGCGAACAAGGCGCCTGACTCAAGAATGTTCAATGGGCGGTCTGCCGCGGCGATGTCTGCGTTTATGCTTTGGTAGCTGTCGCCTTTCTCTTGGTACGTTGTTTTCGTGAGGGCTTTGAAGCAGTGAGTGCTCCGGGTTAACCCTTCCAACATGAGTTTGCCTAGGTAGACGGGGTCAAACCACGTGGTGCTTGTGCTGTACGTTAACGGCGTGGTAGCTTTCAGCAGTGACTGCAGTTCAGGGTTTATTTGGTTAGGCAGGTTGTTGTAGTAGCCGTTTCTGCCGAACCACAGTTCCTTAATGTTTGATGGATCAGCCATTTTAGGATGCCTCCGTGTACTTTTTCAGTTCTTTGTCAAATGGGTTGTCAGGCTGCGTTCCCGCTGGCCCTGTGCTTTTAACTGTTGCTGTGGGCGCGGGTGTGCGTTTGTCGCTGTCGGTTTCCTTGAGCGCTGCTTTACGTAATGCCGCTACGAGGTCGCTTTGGTGTATCACGGGGTCATGGTCTAACCCGAATCCCTTGCGTAGTGCCGCTTCCATCTCCACTTCCTTGCTTTTGAGTATGTCATCGATTTTCTTGTCCATGCTTAACTCTAACGCTTTAAGCTTCGCGTCTAACACGTCTCTGATGACGTGGTCGATGCGCTGCGTTAAAGTAAGGTCTGTGGCTTTCGCTGACGCTTCCGCCTTCTCCGCGGGCGTCTCTGGCATAGTGCATGTTTCTGTTTCAGCGTTCCATGTTCCGCCTTCGTCTTCGCATTTTTGCTTCGGTGTCTTCTCTGCTGGTGCTTCTTGTGTTTCTGACATTGTATTTTCCTTTTCCTTTCAATTTATTTTTTGTTTTTGTTATGTTCTCACATCCCCTTTTGGGGCAGAGATTTGTGACTGTGAATTACGAGTTTTCAGTTAGCAGCCAATCGCGTAAAGCCCTCGCAAGCTTCAGCGGAATCGGCGGAGCACTCTTGCGCCGTTGCAACTCCACGGTTTTCGTGGGGTACGGCTTCGGATGCGCCGTGCCGTAGGTGATGAGCGTGTCTAATCCGCTGTAGTAGCTGGCTTTCCACCATGCTGCGGGTCGAGCAATATCGCCGCTTAATCTAACTTCGTCAATGGCGGCGTCTGATAAAAGCGCGGCTCCAGCCCAACCGCCAATTTCTAAATCTTCACTGTTTGTGATTGGCGCAGTCGTGCTGTCAGTAGTGCCACCGGCCTCTGAAGCGTTTACGCCATCTATGTAAACGTAAAGTTTATCCGCTGCTACATCTCGAACTCCAACAACATGATGGAACGCTGCATCTTCAACATTCACTGTTCCTTTAGTGATGGGAAAATTTGAGCCATCACCAATAGTGAATCGTACTGAATGATA
>CAZJQR010000186.1:0-3284 GCA_964548345.1 uncultured Candidatus Bathyarchaeia archaeon | reverse complement strand
AGTGTTTGAAGCTATCCCGGGCTACATCAAACCCTAGTCAGGACGACTTTCAAACTATCATGGTTAGATACAAGGGCAGTCTACTTTTGGAGTCAAAACACACAGGCCCTCATATAAACAGGAACTTTCAGAAACAGAGCGATAACTAATCAGAAATTGAGCAAAAGTGCGGAGGGTTAGCTTCACACCCACGTTCAAATTTCACGCGAGGAACCAATCATCTCGATAAGAGTGAGCTTTTTAGTCTCGTTCGTTAACAAGTCACCGAGATTTTTCAAGGATAGTTTAGTAGTTCAATGCTTCTGCTTTAGTGACCTAAATTAACTCAGTATATTCCAAGTCCAACCTTACACATTTTATGAGGAAGACACGTTCAGGTCTCATTGCATGCAAGATGACATAACATTAGGTTGACTATTTTTTTAGTCAAAAGAACTTAAATTTGTTTAACCCCTCCTTCTAAATCAAAGGTGGGATAATGCATAACAAAGCAATTTGCCCTATATTAATCCTATTTCTGGTTATCTCTTTGGCTTTTGTATCATTTGTTGATGCTCGCTCTTGGGATTCACCTATTAATCTAACTGTAAGCACAGCAACAGACAGGGACTCTTGCATTAGTAATGACGGTAGCAAGATCGCGTTTGCCCGTGATGATGGTGAGGACTGGGAGGTCTTTGTGGTTAATTCGGATGGTACAGGATTAACACAACTAACCGATAACTCTGTAGACGATATGGCTCCTTCTATTAGTGGCGACGGCAGCAAAGTGGCGTTCAGACATGGTTCTTTTGGCAAGCGCCAGATTTGCATAATTAACAGTGATGGGTCTGGTTTCAAACAGTTAACCGATGAAAGCCAAGATGATGTCGAGTTGTCCATTAGTGGTGATGGCACTAAAATAGCGTTCACGCGAATTTTAGATGATGTGCCCCAGCTTTTTGTAATTAATTCTGACGGTTCAGGACTTAAACAGTTAACCGACAATACCGATTTTAATATGGACCCATCTATCAGCGATGACGGAAGCAAAATTGCCTTCCGAACAAGGATTGTTGGCGGCGAGATTTTCGTCATCAATTCCGATGGCTCGGAACTAAAACAGTTAACCAGTAACGAGAATGATACCCACCCTTCAATTAGTGGAGATGGAAACAAAGTTACGTTCAAACGCGGTTTTTCCCTCGATGAAAACGCAGATGAGATTTTTGTAATTAATAGTGATGGTTCAGGGCTAACCCAGTTAACTAGCAACAACAAAGGTGATAGGTATCCATCTATTAATGGAGATGGCACTAGAGTGGCGTTCCAGCAAGGTTTTGATAACGATACCGAAATTTTCGTTGTCAATACCGACGGCTCAGGGTTAACGCAGTTGACCAGCAATAACGCAGAGGACAGGTATCCCTCTTTCAGCGGTAGTGGAGAAAGAATAGTCTTTGAATCCAATGGCGACATCTACATAGTCGGCTATACCTCTGACGGGTCGGTTGAGAAAGACGGCGATTCTGTTTTTCCAGCAGAAATCATTGTGGGAAGTCTAATAGTGGCAGCAATAGTAGCCGCATTGTCTGTCGTAATCTACTTAAAGCGGAAAAAAGGGTGAAACAAACTAAATCAACTCGTACTCCTTATGCTAAATTGGAGTAATGCATATTTCAAATGTGATGGAGCATGTCTAAGAACAGCAAACCTCTAGGAATCATTGGTGTCTGGAGAATGGTAGGCTGGACGAAGCGTCAGATTTATGAGGCGCTATACTTTGCGAGCGATAAAGTAATTGTGGTTCGAACAGCCGATGGGGTTCATTGGGGTTGGAGAGGAATTGGTATGTTAAGAGGTTGGTATAAGGCTAAAGAACAAGAAGAAATTATGGGTGACTTCTCAGTTGAGGAACTTCTAAGCACTGACATAAACAATTTTGCCATTTCATACGATAAAATCGAAAAAGTAGAATTGAAAAAGTTTGGGAAAGGCGCCTTCATTAATGTCATAGCAAACGGAAAGGAATATCATTGGGCTTTACGTGGAATACCTGATATTAAAAACCCCAAGATAGCAGATCTTGAAAAAATTCTTCGACCGATATTCCAAGAAAAACTAGTGATGTCGAGCTTTCTAAAACTCTAAAATGCTATATTCGAACGGGAAGGGGTATTTTATCACTTCTATTTCTAAATCATTTTTTTAACCTTGTCTAATTTAAGGCTGTCATTTACTCTAGAGAAATAAAATAGTGCAGATGCTGCTAAAACAACGCTTATCAAATTCAAAAACGCGACTTCAAAATCGAGAATTCCTCTTGAGTAGAGAAAGAAAAGGCCAAGCAAGTATAGAGTTGAGAGGACGGTTGTTCCAATCCATTGTTGCCATGGTGTATTTATCCTTAGAAGGCTTCTCTTGTTTTGAAAACTATTCAGCGATGTGTAAGCGAATATTCCTTTCTCTGTTAACGAATACTGACCTTTCTCGTTTGTAGATAGCAGGTTGTCCAGCACTTTGAGATGATAATTCATTTTCCCGCTGCTACGAACTTTTGTTGCTTTCATCAATTCGGTATAGCTAAGCGTCCCATTTTCTCGCAGCAAACGCACAATTTTTCGTCTAGTCTCATCACCTAAGACTTCGTGCAGGGAAGCATCTATGCAATCCGTGCCGTGGCAGGAAAATAACTTGTTAGATTGAATCTTAATCATGACAACCGTTGCCATGACCAAGATGGAGAACACTGTTACACAGCCAAGTAGCGATACGAGATTGCCATCGCTATTATAAGATAAAAAGAAAATTATTGTTAACCCTCCTAAAGCACCTGTTCGTCCATACTTAAGAACAGTTGCCAAACGCGATTTTTCTTTGTAAGAAAACTCTTGCAACGCTTTCCAAGCTAACACGCCTTTATCGTTAAGAACATATTTCGCGTCATCTTTAGTTATAAACGAACTTAAAGATTTTAAATGATAGTTTACTCTTCCCCTGTCTGTTGTTTGCAACGCTTCTAACAAGTCAGAATAACCAAGACCGCCACTATTATGTAACAAAAGGATAATTTTCCTTCTGGTTTCATCCTTCAATATCTTGTGCATGGAGGCAAATCCGGAACTCATAACCCGAAATAAGAGAGAGGCATGATTTAGGGTTTTTTGACTACTTTTTTAGCCCTGGGATTCGAACTCCCAAAAGTAGACTGCTCTTGTATCAGACCATGAGAGTTTGATAGTTGTCCTGACTATGGTTTGATCAGCCCATAGGCGTTTCGAGCTCTCGCCAAACATAAGTTGGGC
>CAZJQR010000185.1:0-3287 GCA_964548345.1 uncultured Candidatus Bathyarchaeia archaeon | reverse complement strand
GAAACTACATTGTTCCCAAACCCCTGTTTGATGTCGCGGAGAAAAACCTCAAAAACGCTGCAGAAGGCGGAGTTATAAACAGCCTTTACGTTTTCAACGCTGGCGACGACCTTGAACTGCTTATGGTAAATGAAAAAGGAGAACAAAACCACGAAATTCACAAGCTCGCTTGGGACACGTTCAAAGAATGCGCCGATAAAGCTTCGCAGTTGAATCTGTACGCTGCGGGTCAAGACCTTCTGAAGACGGCGTTCAGCGGAAACGTACGCGGGATGGGCCCAGGCGTTGCAGAAATTGAGATAGAGGAACGCGCCTCTGACCCAATCGTAGTTTTCGCGGCTGACAAAACCTCTGCTGGCCCTTTCAATTATCCTCTTTTCCGCATTTTCGCCGACCCCCATGAACACCGCCGGCTTAGTTATTGACCCAAACATGCTTTGCGGCTTCAAATTTGAAGCAATAGACACGAAAGAAAACAAAGCAATAATCCTGAAATGCCCTGAAGAAATGTACGAGCTGCTGGCGTTGATAGGAACTGTTGGGCGTTACGTTATCTCTCGCGTCTGGAGAGCAAGCGACAACCTGATCTGCGCCGCAAGCAGCGTGAGTAAGCTCTCGTTGATAGCTGGAAAATACGTTGGGAAAGATGACCCTGTCATGATTTCCCGAGCGCAACATGGACTGGCTGCAGTAGGCGAAATCTTGGCGCCTTTCATGCACAGCTACTTCGTGCAAGGGTGGATGCGGGGAAGCCGTTGGGGTCCCACAATGCCCGTAGGACTAAAAGCGTCAAAATGCACGGTTTTCGACGGTCCACCAAGAATTGTAGCCATCGGCTTTCAGCTGGCAAACGGCCGAATCTCAAGCTATGATGAAGGAACGCCCATTATCGCTGACTTGTTCGATGATTCTGCTTTTGCTTTGGCGAGGCGTGAAGCCATGCAAAACGCCTGCACGTTACGAAACATGGGTGAATTTGAGCCCGCGCGTTTAAGCTCTGAAGATATGGAGTACACGACGATACAGAAGGTTCTTGGAAAGCTTGGGGAACGCTTTAAGCCCCTGAAGTAGCCGACCCAGGCGGAACCATTTGCCCAGCCATGCTATCTAGTACCATGCACCGATTCTCAATGATATCATGTAGTCTCCTGCGCAGCTCCTCAGCATCCATGTTTTTCTGTTTTAGCAAAGCGGCTTTTTTAGAAAGCTCTACGTCTCCGAGTCCTTTGAACCAAGCTTCAAAATCTCCGCGGTTCTTGTGGAATTCTATGGCGTCCACGTTTACTTTCAGAATGGTGTCACAAAAATCTTGGAGGCTGCTTGCGTGGAGGCTTAACGGTTTTCCTATGCCCGCGTAAAAGTGGAATGATTTTTCCTGCGGCGTGGGTGCTAATATTGTTTTGGCTTTTTCTCCGTTGACCTCGGGTATTCCCAGGGCTTTTTTGCCTTTTTCCGTTATAGTATAAAGTCCTTTTTCAGGCGATTTTGTGTATCCCATGCGGGTGAGCCCGATTATGTGCATCATAACGGATGGAAATTCTTTCCCAGCTTCCTTTGCTATGTGTGTTGCTCTTGCAGGTTTGTCGAGCAGCAAGATGGTTTCCAGTATCTCATATTTAGTAGTTGATAAACTCATTGGCTACGACACCTATTGGGTATAGGTGCACACAGGCTAATCAACGTTTCTTAGCGGTTTACTGAACTGTAATAAGCAAAGCTTTAGTAAGAAGAGACGCAATGCTACATTGGAAAATGGTGAGCGCCAACAATGAAGATTGCTGTGCTTGTTTATGAATACCCGCCTTACGGTAATAAACCTCTGCATGAAGATTGTTATGTGTTGTCTTTGTTGATGTATCTGTTCTTTGTATTTCAGTGTGTTTCTGGTTATTTTGTGGATTCATTTTTGTTTCCTCCAGTAAAAAATGGTTTTTATGGCTAATAAGGTTTATTACTACTTTTCCCTATGGGGAATTGGAACACTTCTTAAGCACTTTAATCATATTTTGTTTGGTTGGTGGTTATAGTGCCTAAGAAGTCTATCAGGTTGTTTCTTAGGACCCGTAACGATAACAAGGGTTCTTATATCGCCTCTGTTCCTTTGAAAAAGTTGGACAGGTTTTCTAAGGCTCCTGAAAAATCTAGGCGCTGGCGTTTTGAAGATGGCTGGCTGATTCTTGAAGCATTCTGATTCAACAAATAAAAGGTTTGGTTTATTCTTTTGAGAGTGAGGCATTTGCAGGTGTAGTTTTGAAAATTATCATTACGGCTATATGAATAATTATAATAAGTCTTGGTCGGATATTACTACATATGCCAAATAAAACAATAGTTTCAGGTTGGCATTTAGTTCTAATTTCTTTCTTTGGAGCCATATCGATTATGGCTCAGATTTTGAGTTATATGGTTGAGGTTGACATCAGCAGAGAACTGTTTCAAAAATACGGTTCAACTTTTCCTGAAGAAAGTATGACTTTCCAATGGGCGATTGAAAGCTCTTCACATTTTTCTTTAATTGAGGTAATCATTTTTGGAATAATTACTGGCGTGATTATATACCTTTTAGCTCGGTTTTTCAATAACTTTTTTAAAAGAAAATGGGACGGGAAACAAGTTATTTCAAACGTGATTATCATTTTTGTATATCTGGGACTGTTTTACGCTTCTAACTACATTAATGACCCAATTTCCGTTCAACGTCCTCTAAATTGGGTGTGGGGGATAGCCTTTGCATTCGTATGTGGAACTTCAGTCCATTTGTTATTACTTCACGACCGTTTGAGAAAAAATAGAACTATTGATACTTCAAAATTTGGTACAGCGGCTCATAAGTGGAATTTTTTGGGGATAACACTTCAAACTGAACTTTCTGAATACCAAACCGCGGTGAATAGTTTGTTAGCAATTAGTGCTTCATTGGTTGTTGGTTTAGCCTTATCTTCAATCCTTCAATTTATGTTTAAATTGCCAACTGGAATATCATTTTCAAATGAATTCAGTACCATTATGGTTACAATAATCTCAAAGCTACTTATTCTCGCTTTGGGTTTGATTATTGGGGTAGTTTATCAGTTATTGTTTGAGATGCATGATATTCGTGGTCATATCCGTAACATTGCCAAGTAGTTCTTTTGCATCTGCAAGCAATTCATTTTAAAGATATGTGTGTAATCATTGTTATTCTCCAAGTCGTGGCGGGGGTACGGTAGGGGGTACCATGTGTTTTGGATGGATGGTATCCCCCTTAGTGTCAAGCTTTGTGTATATCGCAACTGGGAGGAGCGACG
>CAZJQR010000184.1:0-3312 GCA_964548345.1 uncultured Candidatus Bathyarchaeia archaeon | reverse complement strand
CCTTTAACAATGGCGCGTTGTAAACTGTTCAGCCCCACGTTATACTCATTAAGTGCGGGGGGTGGGATTTGAACCCACGAACGCCTACGCGACAGGGTCCTAAGCCCTGCTCCTTTGACCAGACTGGGAGACCCCCGCTGCGTTAAGACTTGAGAATACGTCATCCGCCTTTAATATTTTATTAACGGTGGTTACGTCATTTTCCCTATTTGTAAGTAGCAAACTAACTGCTTTGCGGGTCAATCATTTAAACTGAAATCGCTATTCTAGCTACTGGAAAGGGGGGCTGTTTTGAGCCTAAAGGAAAAGCCTGTTTCCGATGTGGAAAGCCTGAGTAAGAAGCTTGATGAGGTACTGCAGAGGCTTGATCTTCTTGAAAAGGTAATTGTTGAGAACCCGGAATACGAGGGGGTGGCTGCCGCGCTGGGAATAGCCCGGTTTTTTGCGCACGTCTATCAGCGGCGGTACCTGTCCATTTTGAATTGGCCGATGTTTCTGCATAATTCTACGCGTTTATGATACAACTTGCGGTTGTTAACTCTTGGACCTCCGGAACTCTTTTTCATTGTAGTTTCTATTTTCGGAGTTTGCATTCTAACTTTTCCCGCTTTTGATAACGAACCATGTGTAGGCACGACTTCACCTCCCTAATCGTAGTATTTTTAAGTTTAAATTTCTGCAAGCTTAAAACCCAAGTATTATAGCCCTGACCAATAATCCTAAAAGGTGTAAGCTCGATTAACTGTCCGCTTTACCATCGGTATCTAATAAACGTTCGCAATTATCATAGACTAAAAGCTGATCGCTTCAGCATTTTTTGAATTAGCAGAATTGCCGAATACGAAATGCGAAAAAAGAGTGCTGTTTGTGGTGCAATGCCGAAGCGGCGTAAACCGTAAGCTCTTTATTTCATATCGCACGTTTTGTTCAGGGAGAATCCCTTTGCGCCTCGGTAGCCTAGCCAGGTGGGGCGTTACCTTGGTAAGGTAATGGTCGCGGGACCGAAGCCCGCCCGAGGCTCCACTTCTCCAAAAAAGATTAAATCTGCTTGACCCAAAATCTTGAGGTTGAGCTTCTAGGTCAACATTGTTTATAGCTGAGACTTGACCAACAGTTGAAGCTTTAGCTTGTGCTTGTGGGAATTTAAAGTTAAGCGAAATAAGTAAAGTTTCTAACTGCTTGAGGTCAACTATTTTACAGTAAGAAAAGTTATACTTGATGTTTTCGTTATAGCCTGTTTCACCTTTATGTATTGGGTGTCTGACTCTGCCATATCTCAGCTTATTCTGTTTGTTAAAGAATACTTGACAGCTCCCAGCGCGCGCGCTTACCACAGATGGGACACTGCATTTTCACACATTTTATTTTCATCTTACTATTTCACCTCACTAGCTTGTAGGTAGTGCTCTTGGAGCCTTCAGAGTATTTAATGACCACTAAAGATCAATTCTGGAAGGTCTAGGTAACTTTACTGAAATAATCTGCATAGTTATAACAAAAAATGAGTTAGATAGCATATTTTAGTTTAATATGACTTTGAAGAAGGTAGCATAAGATAATTAGGCTATAAGGAATCTCCCCTAAACCAGCAATCTTAGGAAGACCTAGAACATTAAACAAGCTAAAAAATGCTATAGTATCTGCAATCGTCACAAATAGAAAGATTGCTACAGTTCCAATCCATCCTAATCGTTTTCCTGCCCAAAGCAAAATTGTGAAAAATAACGTCAATAGTCCAAAAGCTAAAGTGTAATAGCTATAAATCAATGATGATGTTGAGTAGGGAGCAACTGAATAAGTGCCTAAAATCATAACGGATCCAAGGAATATATGTATTAATCCGACTAAAGATTGGACAATCACTAAAATGAACACACCTAGGAAACGCTCTCTAACATTGATGTTCTCTATTGGTTTTTTCATTATGAGAGGATATTTAACCGAATTCTACTTAAGTTTTAGGAATTGATGAAAAATCCATTAAAGAAAAGTTTGGGAACGCCTAGAAAACTTTGCTAAAAATGAAATAAGAAAAAGAATATGGCGGAAAATTTAAAGCCTAAATGGAGTCTTTTAAACAACTAAGGGCTGTTCATGACTGTGGTTAGTGACTTCTTGGTTGCGAATTGGCAGAGTCTTGCTTTTTCAATTATAGGTGTTGCTGTTGTTTACATTGCCTATAGACTTCTTAGTAGAGAAATTACCCGGCTTAAAGAAAGAAATAAGCTTGAAGAAAACGTTGCTTTTAATTTGAATAGGCTTTTCAAATGGTTATTTGTTTTAATCGCTATAGGAATTGTGGTTGCTCAGTTCGGATTTGATGTAGGCTTAGCGGTTGGCTTTTTGGCTCTTGCAGGTGGAACCATTATTGGTTTTGCTTCAATGAATACCATTGGTAACGCAATTGCTGGATTAATTGTGATGACTAGCAAACCTTTCAAGATAGGTGACCGCATACTATTCAATGAACAGTTTGCAGATGTTGTAGCTATAGATTTGATTTATACTAGAATGAAGACTCTTGATCACGTTATGATTTCTATTCCAAACCAGCAATTGTTAACTACGGAAATAGACAACTATGGAAAAAAGAATGTTGTGCGTAGAAACTGTTCAATTACTGTTGGATATGAATTAAATTCTGAGCAAGTTGAAAAGGTGTTGCTGGAAGCAGCAACTATGGTTGAAGGAGTTTTGAAAGAACCGAAGCCTTATGTCTTGGTAACTAGCTTGCTTAATTTTTCTGTTGAATACACGCTGTATGTGTTTATTAGCCAAATAAAGATGCTTCCAATTATTGATTCAAATCTGAGACGAACTGTATTGGACGTTTGTAGAAAACATGGAATAGACCTGACTACTCCAAATCTGATACAAAACGTTGGTAATAAAATCAACAATGCCCCCCCAGAATGAATGCATACACTCAGCTACACCTTTTCAGCTGCATTTATTGGCTGATTGAATTATCTTCTATGACCTATGGAAGATGTTTCTATTGATTCATTCTCAGTTTGAATAAAATTATATTTCTATAGAAGCAATGATTCTTATTCTTCAGAAAACTAAATTCTGCTCTTTCTCTCTGTTCTCCTGAAAAGCACAGGTCAAAAACAATCTTTTTATCTCACAATGCATCCAAGTTTGAGAGGGAAAGAAGAGAGGGGTTAGCTCGACTAGCGCGCGCTCTGATTCCGCTGATATTATTAACTCTGTTCTAAATTCATTATTAGGTACAATATATTCAGCTATGATTACATACTCTTTGCTGTATGCAAAACTCTGCAAAAAAAGCAAAGATAGAAAATGGGT
>CAZJQR010000183.1:2310-3318 GCA_964548345.1 uncultured Candidatus Bathyarchaeia archaeon | reverse complement strand
CTTTACCGCAGTTGTCGCACACATATTTGCGTGACATTACGGTTTTACACCCGCCTCTTTTTCCTCTTCATCATTTAGCTTTTCCTTTACAAAGTCAGCGTCATTTAAACTGCCTTTTCCGCACAGTAGCATTTGTGCTTTCCAAACGTCGAGGCGTGGTCGGTCTTCCTTGTAGATTCTGATTGTTGTGTATTTCTGTTTTGCCATTTTGTTTTTTCCCTGTTAGATATAACTGTTATAAGTTGTATATATAATTTTGTATAGGAAAAAACATATCTTTAACAGATATATCTTATACACAAATCTTAAATACTAACACCACCTAAATAGAGAATCTAGTTATCCCGGCACAGAAATGTGTCTATTTCCATACCTAGCGCCTAAAGATAGGCTGCAGGTGTTAGCATGGCGAATCGAGGAAAAAACAGCGGGAAACATGATTTATGGAAGAAGCAGCGTTACCTAGCTAAAACCTTCACTTTTCAATGGGCATTCCAAGATCGATTAATCAAAGAAACTGTGTGCACCAGCACCGCAGATGAAATCAACAAGTTTCTAAAGGAACAGTGCAGTGTGGAGGAGCCGCAGCAGTTTTTCCCTGAGGAATATATTGATGGTATGGTGTTGCGGAGTCAAATTGAAGTGGCTTACTGGGATAACAGTTTACCGCCTGTGCCGTTGCTGAAGGAAGAGGCAGAACAACAATGAGTCAGGAAGCCGTCAACGTAACTCCTGAACAGTTAAAGCAGAAGCTTGAGGAAACAAAAAACCGCATAAACGACACAGCACTTTATTTTGAACTTAGAAAACGCAAACTTATTCGCGGCAACCAATCTATCGAAAACATAAAAACCGTTATTGCCATGGTTAAACTGCATATTCCAATTACAACTTACTCTTTCAGCTGGGCAACAGGCAAAAACAACGGTTTAAGTGTGCTGCATGGTTTCGGCGATAAACATTTGCTTGTGTGGAAAAGAGGCAACAGCGGAGTGAAAGGCACACCGT
>CAZJQR010000183.1:0-2300 GCA_964548345.1 uncultured Candidatus Bathyarchaeia archaeon | reverse complement strand
GTTAATTTGGAAACGTTCTGATAATCTACAGCGAGGCAGTGGTAATCCTTACGAGTGGATTATATCCCCATATCTTGCAGATTTAATAGCTTACATTTGGAGTGAATAGAAAATGAGCGGTGTTATAGAAGCTGATAATAATTTTAGGTTAGAAAACGCGACTGTTACGTTACGCCCTTGGGAAAGTCGGTATGCAATTTACATTAAAAACGTTACAGATGGCCATGCTGAAGTGAGAAATGTGAAGATTATTAAACAGACTTGGCTTTTATGGTTTACAAGCTTATTCAAGAGGCGAAAGTGAATGTGCGTTTTAACTTGTTGGTGTCTATCCTATTTACAGGCGGGTGAAAACCGTAACCGAAACGAGAAATCTGCCGTGGTGGGAAAGGTGGATAAGACGCCACTTATGGAGAAAGGCTGAGAAAGTTGAACCCCGCAAAAAAAGCAAACGCAAAAGTAAAGCTCCTCCTAAACGGAAGAAACGTAAAGGGAGGTGAAAACACAGAATGACCATGAAAAAAATTAAATTCGGAAAAAACTTTCCGTGGAAAACACTGTTGCTTGGCATTCTTGTTGCAATCCTACTGGTGTCATTAGTTGGCATATTAATCATGGGCACATCCGGTTTTGTAGCGTTCGTTGCAGGCGGCACGTTATTCGTTGGAGGCTTAATACTCGGAGTTCTAGTTGCATGCTTCACTAACATGTTCTTCCTCGGAGGGTTATTCATAGGATTAGGTGTGTTCTTCGTGTACTTCTACCGCAAAAACTACGGTAAGAAAACAGGGTACGTTCCTTCCCCTGGAGTAACAGGCGGCGTGGACACGCTGTCAAAACCGTTGTTTGATGAAGATATGAAGGTTGAATCAGCATGAGCACAGACTTCGGAACCGTACAGGACATGCTAACAGCACTACATTTCGAACCTAAGAAAAAACCAGAGTGGGTGCCAGCTGAACAAGAGTTCAGCCGAGGCGCAAGAGTCGCGTTGATAGCTCCCCCATCAGCAGGAAAAACCGTTACCGTCGCAGGCCTGTTCCACCGTGCCCAACAGAAAGTCAGAGAAACCGTCAACAGTGACACTCCATTCTTCGCAAGAATGCTAGAAGGCGGAAGCAACATCCACCAAGACATAAGCAACTTAATGAGTGGCATATTCCCAGCGAAAACCCGCAGTTACCTTGGGTTCCGCAGTAGCCCAGGTTTGCTATTGGAGCAGAAACGGTTTGCAGCTTTCTCTGTTCCTATAGTTGGCAAACTTCTGAACCGCGACATCAGGCCTCGCAAGCAGTTGTGGCATAAAATGTTACAGATGAAAGTGTGTGATTTGCCAGGTGAAACTTTGAATCAGGTTATCTGGCAGATACGTGCTTTAAACACTGATATGCAACGCACCGCAAAAGACGTTATTGAACACGCACTCGCAGAAATGTTAGAGTGTGAAGCTTGCATTTTCATCACGAAAGCATCAGAGGTTTTAGGGTTTGACGAGCAGATTGACAAACCGAAAGATGACACGGGAAACATTGATCCTGACGTTCCGCTTACTAGGATGGCGGAGTACATTTTAAACACTAAGATGAAACGCAGTGAACAGATGAAAAAGATTTTTGTGGCGATAACCGCTTGGGATAAGCTGGCTCCGAAAGCGGAGAAGCAGGGCATAAACCTTCTTGACCCTTATGTTGGCAGGCAGCACATGGAAGATTTCGTGGCTAACTTTTACCCGCAGTTCTACGCGGCAATCCACTCGCATGTTAGAGGCAAAGACATTGAGTATTACCCGTTGTACTTTGAAACAATCAAGGAGAAAGGAAAGGAAAGACTGTTTGAAGACGAAATCAGCTACACAGACCCTGAAACGGGTGGGTTAGGCATAAAAGTTGTTAAGCGCCCTCACATCATGCAGAAAAGCATTAATGACCCGCGAAACCGCAGCATCTGGGATGGAGTGCGTAAGGTACATTGGAGCTACCACGCGTATGATCGCCTGTTAAATGACATGATGACTCTGGCGGAGGCGCGTTGATGCAGACAGGCCACTACATCAGCAAACTTGTAGATAACAGAGAACGCAATTATGAAACCAGCACATCCATATCGCAGTTGCTGAGCAAGAACAACCTGATTCAAGTTAACTCTCACGTGAAAGAGGGTGTAGGCTCATACTTTGACGTGTTCGAAAATGACATGGCGTTAGCCCGCACAGTGGTTTCATTCAGCGTAGACAACGACGGCAGACCATTCTACAACCTTGACGTGATAGTCACTAAATACGATAGTGCAGACCGCGCTTT
>CAZJQR010000182.1:0-3461 GCA_964548345.1 uncultured Candidatus Bathyarchaeia archaeon | reverse complement strand
TTATAGCTTTCAACGAATACATCATTTTTCGGGTCGGCTCCGGATACAAACACCGATATGCCGCCTGGTGGCGCGTCATACGTCTTCCGCCACAGCACCGAACCCACTGCACCCTTAGACTCATTGAGGTTGACAGCAAAGTACGTGTAGGGAGCGCTGCTTATTGGTCTACCAAATGTCGAAGGTGAACCGCCTGTAGGTAAAGTGCCATTGTAACAAAGCATTATGTCCATACCGTAAGCTGCATTTATTGTAAAATCAAGTGACGGCCCGAATGGTCCCAGCGTCACCATAGTGTTGGCCCATGGTATCGAAACGTTCCAGTCATAACGGTTCGGCGTGCTTGCGTCGACTGAGCCTGAAATTGCGCCAGTTGCCATCATGCCAGTTGCACCTAGTTTGGACGAGTTCCACTGCATCAAACGGTAATCGGGATTCGTGCTGTTACCTGCGTTTTCAATGACATATTGCAAGTATTCTCCTTGTGACCCCATTGCTTTTGTACCTGAAGGTACGTTTGTTACGTTCCACAGCCAGTTTCCTGTGTCAGCGTCGTACCCAACCCACGTACCAGAAGGTATTGAGCTTCCCCTGCCTGAGGTTGCAACTAAAGTTGGTTGTTGAACTCCGTGGTAGTTAATGTCTTGCCAAGAGGCTATATAACCGAATGAAGGCCCGGATAAGAAATCAGTTCGAGACCAAAGAAGTTCTCCTGTACGTAAGTCAACGCATACAATTGGACCACTCTGGGCACCCCAGGCATTTATTGGCTCTGGGTAGAACAGTTTTCCTGCCATTATTATCGGATTGGTGAATCTTTGACTGTATGCAGTTCCTTCGAAGTATGTGTCTCCCGAAACGGCAAAGTTGTCATCTCCAACGACTCCTCCAGTTTGAAGCGGCCTAGTCCACATTACGTGAGAGGTCTGCGAGCCCACCGCACCAGAAATTGCAACGTTGTATCCGAAATTCCAGGATTTGAACTCTGGAGAGCCAGTGCCGAGCCAGTTTGACGAGATCGCCCACCAGTCGGTGTTTTCACCATATATTGGACGTGCCCAGTACTCTTTGGGTAGCGGATAGCTAGTTATGGCAACTACCGGTTCTTCCTGCACAGTAAGCTTTGTCGTTGCACTGCTGGCTAAATATGTGTCGTTCTGGTAGTCAGTAGCCCAAGTGCACACTTGTTCCGGAAAATCGAACTTGAGCGTGTACTCGCCAGTTTTGGTAGGAGTGTAGGAGGTGTACTGTGATGACGTGCTGTCCCAGACGATATCCCAAGTCTCTGTTTCGGTTTTACCGTCAGGATCTGTAATGGTAAGCTTGTAGTCATGCATCCGGACGTCATTGTCGTATGATGCTGCAAACCACCCTCCCATTGTCTTATCAACCCACATAATTATGTTCACTGTCTGGCCGACGCCTACAGGATTAGGTGCAGCATTGATGTAGGCGAAGGTTGTGATGTCCCAGGGAGGTGTGTGAGCGAAAGCATTAGGTATTAGCATCATTGAGGTTCCGATTGAAAGCATCAAGAATATCGCAATAGCAATTGTTTTGTTTTTAGCATTTTTCGTTTTTTTCTTCTCCTTGAATTTTATGTTTCTCCCTTTCAAGGCAACTAGTATATAATGTTTTTTCTAATTCAGTCTTAGAATGGAAATAAATTTACCAAATGTTGAGCAGAAAGGTTAAAAAACAGGATAAGAAAGATTTAACATTAGGGTTGATATTAAGGGTTTAAAAGTGTTGTGAATTGCCAAATCGGCGAAAAATTGACGGAATTGATGAGAAGATTTTGAGGACTCTTTTGAAGGAGTCACGGACTAGCTTTACCGAGATTGCCACAGACTGCAAAATCTCAGTCAACTCTGTGAGCAAGCGCTACAATCGCCTGTGGAAAGCAGGCATAATAAACGGAGCAATAATGCAGGTAAACCCTGCCAGCTTAGGATACAAGTGCATCGCCACCATCTGGGTTGCAACAGCCATAAACGATGAAAGTAAAGTAATGGAAGTCCTGAAAAGCAAACCTCACAGCTGTGCGGTATTTAGAAACATTTTTGCAAGAGCCAACATTGCCACCGTCATCAGTTTACACGAATTCGAAGAACTATCAAAAACAATCCAAGATATAGAAACCAATCCAAACATCAAGCATACGAGTGCTTTTATTTGGAACAAAACATCAGGCATTGACCACTCCGAAAACTTGGTGTTGACTCCCTCAATCAGCAAGACCAAAAATGAGCCACATCCAAAACCCAACAAAACAAGCCTTGAAAAAATAAAACTCGATAAAACAGATAGACAAATCGCTAAAATACTCTCACAAAACTCTCGTACCCCATTCATAACAATTGCGCAAAAACTCAACATTTCATCAAAGAATGTTACACAAAGATACAAGAAGCTTAGAAGAACCGTCTTAGCAAGCTCGACAATAACGGTTAGCCTGGAAAAACTCGGATACAACGCGGCGGTTCTTCTGCTTATAAAGGTTGCTAACAGAAGCAAGACATCAGAAACCGTTGCCAAGTTACTTCAAATACCAAACCTAGTAATGGTTCTGGAGTATGTCGTAGGAGAATATGATTTGTTTGTAAACATAGTTTTGAGAGATTATGACGATTTATTTAAATTAGAAGAACAAATCGGCAAAATACAGAATATCGAAAACTTAGACATGTTTATGGGCAAACCTTACCCTGCATGGCCACTAAACTTGTTTACCTCACTACTCTAACTAAACTCATCAGTCAAAATCCATAATTGACAACTACCTATGCGCAAAGATATCCTCCTCCTATGAGAAGAAAACCACGATTTAGTCCGCCGCGCGCACGGTTAATATTGATGATTTCGTTCCCTCGGAATTTCCGGTGGCTTTCTGTCCAAGTCCGTTTCTTAAGTGAGACCAAGAAGCATTTGACATTATCCTCTATTGTATTTTATTGATTGTGGTAAGATCAGGGTTTGGCCCTTGAGCTAGTAATGTCGTTGGAGAACGCTGATCAGGTATTTCCTGATTTTTGAGTCGAGATCGAAGTAGACTTTTTTGCCTGCGACTTTGGCAGATTTAACGTATTTTTTCGTCACGAAGGTGTCGAGTGCTTTCTTCTCTGCCTCGTTGAAATTGTCTTCAGGGAACAGGGCGTTTCCTTCAATTTTGAGAAGTTTTGTCGCAAATCCTCTGGGGAGCATCCGAAAGTTTTTCTCTTCTCCTACCCTGTTGCGCTGTTCGTATTCCTCGTAGATGGGGACGAGGTTTTCTTTGCATAATTCAAATTCGCTCTCGGCGCGTACGATTGCAAAGGGCTCGTTTGCTTCTTCTGGCATCTTCAATCTTGCCTTGTTTTGGTATTTGATGGGCAAATTGGTTTTTCCCCGCTTAAACTTTTTTGAAGCAAAGTAAATTTCTGTCATATAAGTTTTGCTCTTTTTACTTTGAAAAAACTATG
>CAZJQR010000181.1:0-3512 GCA_964548345.1 uncultured Candidatus Bathyarchaeia archaeon | reverse complement strand
CTTTGTTTCTGATGTTTGCTATGGCTGTTTCGTTTGTTGCTTTGCCAGCTGCTAACGCGCAGGCTTTAATAATGAACGTTTCGGGGCCCGTCCTTATTCACTCTGAAGTAGACATCGACCTCAACGGTGGTCCTGGACCCTTTCAAAACGTATCATTATTTGTCCAGTATCCCGGCCGCACTGAATTTACATATATAGATTCATACCTTACCAGAGATAATGGCGACCTTGACGTCTATGACTTTGATTTTAACGAGACAGGCGATTTCGCGCTTAAGTGGGCTTTACCGCCAGATTTTACTGAGGAAAGCAATGTTGTGATCGTAGAAGCTTTAACAGCTGATATGCTCCCGCCACGTGTCACCTATGCCTTCATTGGTGCTTTGCCTAATCCAGTAGGTGTTGGTCAAGAAGTGTTGCTCCACGTTGGGATTACACAACCACTGACAAACGTAGCGTATGGCTGGGATGACTTAACAGTAACAGTCACGAGGCCTGACGGCCACACTGAGACGCTGGGTCCGTTCAGAACTGATGCTACGGGTGGAACAGGCACCGTATACGTGCCAACGATGGCCGGAAACTACACTTTGCAGACGCACTTCCCTGAACAGAATACAGATGCTAATAGTCAAGGCGGTGGCATCGTTCAGGGTACAAAGATGCTAGCTAGCGACAGTGAGATACTGACCCTTGTCGTACAGGAGGAGCCAATAGAGTATTATCCAGGTTCTCCACTTCCAACTGAATACTGGACTCGCCCGATAAACGCGCAGCATAGAGAATGGTACACGATCTCAGGAAGTTCTTGGATGGATGATGAATACAACGATGCACCAGAGGCGCCGCATGTACTGTGGACAAAGGTGCTAACGACAGGAGGCCTCGCTGGAGGAGAGCGAGAAGTTCACTCTATGGAACACGGAGATGCGTACGAAGGCAAATTCCCGAATCGAATTATCCTCGCCGGAAAAATTTACTACACGGCTGGCCCCTACGAACAACCGAGACTGATTTACTGTGTGGATCTGCGCACCGGCGAAGAGTTATGGGCTAAAACATTTCTAGACGGCAGCACGATATCGTTTGGACAGCTAATTTACTGGGACTCGTACAACTACCACGGCGTATTCGAGTACTTATGGGTGACTTCTGGCAGCACTTGGTATGGCTTTGACGCTTTCACTGGAGAACAGATATCTGAGTATAAGAACGTGCCTTCAGGCACCAACATAGTTGGTGAAAAAGGAGAAATTTACCGCTATTCTATTAGTCTATCGGAAGCTCGGATGACTTTGTGGAACCAGAGTGCTATGGTTTCAATGCAGGGCAGTTGGGGAAGCGCGCACGATAACCGCGTTGGCAGTCGCGCTCTTGACGCGGGGTCAGGCTCAAGGTATGAGCGCGCATGGGCATTGAATATATCGATACCAGAGGGCTTGCCAGGAAATGTCATGGCAGTTAAGCTTGGCGACAAAGTTGTCGGTATGGACATGACCGCCAAAAGTGGATATAGGAGTGACTTTGTAGGCGTATCGCAGATCCATCTATGGGCTTTCAGCTTGAAGCCAGGGTCAGAAGGACAGTTGCTGTACAGTAAAACTTGGAATGCACCAGTTGAATGGGCTGAAGGTGACTATAGCACAAGGTGGTATACTACGGATCTGGACGCGAACGTTGGAATCCTATGGAATAAAGAGGAGCTGACATTTCATGCCTTCAACCTCGAAACAGGGGATTACCTATGGAAAACTGAGGTGCCACATAACTATTTGGACATATACAGCATAGGTCGCTATGTCGCTTATGACAAGCTCTACTCAGTTGGCCAAGCTGGACAACTGCACTGCTGGGATCTCACGAACGGCAAGCTTCTGTGGAGATACGACATCACAGACCCCTACTCAGAATTCTTATGGGGCAACCAATGGTCTGCAGACGTCGATTTTATCAGCGGGGGAAAAATCTACCTCTTCCATAGCGAGCACTCTCCCGTTAACCCGTTGTTCCGCGGTGCACCTATGATCTGCCTTAACGCCACAACAGGAGAGGAAATATACAGAGTGGATGGCTTGTTCCGCAAAACCGACTGGGGCGGAGACCCAATCATGGGCGACAGTGTAATAGCAGGGTACAACAGCTACGACCAGCGCGTGTACGCTTTCGGCAAAGGCCCAAGCGCCACCACAGTTACAATCCAAGACGACGTTACCACATACGGCAAGAGCGTACTTGTGAAAGGCACAGTTACTGACGTTTCTCCGGGCACGAAGGATGATGCTGTGACGATGCGTTTTCCGTATGGTGTTCCTGCTGTTTCTGACGAGAGTATGGGTGAGTGGATGAAGTACGTGTACGCTCAGTTTGAGCGTCCGGCAGACGCCACCGGCGTAGAAGTGGTCGTAGAGGTGCTTGACCCTAACAATAACTACTACGAGGTCGGCAGAGCAACAAGCGACGCGAGCGGCATGTACAGTGTTGCGCTCGTTCCGGAGGTTCCAGGCAAATATACCGTCATCGCTTCCTTCGAAGGTTCTGCAGGCTACTACGGATCTTTCGCTGAAACCGCTATAAACGTTGAAGAAGCTCCCGCTGCTACTCCTGAACCCACGTCGCCGCCGGCATCAGCTGCTGACCTGTACTTGGTTCCAGGAATAACTGGCATAATCATCGCAATAGCAGTAGTCGGCGCTGTCATAGTGTTAATGCTTCGAAAACGCTAAGACCAAACTAAACCGCACAAACCTACTTTCCCTTTTTTAGTTTAGCCAGCAAAAATCATAAATCAAACACAGTAAAGAGGGGCTGAAAAGGACTCTGAACAATAAAGCAATTGCAGTAACCTTCAGCAAACTGCATTTTTCTATTTTCCTTTAATTTTCTGCCCGTTCAGAGCCTCAGCAAACCCTAACTGTCAAGTTGAACAGCTATTAATTATATTTTATTAAAAACCTAGTTTTTTTAGGTCAAGGTTCTCACTACCAAAACGAAATTTTTCAGGTATGTTTTATCTTTGTTTTCACGTGTTCCTGTTTTCTCTAAAATAGAGTTCACCAACTCAAAACGACACTCACATGTTTCTAGCATGTTTTGTGCAGTTTATTTTACCGCAAAAGGTGACTCAACTTCTTCACTTTCGCCGATGGTTGCTGTTGTTAAGTGATGCAAGCAGATTTTGAATCAACTCACAGTCTAAGAATAGAATATTTGAGACGTGCCAAAGCCAGGGTTTGCATTTTCTGAAAAGGTGCCGATTGAAAATATTTCCTATAAGTCTATACACCACATTCCGAGGATTTTTCCCACATTGCTTCAAAGTAGCCGTTTGCCATCTCCAACATAGTGCGCGCGTTCTTTCGCTGAAACAATCATAAACGTTGAAGAGGCACCTGCTGCTACTCCTGAGCCTACACCGACGCCGGCATCAGTTGCTGATCAATACTTCTTGCCTGTCTCGGCCGGAATGATTGTAGCAATAGTTGTAGTATTGGCCTTGCTAGTGCTACTGTTTA
>CAZJQR010000180.1:0-3553 GCA_964548345.1 uncultured Candidatus Bathyarchaeia archaeon | reverse complement strand
CTTCAGGTTTAAACACGGGTATAAAAAGCATAGTTTTCAACCACTGTTACTTCAGCGAGTACACGAACATTGATGTTTCATGGATTGACTATGCAAACAAGGAAATGAATAAAATCAAGTATGAAAACTGCGACTTTCAAGGGTGGGATGATCTTTCAATGTTTACCCTCAACGCTGGGCACTACCCGAAATTCGTGGACAGCTTCCGATTTAACACGACAGGAAGCAAAATTACATTAAACTACTACGAGAATGGATATGAAGAAATTACTGGTTCAGGAACCATAGCTACAGGTTTATTCACTACACCAACAACCTGCATGGTATCAGCGAACAATTGGGTTGCCATCGTAACTATTTCAGGAACAAACCTAGACGTGGAAGTTCACAACGTAACAGATCCCGCGTGGGGATTAGTAACCACCGCACAATACGTTTACTGGGAAGCCATGTACAACCCTTAAAAGCTTTACAATTTTCCCCCTTCATCTAAACTTTGTTAAATTTATTTATACTAGTTATGCTAAATGGTTATGTGACTAAACATGCCAGCTAGGATTGAAGGGTTAAATAGACCTCCAGAAGTTTCAGCTCAAGAACAGGAGAAACGTGAAAAACAAATCGCATCGCAAACCCAAGAGTCCAAGCCTCCTTACAAACCTACTACTCCGCCAATGTACGTGCAGGACATAGTGAACCCCCCGAAAACGCAGGAGGAAGCAGAGTCACGCGGTTTTTACCGTGAAGTTGGACAACCCCAACTCGCAGGCAAATACGGGGTTCCAAACATTCCAAGTACGCAGAAGATTATTTCGGTTACGGAAGTGAAGCCTGAAGGCGGTGCTCCATACGTGGAAGTGAAGACTGCACCCAAAGAGCAGCCTCCTAAAGGCATAGGCGAACAAATCGCTTCCTTTAACCCTGTTGAAATAGGTATAAACGCTGCGGAAGCCGTCACTGGCAGAAAAATACCGAACAAACAGGAAATAGTGGTTAAAGTCACAGATATTTTAGGGTCAGGCATAGCAGGAGTAAAAGGTACACCAACCGAGTTTATAGGCGGCGCGGTTTCAGCGGTGGAATCTCCCATTTACGCTGCCGCTACCGCATGGGGAGTGAAAGGTTTACCCCAGCCCCCAACCGTTTCAGGCGCAATAATTTCCAGCGTGCTGGCTGGAAGAGTAACAGAAGAATACAAGACGGCGGAAGCGCAGAGTCCATCTTTCCAAGCAGGCTCAGTAGCGGGCGACCTATTGCTGTTTGCGGTTTCAGTGAAAGGCGCACAAGAAATCTTCAGGGTATCCGCAAAACTCGCTCCCGTCTTAGCACAACCAGGATTAGCAGGGCTTTCTGCAAGGGCTGGCTTGAGCGCGGGGTTAGGTGCAACCGTAGGCGGCTTAATGTCAGGCGGAGACACAAACGCCATTTTGCAAGGTGCATTGATTGGTGCAGGCGCAAGCGTAGCTGTAGAACTTGGAGGCAAAGCAGTCAACGCGATAAGACCGAAACTTCCCAAACGGCTAGGCGGAGTTGAAAGGTTAACGGAAGGTCCAGAAGTCATAGGTAAAACAGGCAAACCCGTTAAAACTTACGTCAGCGAAAACCCGCTTGACGAGTTAGGAGGTAGGCGGCTTGAAGTTGTTGCTGACGTGACGAAGAACCCTGTTGGTTTTGGTGACGTAACTACTGAAAGCCTCTTAGATGATTACATTAACCGGAATGTTCCAACGGGTCACGCCACGCTTAATCCTGAAGGTTTTGACTTGCAAGCTGGAGGCAAAACGGTTATAAAGGGAATACCAAGTGAAGCCGCTGGGTTCCGTTCAGAGAAAGAACTGTTCCACTTTTACAGTGCGCCAGGAGACGAAGAATTCGTTACGGTTTATGGCGGCTACGCTGGAATCGGCAAAGGCTATAGTGAAACGCCAAAGATAGTTTTTGGCGGAAAAAGCGCGGCTTTAGTAACTACGGAAACGCCAGTTAGCTCTCAGTTTCTAAGGCAAGCAGGAGAAAACATTGATGACTACTTAACGCGAACAAGCATGTTGTCTGGTAAAACAGGAATCGCTCAAGAAACACTGCTGGGAAAATCGGCTGAAAGACAGTTAATTACCCCCACGAAATATACGCGGCAAGGCGTTGAGCTGCCAGGTTCAGTTTACGTTAGCGAAGGCAAAGTAGCCACATTCCAGATTCAGCAAAAACCAACAGGTCGTTTAGGTAATGTTCCAGTTGTGCGGTCACTGCTTTCTGACTACACGAACATAACAGTTTACAAGGGAAGTTACGCGCCAGTAGCTAATGCGTCAGCAGCAACTAAAGCTTTGAACGTGCAGACTTATGGCGCAAGCTACGGGAAAGTCGCTAGTCTTTCAAGGTTAGCGGCTGTTCCAAGCGTACTGCCCATTGTTGTTCAATCGAAATCTCCGCCTAAAACCTCTTCAAAAACGGTAAGCAGCGCGCGCGTTGCTCCTAAAGTTTCCGAGTTTAAAACTCCATCATTCACTAGCGAAGTTTCCAAGATGTCACGCAACGCATCTAAAGCTACATTTTCCCCACCTTCAATTCCTTCTATGCCAGTACCATCTATGCCTTCAGGATTTTCCAAAGTCCCAGAAGTAACGCGGGGGTCTTTCCCTTCACCTTCTGTTTCCAAACCAGTATCTAGTGTTCCGCGAATTACAAGTTATGAACCCGAGCCTTCATCGTCATACTATTCTCCGAGTTCACCGCTAACATTGTCACCTTCTATGTCTTCTTTTCCATCCACGCCAAAAGCACTAACGCTTAGTTTACCTTCAAGCATAGACTGGCCAAAAGGAGGTAAGCCTTCTGAACCTATGCTGTTAGGTTCCAAGCTGAAGGTTTGGAAGTTTCCTGTTCTCGACCCATCTGACGTGTTAGGGTTCAAAACGAAAAAGAAAAGGAGAAAAAGTTAGGTTGATACCGCAAACTCCACGTACCTTTCCTGTGCGCGTGTCTCCACTAGCAGCGTGGACCGTGTTTCTACTTGTGTTTTGTTTAACAGCGTTTTTCTGGCTGATCGGTGAACCAATAATTAACGCGACTTACACTGCTTTTTACAGCAGCTTACCCATTGAAGCAGTGGGAACAGCAGACTTCATGAAAGTTGTTTACTACGCCATCCTAATTGTGATTGACTCCGTGTTTGCGCTGTGGGCTTTTCTCGTCACGGTTCGCCGTCAACCAGTAATTAGCCCTTACGGAGCTGGCTACTGATGGAGCCGAAAGTTTTTTTGCCACAGTTCAACCGAGTGCAAATCGTACACATCATCGTAGTTGCCGGCTTATGCGTGGTAGGTTTAAGCATCCTATGGCTTGTTTTCACTCTCCCAGTCTCCGCTATAATCCAGAAGTTCACAGAGCAAGGAGTGTTAAGCAGCGATGCGCAGCCCACAGTTGACTTTCTAAATCTGATTATCAGCGCGTTTGGGTTGATTGCTGGCTTAAGCATTATGGTGTGGGGCTTCGTTAAAAGCGTAGAGGAGAGAGAATACGGTTTCTACACGCCATAAAAGGGTTCCGAAACAAT
>CAZJQR010000179.1:0-3590 GCA_964548345.1 uncultured Candidatus Bathyarchaeia archaeon | reverse complement strand
TCCTTTCCTTTTTCCAACCGTAGGCTAACGTTGGCTATTCCACCAAACCCCACGTAACCGTACCAGACATCTCCGTTTTGGTTGGTTGGATTAAAATTTAATCCCCGAGAGAGAGATTCGGGCGTGGGATGGCTTGAAGCCTGTCTGAAGGCTCGGGGCACGCCTACAGGCTTGAAATGCCTGTGAAAAACGAAAATCAGAAGGCAAAAGCACTTCAGAAGGCACCTACGCAAGGCAGTATACAGGATTCAGAATATAGTATATTTCAGTTCAGATCAGAAAAGGGGTAGTATTCTAAAATAGCATATCAATATAGGGTACGTATATAGTATAGTCGGAATCGAGTATAAGGCTTTGCTGAAGCGACATTGATTTGAGCATGACAAACAACTTATATCACAAGCCAAGTTCCTAGGAACACTAAAGCAATAGCAGAGATTTTTAGTGATATTATTGATTTGCTTATCTCTTCTTTGAGGATTCTCGGCAGAAAGATGCTCAGAAAAAGCGTGTAAAAAAAGACGTAGAAGGGTTGTAGACCGAACAATGAAGAGGCTAACGAAGCGTCAACCAAAGACAACGCTACTAGCGAACATATGGTGCCGATAACATACAGCCCTTCTCCTATGAAGGTTGTGAAGACTGCCTTTTTTCCAGCGGCTATTATTATTTTTCCAGTTTCTTTTCGCAGCTTCGGTAAAGATAGCAGTAACATCACTCCGCAAAAAGTGCCTAGAACATTCCAGAAGAACAGCGACCAGTAGTCCAAATGGCCTAGAAGAATTTTGTCCGAAATTGTATATGCAGCTATTATTACTCCGAACGGCATCATAAATTTTAATGCGCTGGAAAATGGTTTACTACCTGATTTTTTGTAGGATACTAAAATTGAAGCAACTACAATTAGAAAAATTCCAAAGTATTTCTGCATTCCAAGCACCTCGTTGAGAAAGATAACTGATAGAAAGACAACAAATACGGGTATAAGCTGAAAAAGTGTTATTATTCTCGTGACTTCTTCCATGATAAGGGCTTTAGAATAAAACCAGAATGCCAGTAGTGGCATCAAGCCCACTATTAAGGCAATAATAGAATATGGAAAAGAAACCACAATTGGAGCAAATGTAGGAACTGCTAGAGCGAAAAGCGCATCCATAAAAACAACGGTGAAAATCATTGGAAAATAGCTCTGGAATTTGTTGGTTATAAGAAATTTGATGAAAACATTGTTCATAGCCCAGAAAGCGGGAGCTAGCAAGGCAAAGACATACCATTCCATACGCTATCAGCTTGACTTAGGCAGCAGACAGTAATTACTTTTGCCTCTCCCAAAAAGAAATAGAGTGCATATAGCCAAAAATGTCGTTCTGGGTTTGCGCGCGCGCTATTCTTAGTCATAGGCACGAATTTATGTCGTCTAAAGTTACTATAGGGTCTTCCGATGATTTGAAAAGGTTTTCAAAATTTTCAAGTGAAGGTATTCTCTCTATGAAAGCAACTCTTTCAGCTGGTTCCTCAATGTTCCATCCTTTAGCCATTAATTCGATGTACTTTGTCATGAGTGTTACAAACTCGCTACTCCGTAAGATCCTCACGTTGCCTTTGGCTTTCTCAACAGCTTCAGAAGATATTTCGCTTTTGTTGGTAAAGACTACTGGGTAAACTGGGCGATCTGGGTATTTTTTCTGATACTGGATTCTGTGCCCCCCTATTTGGTCAACGTGTTCCCTTTTCAAAACATCCTTTGTTTCCTTAGTTTTTACTTCCACTACCACAATCATACCTACTTATTTCGGTTCAGCTATAACTTTTTCCGCATCCTTCAGCGTTGGTTGGTATCTTAGGCTTCTGGTTAGTTCAGTTATGCGTTTTCTACCCTCACCTGTAATGAGGAAGTTGCCGTTCCGCTTGACTAAAAGATCATTTTCGACTAGCGGATTTACAAGAGTGTCAAACGATTCCTCGAAATCAAACCCTTTCCCTAAGCTAAACTTGAATTCAGTTAATATAGGAACGTATTTTGGTTTGAACGTACGTTCCAGCTCTTGCACAAGTTCATCTCGCGTGTTCAATTTGAGTTCTTTGACAGAGTATAGTATCCAAGTTCTAAAAGTTTCAAGTTTGCTCAATTCCCAATGCCTCTCAAATGGGATCTCATATTTTGTGAGGTCTACCTCCTCTCCCTTGATCGAGGCAATCGTTTCCTTGGATAGTCTAATGCCGTCTACAAGAATTCTCGTGGCAATAAAGCCGCCGACGAAAGCATCCACGAAGTATATTCCGAAAATAGAGAATATTGCACCTATTATGACCCCTGTAGCCACATAGATGTGGTTCTTCGAGTCAACCGACTGCGAAATGAGCACCAGACTACCATTTCTTTTACCTACAAATCTCTGATATAGGAAAAGAACCAAGGCAAATATGAGTGCGATAATCTCGGTTATAATTACCAAGTAAGGCATAGCCAAAAGTGACAATGTTCCAAGGAATGCGTCTATGATGGATCTAATAGAGTCATAGCCCACGCTAATGCCACTGATAAACATCATCAAGAGAACGATCAAGGTTCCTAAATTTTCTCTTTTAATCTTCATGCCTAGCCACACCACTGCAGCAGAAACAGTGTCGACTGCAGCATCAGCGCCGTCGGCTAAGAGTCCAACACTGCCACTAAAAATACCTGATAAGAGTTTCAGTGAAGCAAGGAAAAAGTCGACAATAATCGTGTTGCGCGCGGCAGCGGACGGACTAAGGATTTGACCTTCAAGAATGTCTGTACTCTTTTTCAGATTTTTCTCGAATTCTGTTGCTTTTTCTCTTCCTTCCGCGGTGAGTTCGTACTTGCACATTTGATTGATCGTTATAAGCCTTTTTTCCTGCAGCTTCTGGCATTCTGATTTGATGTCTACTTCTTGTTTGCTCTCTTTTTGTTTATCTCTGCTTGATCGAGCTGCTGCTGGACGTCCGAATTTGGAGAAGAGGCTTAATACAATTCGTGTACCAAAATCTTTTCCAATCAGCTCAAATTGGGATATCAATATAGATACCATTTTCTCTAGCTCATTAAGATCGAGCGGACCCTTTTTCATTAAAGCAAGAAGAATGAATTTGCTGAAGTCTCCGTGTCGACTTCTCTTCCTACTCAAGGCTATGTTTCACGACCTGTGGATATTCTTGGATATTCGAAACTTGGTTAAAACTTTTTGCGCGCTAGTCCTTTTCAACAAAAAAGGGGAAGTTTTGCGGGAGAAATCGCCGCTTTTGTCTTGATGTGACCGTAACATACTCCAAAAACCTTAGACTATACTACGCTCAAATAAGGTTGCAGCTGATATCTCGACCTAGGGCTGGGTTAAAAACCCACCGCCCGCATTTTTAGATTAGCAGATAAAAGCGCTGAATTGTTTTGAAAAATCCTAAATACGCTACAAGATATAGTAAAATTCTCAAACAGCAATTTCGAGGGATGATCATGAAAGTTGTAATCTGTACAGATAAGCTATCGAAGTATTATGGCAAGGGAGACCAGATCAAGGCATTAGATGGGTTTGACCTTGAAGTTTATGAAGGGGAGACTTTTGGTCTTC
>CAZJQR010000178.1:0-3596 GCA_964548345.1 uncultured Candidatus Bathyarchaeia archaeon | reverse complement strand
GAATTGATGGAAATGCTTCTTTAGGGCAGTAGCTTCTCCCTCAGGATAAGTCGCTTAATGGAAAGGAGTAATGCTAATGAAACAAGCAAGGTTGCAACAGCAATCAAGATGTCAACAAGTATAGCATTTGAAGGAAATACAAGGGGAAGTATTAACGCGGGAAACATTGGAATAATCCCGATTATAACTCCGAGAGGCTGATTAGCACCCATAGGCGTTTTCTGAAGGGAACTAAAAGCCATCATGGAAATGGTGACCAGGAAGACCTCTGAAATGCCAATAGCAAACGTGAGAACAGCCACGCTTGCCAACAAGTCCAAACTGGTTCCCAGATAGATGCCTACAACGGTGTTGAATATGGTTGAAAATATTAGGAGATAAGTTGCTAGTGACAATGAGGCCTTCACATAACCCTTGAAAATGTCAAGCTGGTCAAGACCAGTTGAGAGAAGATACTCAAGAACCCCGTTGTTCTTGTCGTATACAAATAGCATCACCACAGGTAGCGAAAAAAGGAGGGCTGAGAGCGAAAGAATAGCTACGGATAGGACAGGAAAGCTGTTCATCAAATCAATCGGTGTGCTGGCAGGATTACCATAATTAGCTGGGATGAATGATAATATGTTCGACAAAATTGTTCCATAGATAGACATTGCTACCCCTAGAATAAAGTAAGTTCTGCTAAGTCTAACGCTCCTTCTCATGGTGGCTTGCCAGAAGCTCATTTTCATTCTTCCTCAAAGAATTCTTGCAATGGATTGTCCAGCTCGCGGAGCTCCACGAGTTCAGCACCAGCTTGCACCAGATTGTTGACAATCTTTGCAACCTCTCGCGGGCTGTCAACCTTCATCACATAATATCCATTTTCAAACTTGGATTCTGGCAATAATTTTGATACATCATTCAGAGTCTTGATGCCTATACGATATTGTCTCGTTTTTAAATTCTCCAACTTATCAAAGAACTTGAGTTCCCCATTCTTAATCAGTATCAGATATGTTCCAATTTCCCTTGCTTCGTAGAGATTGTGCGAGGAGTAGAGGACGAACTTGTCCTTACTCAACTTGATCAGCATGTCTCTGATTTCCTTGGAAATCTTTGGATCAACATTAGAAGTCGGTTCATCAAGAAGGTATAGATCCCTTTCTCTGAGGAAAATCTTGCCCACTGAGACTCTTTTCTTTTGTCCCTGTGAAAGAGATGAAAATTTTCTATCCCTAAGTTCGCTCAAGCTTAGAAGATCAAGGACGTGTTCAACATCTCCACCTTCAATATCAGCATAATACTTCAATGCATTGAAAACAGTCATCTCCTCTGGGAGCGCATTCAAATGAGAAAGGTAGGCTATCCTTCTACGTGCATCTTTCGAATTGAAAAGATCACTATCATCAAACTTTGTTTGACCTGAAAAAGGTTTTAGAATACCGCATATTGTTCTGAAGAGAGTGGTTTTTCCAGCTCCGTTTGGCCCAAGGACAACGTAAATCGATGGTTCAGTAATCGTAAGGTTGATTCTATGGATGACCTCTTCTACTCCATATCCCGCGCTGACTTCTTGGAGCTCAAGCTTCTGCATCCTGACTAACCTTCTTCGATCATTTTATAGATAGGAAAATAATGTCCTTCATAAACATTCTAAACATTATTGCGCGCGCTTGGACTAAATTTTAATCCACCACCACCACGTTTACGTGCCTAATGGCATGCGTCTGAGAAAAGGCACGACATAGGGCACGTGAAAAGCACGCGCGCTGATTATCCAACCTTCATAAACGCTGTTGCCGAGGGAATATTATATCTTGTTACAACTGAACACACAATACTTACACCAATTTATAAGGGTGCATTGGCACGCGCTATTAACGCCACGGACGGAACTGAGATATGGACTCTTTCAGATTTCACCGGCGAGTTCGTAGCTATGAGCTATGCTATCGCGGACGGTTTTGCAACATTCTTTAACGGTTATGACAGCCAAATTTACGTTGTTGGCAGAGGACCAAGCGCTACTGCGGTTATGGCGTCGCCCAAGGTTTCAGTGTACGGCGACACCGTTCTGGTAGAAGGCACAGTAATCGATGCAGCTTCAGGTACAATGCAAGACGAGCAGATGGCGCGGTTCCCCAACGGTGTTCCAGTGGCAGCTGACGAGTCCATGACTGAGTGGATGGGATACGTCTATCAGCAAAAGCCACGCCCAACAGACTTTATCGGCGTAGAAGTGATCGTAAGCGTGATTGACCCGAACAACAACTGCTACGAAGTAGGCAGAGCCACAAGCGACAAAAACGGCATGTTCAGCGTTCCGTTTACTCCCGAAGTTCCAGGCAAATACACAATCTTTGCCACATTCGCAGGTTCCCAAGGCTATTGGCCATCGTCTGCGGTGACTTCTATTGAAGTGGAAGAAACGCCTGAGGCGACTCCTACTCCGACGCCTGTTCCGCAAGCGCCAGTTGGAACATACTTCACCGTCTCAACCATACTCATTATCATCGCAATTGCCATAGCTCTTGTACTGCTACTTAGAAAACGCTAGGACCGTAAACAAAAACCATACAAACACACTTCCCCTTTTTTATTTCAAGCATTAGCAATCATAAATTTGGTGGAGAGGGGCTGAAAAGGCGTCTGAACGGGAAAAGCAATTGCAGCAGCCGTTAAGCAAGTTGCATTCTTTTTTCTCCTTGAATTTTCTGTCCGTTCAGAGCCTCAGCAAACCCTCATTTATCAACTCAATTCAGATCTTTTTTTGGAACTGTGTCCAGTAGTTTTTAGTGTATACTCGTTTTCGATATGCTATACTATATTCTATTCCTTCCTTTCCTTCCATTATGCCATATGTATATGCTGAACCGAGTATACACCCCTGTTACCTTTTTTTGGAATAGTTAACCTCTGCAACCTTTATCCAACATAGCCGTTACGTCCTTTTGGTTGGTTGGATTAAAATTTAATGCTGCTGTAGTCTCTAATTGCTTTTGTAACAGAATTAATTTTAATCTCACCAAAAATGAATACTGTCTTCTGAGATAAGAAGCACGCGCTTTAACTTTTCATTTTTTTCAAAGCCATCTCTGCAACTGTTACTAAGGGATATACAATAGGTGAAGCCGTCACAGCAGGATGAGTGCCTATCTGGAAAATCGCGATATCATTGGCTCTCATTCTGTTTTGAATACATGCGCTGATGGCGTTAATGAGTTCTCCCGCACTTGGACCTCCTTTAACCGCTCCTCCAATTAATTCTCCATTTACTTTGTTGAATATCAGTTTGACCCACATTTTGGATGTGCCTGGCATTCCTGCAGGGTGCCTATCTGGAGCTTCAGCTTCCCCTGTTACCACCTCAAATCCGCAGTTTTTTGCACCCTTTTCGCTCACCCCCGCGATAGCCACAGTTAGGTCGCCAACTACTGTGGAAAAGACTCCCAACGCACCCGGATTTTTTCTGCTAATTTCGTATAGGTTTGCACCGGCTATACGGGCTTCTGTTGTAGCTATTGATGCCAGTCTCAAAGTTGAGGGCTGACCAGTAAAGAATGAGAATTTAGTAGCGCAGTCGCCGCATGCAAAAATGTTTGGGTCGGAAGTTC
>CAZJQR010000177.1:0-3599 GCA_964548345.1 uncultured Candidatus Bathyarchaeia archaeon | reverse complement strand
TGGTGTAAGGAAACCACATAAATTCTATCAACCTTCTATGCAGAAACCTATAGGGAAAAGCCGTTTCAAACAACGAAGTTTGGAGGGTATGGAGATTTTGCCGTTTTAAACGCTCAACTTTAGGGTTAAAAGAAATATTGCAGAAACTCCTTATAAAACAAATGCAAGTATCGGCAAACCTTGTTCTGCGCGCGCTATAACAATATCACCGCGTATATCACACAAAACGATAGCAAAAACAAATATGTAATATCTGATTTAGTACACACACCCAAACCCTCAGTCAAGTGGCGGTGACAGTTGGCACATCCTCAATTAAGGGGAAGGAAAGAGTGATTTGAGTGAGGATGGTCAATGTTGATATTGTAAAAGTTATTAGTCTTGTCCTACTCTTCATAATCCATAGTACGTTTCTCGATACATACCCACAAGTCATTTACTTGCTCCAAGATTACGTGCTTACTTCGTTCCTCTTTTTGGCTGGCTATATGTGTCAGAGAAGCCTTCTAAAGCGAGAATACAAGGTTGCTGAATTTTGGAAGAACAAGCTAAAGGTTTTCTTGGTTCCTTTCTGGCTAATGGTGGCTTTGTGGTTTGTTACTAGAAGGCAACCATTCCCTCCTGTACCTGCGTACTTAGCTTATGCAATAGGCTTGAATTTTCTGTCGTTTCCTCCAGAATGGGGTCTATTTAGTCTATGGTTTGCTAGCGTCCTGCTCGTATATTATCTTATTTTCTCGTTGATGGGCAAACATAAGAAATTAACAGCTACAACTGTGTTCCTCCTCGTTGTTGGCGCAATAACTTATTTCTCTTCAGTTAGCGTAAGTGACTGGGTGTTATTCACGAATTTCTTTGTCTATATTATGCCGTTTGCGGTCGGCTTCTTCTGGACTCTTGATTTCTCCAACAGAAAAATACTGCTATTTGCGCCAGCTTTGTTGCTCATTCCAATTGGTTTAATTAGCATTCCCGTTAGTGGCAATGTGGGAACTTTTTTGTGGATGAGCGTGAATTGGATGGCTCAGTTGGTTAGGAGTTTAGCCATGGTCGTAGTCTCCTTGTACATGTTGAGCAAAGTGAATAATTCTAAGTTAAGTAGAGTTGTGACTTGGGTTGCTTCAGGAAGCTTAATTATATATCTGATGGAGCCTATTTGGAGCATGTGGATAGGCTGGCTGCTTTTTCCGCAGTATATCGGGAACCCAGGTGTGCAGTTCCTAATTACACCAGAGCAGTCTGTGATAAGGGTTCTATTCACTATACCCATTGCCTTTTTGGCAAGTCCAGCAATATACCGCTTTTACTTGACCATCGTAAGACGCTTGCGCTTTATGATTGATACACAAAGGCGATAGATTAAGGCTAAAAACGTCTGTGTTAATCTTCCACAAGTCGAATAACTACTTGAGTTTCACGAATCTTGGAACCCAGTCTCTCTTTTCGTTTCTGAGATACTTAGCAAGAGAGCAAAGCTTCCTCGCTGATTAATGTCTCAATCTTTTATCTATTTCCACGCGCTACTGAACTTGAATTCAATCTGCATCACCTTTCTCCTGAATACCGTCAGGCTATCCGCATTAAGAGCATTAATTATCAGTTTGACAGAGTGCGCGCGACATAAATTCATTCATCTGCGGTGGATTCGTGTGCCGAGGGAGAGGCTCGGAGGACAAGGGGTTCCCTTTTAGGGATTGCTCCCGCATCGAGTTTCCCGAGGCGCTTAACCATCTGGCTTTCGCGTCATCATGCGGCGGAGCGAGCGACGCCGCCTTTCCCTGACTCTCATCTCGTAATCCTCTTCTGTTATAGCGCGCGGTGGTGCGACACCCCTCGGTTCCCGAAGGGAAAAACTTTTTTGTATGCCGAGGTCGCCGAGCGAAGGAAGTATGACTGAGCGGTTCTAAAAGAACGGCGTGAATTGTCCCCGCAGGGACAAGAGCCTCGGCAAAAAAGTTTAGAGGGGGGCACGGCAGTTGTCGGAGCACCACTCAGCAGAGAGCGCCCAATTAATCTCCCCTAAAAAAATTAACTTCGCCATTTTCATGCCAACGTTTGCTGGAACGCTGGAGCGTGGCGAGAGCCCGCGACACTTAGCAGAAACCTCTCGACTCGATACGCTAATATGCAGTACTAAAACTTTTGCTCTTTTTGAATAATAAGCTTAAAAATTTGGTTATTTCGTAAATGAAGCCTTCTTGTGCTTGATTGAAAAAAGTGGCAAAAAATAGGTTAATAAGGCTCAAATCACAGTAATCACGGGGGTAAAACGTTGAAAATCATACTAAAAATAAGGCAACGTGGAAAACGCGGATACGACATAAGTAGCGTACCCTACCAAAAACTGGAAAAAGCAAGCGGATACAAAAAGAAGAGATGGGAACTAAAAGAGGGCTTTCTCATCTTAGAAGCTTGGTAGTCTCTTAGTCTTGATTGGCTTCGTCGGTGAGCTTCGTCTGGGTCTCGTAACCTGCTTCCTTCAGCTTATTCTTAGGAATCACCTTAACGTCAAAAATCAAAGCCTCATCATCCTTCACCTTAGCAACAACGTCCAAAAACGGTTTCAGTGCTCTAACTTGGTTCTTCAGCTCTTCCATCTCCTTGTCTTTCTTCTCAAGCTCCTTCTGAAACACGGTGTTAGCGTTCTGAACTCCCTTTAAGGCGTCCATTACGCGCTTAACGTCAAGCCTTGTCTGAATTCCATTAATGCTTAGGTACTCAAACGCTCTTTGATAAGCTTCTTTGATTGTTATTTCGTCATAGTCGTAGTGTTTTCGTGCGGATTGCCTCGCGTGTCCCATCATAAGGTCTTTAACCTCGCTTTTAATATCAGCTCTCAGCAACGCGCTATTGTAAAAACTCCTAAGCGCCTTAGTCTTGAACTCCTTAGCCTTCTCAGCTCCAAACGTCTTCTCCGCTAATCCTCTCATTGCATTATGAATGGTTCTTACCTCTAACTTGTCGCCCTTCCCCTTTGTAGTGGAAACAAAAAGATAGCCTTCCGCGGGATTATCGCGTTCTTGAAGCATTGCTTGAATGTCGTGAACCGCCTCGTAACTTAAGCATGTGGCTTGAACTTCACCTGTTTTCTCGCGTGGCTTCTCAAGGAAATAATGCTCCGTCTCCGACTGCTCATATATTCTTTTAAGGTTTTCAATCTTCATTTGGCTAACATCTATTTCGCTAAAGCCTGACTGCGCAAGAACTAACAGCAAGGCGCGGTCTCTGAGGTTGCCATGCGAGTACATCGCTTTGACTTCTTGTTTCGTGATTTTCCAGCGTTGAATAACGGGCTGTTCTTGTGTACTCTCCCAATCTCCGCGCTTAAGATTCAAGGGCAAACCGTTCCTGCTGAAAAAAGAAGCAACCGTCCTCAAGCGCGTCCTAACGCTGGCGTGTTTAAGGTCACCTTTCCGTTCCAAATACTCTTTGAACGCTCTCCACTTGTTCTCAAAAAACAGTCTCTGCGCAATATCCTGAGTCGTCAAATCGTGCATACGCTTCTTAATCTGCTCCGTCGGCGTCAAATCAACGAAAACAAACCATTCATGAAACTCGTTGCCGTAGTTCTTCTTTGTTCGGGGGCTTAGTCCAACTAA
>CAZJQR010000176.1:0-3628 GCA_964548345.1 uncultured Candidatus Bathyarchaeia archaeon | reverse complement strand
AGCTGAAGCTACAGGTTTAGATGGAAAAATCAACGACAGAGACCTCTCTGTTCCTCTAGACGTAGTCAGGAATAGCTTGGGTGAGGCTTCTAAAGAAATTGCCAATAACCTGAAAATGGCTGATCGTTTACGAAAAGACGCAGGAGAAGATATGTGGCATAAAGAGTGCCATCGATTGTTTGATGAATGGTACCAAAAGTGGTTTTAGGAAAAGCGCGCGCTAATAATTGTCCATTTTCCAAATGCCTTTCTCTCTTTTTCTGAAAGAATGGAAAAATGGCACCCTTTATTATTATATGATATATTAAAGGCACACACACAAAGAACACTCCAAAATCCCATAGAAAAGCGCTTGTTGCTTTCAAATTTCATATTAGAGTTTGAGGCGAAATGCAAACAAGGTGAAGAGCTTTGAAACAGTTTCTTTCAGGTTAAGCAAAGAGAAAACAGCCATAATCACCAATTTAGAGGCTCATTAGCGCGCGCAAAGAGTGGAGCATAAAAGTTAAAAGCCAGCCCACTATATTAGATTATGTATATCGCTATTCAAATAGCCAATTTTAAGTTAGGTCTTCGGGAGAAAACTCCACTTTTGTCTTGATGTGACCGGACTATACTACCGGAGCCAGAGTTGGACTTGCTTATCGTAAGAAACTTTGGTTTAATAAGAATAGCGATTCGAAAAAAAGGATTAGACTTAATCCTTAAAAAAATACCCTTTAACCAGCCTACAAACTCAGCAACTAAAAAATAACATAAATAACAAAAAAGAACAAGAAATAATCAAATTGCTTTTCACAGTCTATAAACAAAAAAGAAAAATTGAAGGGGCTTAGTATCCGCCTGCAGGACCGCCTGGGGGCATTCCGCCGCCAGGACCACCTGGACCGCCTGCTGGTGCCTTGGCGGTTATTACGTCGTCGATGCGTAGTATCATGGCTGCTGATTCGGCTGCGGATTTTATGGCTTGTTCTTTGACGACTGAGGGTTCGATGACGCCGTTGTCGAGGCTGTTTTGTACTTTGCCTGTGAAGACGTTGACGCCTTTGTATTTGCCGTCTTTTTTGTCGTGTGCTGATCTCAGTTCGACTATTATATCTATGGGTTCTAAGCCTGCGTTTTCCGCTAGGGTTCTCGGTATTATCTCCACTGCGTCTGCGAAAGCTTCTACAGCAAGTTGCTCTCTGCCGCCGACTTTTGTGGCGTACATGCGGAGTTCCTTGGCAACTTCAACTTCCACTGCGCCGCCACCAGCCACAATCTTGCCGTTTTCTATAACGTCTGAGACCACGGACAGCGAGTCGGTCATGGCTCTTTCGGCTTCGTCCACCATTCTTTCGAGTCCTGCACGTATGAGGATGGCTACGCTGTGTGGGTCTTTGCATTTTTCCACGAAGATCATCTTGTCGTCGCCGATTTTGCGTTCTTCCACTAAGCCGGCTTGTCCTAGGTCTTTGGCTTTGAGGTCGTCTAGGTCGGAGACGATTCTGCCGCCTGTGGCGCGTGCGAGTTTTTCCATGTCGGATTCTTTGATGCGTCTGGCTGCGATTATGCCTGCTTTTGCGAGGAAGTGTTGAACCATGTCGTCGATGCCTTTCTGGCAGAAGACCACATCTGCTTTTGAGGCTCTGATTTTGTCCACCATTTCTTTCATCATGTTGGTTTCTTGGTCAAGGAACGCTTGCATCTGGGTGGGGTCGCGGATACGGATTTCGGCGCTCATCTCGGTTTTTTCAATTTCCAGTGCGGAGTCTAAAAGGGCTATTTTCGCGTTTTCCTTCTTTTTGGGCATACCTGAGTGAATAACTTCTTTGTCGATTATTATTCCTCTTACAAGCTGTGTTTCGAGAAGGCTTTTGCCGGTTTTCTTAACAAGCTGGATGTTGTCGATGTCGGCTATTTTCTTGTCTCCGCGCTGCTCAGCTATTTGCTTGACAGCTTCTATGGAGATTTCCGCCAGGTGCTCTCGTGCTGCGCCTACTGCTTTGCTGCTCATTGAGGTCAAGGAGACTTTGAGCAGGGTTTTGCTGTCTTCGATGTCTACTGGCACAGCGACTTTGTTTATTGTTTCGATTGCTTTTTGGGCTGCTTTTCTGTAGCCGCTTACGAGTATGGTGGGGTGAATGTTCTGGTCGAGTAGTTCCTCGGCTTTTTTGAGGAGTTCGCCTGCTAAAACTACGGTTGTGGTTGTTCCGTCGCCAACCATGTCATCCTGCGTTTTCGCGATTTCCACCATCATTTTTGCCGCTGGGTGTTCCACATCTATTTCTTCGAGAATTGCTGCGCCGTCGTTTGTTATGGTTATGTCGCCTAGGCTGTCAATGAGCATTTTGTCCATGCCGCGTGGACCAAGCGTGGTCTTTAAGACTTCGCCAATTACACGCGCTGCCATTATGTTGTTTCTCTGGGCTTCTTTTCCTCTACTTCTTGTTGTGCCTTCCTTTAATATTAGAACTGGCTGTCCTGAACCAGTTGTTGTTAAATACGCCATATTGTCAAACCTCTTTATAGTGTTACAAAGCTTTTTTCAATCGGAATTATGGAAAAACCAGCGGAAAATATAAACTTTTACCTTAGGGGTTCTGCGTTTATATTACTAATATTTTGAAAACCTTTTCGGTCTTCTAAATAGCATAATGTCGTTCTTTTTAGTGACGTAGTCGAAGCCAGCGCTTAGAACTTGTTTTGCTTCCTCGACGGTTGTTGCTGTGGCTACTTCAAATTCGTCGTCTTTGAACTGGATCATACCTATGTATTTCATTGTGTTTTCGATTCTTTTATGTCCGAGTAGCTTTTTGACAGTTAGGACGTTGCCGTTGGTATAGTGGGCGATCATTGTTCCGCCCCAGTGCCTGAATGTTCTAAGCTGTATGGACAGCAATCGTGGGTTCTTTTGCAGTTCTCCGGCTCTCTTATGTACTGCTATAAAGCAACGCACCATTGTCATATATGATGTTGGAAAGATTCTCTCAGAGGTTTTTGGTAGCGCGTTCAGCATTGCAAGTAGTTTGTTGAACTTTGAGCTGTCTGGGCAAGTGTCCTTTCACTAGATGGTTTATGGTGATTATGTTTCCCGATATATCTATCCATCTAAGTTTAAGAGCTTCTCCCGGGTCCGCGAATGTTTCTTTTAGACATTGTAGGTAGGCAGCCATTCTCTTGCTACGACAGAAAGTTATGAGGGCATCTAATTCTTTTTCTTCGGGAATGAATGGCAGATTTTCTTCTTGTGTGTATTTTGGCAGTTCCCAAGAAATTTTAAGCATTTTCGTGAAAGCATTGTAGGCGTATACGAACTAAAGTTTGGTGCCGTCTTTGATTTTCTGCCTTCCTATTGCTTCTTTGACACTCTCTGGATGCAGCAGATTAGCTCCGAGCTTTGTTAGTCTTTTTATTAGGTAAACGTAGCGTGTTTCTTGGCGGTAGCCTTCTCTTTCGAGGTAAGCCATGAATTGCGCAATTAGTCGCGCGCGCACTAATTCCCAAATTGAAAAAAGAAGCAGAAGACAGGAAGAAAAAGAAGAGCCTAGATAGCACACGCTTTAGCCATCCGCTACACTTCAAGAAGTAGTTTTTAATGCCGAAGACTGAAGCCATAATAAACATTCAGAACGTTGTTGCTACAGCA
>CAZJQR010000175.1:0-3686 GCA_964548345.1 uncultured Candidatus Bathyarchaeia archaeon | reverse complement strand
GGATTAAAATTTAATCCAACCAACCAACTTGGGCGTTACGGTTATGTTGGATGAAGGTTGCAGAGGTTAACCGTTTCCAAAAATAGATAACAGGGTGTATACTTGGTTCAGCATATACATATGCCACAAAGGAAGGAGGAGAGGAAGGAATAGAATATAGTATGACAAGTCGAAAACGAGTATACACTCAAAACTATTGGATACAGTTTCCTAAAAAATTCTGAAATAAATCTGCAAGTGAGGGTTTGCTGAGGCTCTGAACGGACAGAAACATAAAGGAGAAGAAAGATGCTAGTTTCTTGAAGCAAGACTACTGCTATTGCTTTTCCCGTTCAGAGTCCTTTTCAGCCCCTCTGTTACATTTGATTTATGATTGAGAATGGTTAAACTAAGAAAGGGGAAAGTGTGTTTGCGGCTTTTTGTTTATGGTCTTAGCGTTTTCTTAGTAGCAGTATGGCGACTATGGCGATTGCGACGATGATGAGTATTGTTGAGACGGTGAAGTAGGTTCCTACTGGCTCTTGTGGAACAGGGGTCGGTTCAGGTGTAGCAACGGGTGCTTCTTCCACGTTTATGGCGGTTTCAGCTTGTGATGGCCAGTAGCCTTCTGTGCCTTCGAACGAAGCGTAGAGCTTGTATTCGCCTGGAACTTCGGGAATGAATGTGGCGCTGTACATGCCGTTTTCGTCGCTTGTGGCTCTAGCAACCTCGTAGCAGTTGTTGTTCGGATCTAGTACGCTTATGACAACTTCAACGCCTGTGACGTCTGTTGGACGAGGCTTCTGCTGGTAGACGTATCCCATCCACTCCATCATGCTCTCGTCGGATACAACCGGAACACCGTCGGGGAACCGCGCCGTCTGCTCGTCTTGCATTGTACCTGAAGCCGTGTCGATCACTTTGCCTTCTACCAGTACGGTGTCGCTGTGGACAGAAATCTTTGGCGATGCTGTAATCGTAGTAGCGCTTGGGCCTCTGCCAACAACGTAGATTTCGTTGGTTAAACCATTATAGAATGTTGCATAGCCGTCTGCGATAGCATAGCTCATTGCTACGAACTCGCCGGTGTAAGCATTTAGAGTCCATATCTCAGTTCCGTCGGTGGCGTTAATAGCGCGTGCTAATGCACCCTTGTAAATCGGCGTGAGTATTGTGTGTTCGGTTGTAACCAGATACAATATTCCATCGCCAACAGCGTTTATGAAGGTTGGATAAGCGCCGTAGGGCGTGTTCAATCCGGATGAAGTACTGTTGCCTTCCCCACCGTTACCATAGGTCCACAATAGGCTTCCGTCGGTCAAATCGTAGCAATAGACTATTCCTGCGTATCCGCTGCTGTAGAGTTTCCCGTAGGCAACCTGTCCGTACGGTTGGGCAGGACCGGGTTGGCCATAGTAGTCAAAGGATGCTTTAGAATGAGTTGGGCCCCATATGCGCTGGCCAGTTGTCAGACTGTACCCCACGAAGTTTATGGTTTCCTTATACGTTTCAACGAAGACATCTACCGTTGGGTCAGCTCCGGCATAATAGACAGTGAGGTTCCCTGATGGTGCGCTAACTTCATTCGACCATAATACACTTCCGACCTGTCCCTCAGTGGCGTCCAGGTTGATACCGACGTAAGTGTAGGGTGCCCAGCTACCTGGTCCTCCAAAGCTTGATGGAACGCCAGGATAGGTGCCTCTCATGCAAAGCAACATGTTGTTGTAGAAAGCTGCTAGTATGGCAGGCGTAGTCGCCGCATTGTTAAGTCCTGGTACCGTAATGTTCCAATCATAGCGGTTGCTAGTACTTGCATCGACTGCGGTCGTAGATGTTGTAACGGTTTTGGTTGTGGTTACTAGACTTCCATTAACCCAGCTCGTTGTAGTAACGTTTCTTGATGTGGTAGTTGTGGTGGTGTCAATTGATGGTGAAAATCCTGCGCCACCAGGTACGAATCCCGCGCCTCCCCACATTTTGGTTGAATTCCACCGGGCTAAATACCAATTTGGATTCGTTGAGTTGCCAAGATTTGTCAGAACATACCTAAGATGTTCACCGTTTGGGCCCCTTGCATCCCTGCCTGAAGGCACGCCGGTTACGTTGAACAGCGGATCTCCTGTGAATGAATCAAAAGCGCGGCCAAAGTTATTTGTGAACAGAATTGGCGGATAAACTCCATGTTGGTTGGGATCTTCAACGTCGTACACGTAGCCGAATGACAGCGCGGGTACATCGGTTCGAGACCAAATTACTTCTCCTGTACGTAGGTCAACGCAGACCGTTGGTCCACTGTTAGTACCTGTGAACGATCTTGGCTCCGTGTAATAGAGTTTTCCAGCTATTATTATCGGATTTGTGTATCTCTGATTATACGCAGACCCTTCGAAGTAAGTGTTTCCTTGAATAGCAACAGAGTCTCCTCCGACAACCCCTCCATCTTGAAGCGGCTTAGTCCACATCACATGACCGGTTCTGGGGCCAACAGCATCGCCTGGGTATCTCTGCATAGCCGATCCCCAAGGTAAATTGGGGCTGAAGGTGAAGGCAGATATGTCACCGGAGCCAGTTGCCGAAAGAACAGGTGCGCCTGAGCCTAGCCAGTTGGACGAAATTGACCACCAGGCGGTGTTCTCGCCGTATATTGGGCGCGTCCAGTACTCAGATGGCAACGGAGGACTTCCTAAAGGTCCAGGTATTTGTTCTTGTTGTACAGTAAGCGTTGTTGATGCGGAACTGGCCAGATAGGTATCGTTAACCATCGGTGAATTGGGGTCATGGCTATATTCAGCGTACGCCTGTCCTGGAAAACTGAAGTCCAAGGTGTATGTGCCTTCCTGGTCAGGAGTGAATAGATAGAAGTAGTTTGATGTCGGATCAGTGACAACGTCGAAAGTTTTTGTTTCTTTGTGCCCGTCTGGATCTGTAATGGTGAGCTGGTAGTTATGGAATCTGTAGTCGTTATCTATCGCTGCAGAGCCAGGGCCATAACCGACTCCAAAAAGCTGGTCAAGCCACATGTAAACCGTTGCTGTTTGACCTAAGCCTATGGGGTTCGGCAGAACATGAATGTAAGCGGTTGTTGGAATCTTATATGGGGGTGTATGCGCATTGGAATTTGGTAAAGCGACAAGCGAAAAAGCAATAGCAAAAACCAAAACAAAAGCAATAGTTGTAGATTTTTTGTTTATCTCCATTTCTCTCCTCAACTTTAGTACACATTGCTGTGTACAAATTCCTAAGAAACTCGGCTCGATATTAGACTTTGTTGTTGTGAGACAACAGTCACAACTGAACGGCTGCGATATCATCCACAACGCTTTTTTCCATGAATAAAGAGAAAAAAGAAAAGCAGTTTTTGAAGGTGATATTTCCATCAGCGGGCTCTGACTCAATTCAGAACACTAAGTTATTGGTTTTGGGGGATTAAAATTTAATCTTCTCTTTCTCGTACTTGCCTACTTGCTCGGAAACGAGGGTATACTTTTTCTGATGCATATTATGTTCAAACTTAATTAGGCATAAATTAGGGGTGAATTCTGAAAAACTCGTAAATAACCTCTCCACCTTAGACTAAATTGACTACCATCAATAAAAAGGAGGCATAAACGATGAAACATATACACGCGTACAAAATAGACCTGACTAAAATAGAAGGAAACGGAGACTTTGCCTGTCCAAGATGCGGAACCAAAATATCTCCA
>CAZJQR010000174.1:0-3695 GCA_964548345.1 uncultured Candidatus Bathyarchaeia archaeon | reverse complement strand
GATGCGATTGCAGCTGAAATCGAAACCAAATTTGATTTCCTTTTCAAGCAGCTCAACGTTGGGAACAAAAGGAACTTGGTAAACAAATACACCGTGCCTAAGTAAACTAGTGTCTCTTCAAGTAGATCGCCAAGAAAACATCCACGATTCGTTCTTCTACGTCAATTCTCTATATACGGGATGTCCTTTGAATTTTAGCGTAGTTTCTGATTTCTCAAATGTTCCGCTTGGAAGCCTAGTGCATATGGAGTTAACAACTGCGCCGTTTGGAATAAATCGAACGCCGTCAAGCAACTCTCCTTTGGTTATGCCGGAGGCAGCGAAGGCGAGTTCATTTCCTTTTGCCAACTCAGTTTCGGTGTAGGTTTTATCGATTTCAACGCCTTCAGTCTTGAGTCTTTGAAGCCTTTTTGGGTCGTCCTTTTTGCCCTTCCAAACCTTAACCAGCATTGTTCCGCCGAGACACTTGACTGCTGCCGCGGCGATTGTTGCTTCTGCTCCTGCTCCCGCACCTACAAGCATATCAACGCCCGAGTTGGGTACGCACGTTACGACGGAACCCGCGATGTCACCGTCGGCAATCAAAATTATTCTCACTCCCATTTTTCTGAGCCTTGACAGCAAGTCTTGATGTCTCTCCCGTTCAAGCATGATCACCGTGAAATTCTCAAGGAGCAAATTTTTCTGAGAGGCTACGGTTTGCACGATTTCCTCTATGGACATATCCAGCGAAATCCTGCCTTTTGATTGGCCATCGGTTGCCACTTTGAAATAGTATCCATCGTCGGGAAGAACCTGCAGACAACCTGTGGGAGAGCACGCTAAAGCTGAGATTGCGTCTTTCTTTCCCTGAGCTGTGGCTGTTGTCCCGTCGACTTGATCGATGACAAATTCCACTTTGGGACCACTGCACATGCCGACTTTTTCTCTGCGGCTGAACGCTGGAGCATTGTCTTTTGCCCCCTCGCAGCAGATCACTTCGCCGTCGATTTCAGTTTGATTTAGCACCGCACGGGAAAAATCCAGTGCGGTTTGATCAACGATGTTTGAATCGCCCTTACCTATGTGAAGAGCTGCGCCTACTGCCGCGGCGATGGTGATTCTTGTCAATGATGGGGATAAAGCTCTTAGTGAAACCATGTTTTGTCGCCTTTTCCTATTCATTAAAGCGCGCGCGCTTAAAACGCGTCAATTATTATATGAAAGTATGAATAGTTAAGGGTTATGTAATGCAGGCATGCACGCCTAAACGCACCTGGGACGCGGAAAAAGCGCGCGCCGATTATGAAAGCTTAAGTGGTAGCCTCAATTTCTGTAGCAATTTCCCGTTAAAACCAGGAAAGCGTTCCGTTCTTTCTGGCTTTTTTTAGACACCATGAGTAAGTTAGGTAGCCAGCTGGAAGAATAGCGACACACATCAGGACAAGCACCAAAATGTCAGGCAATATTGTGATAAGCGGCGAGCCAGTCAGCACAAGTCGTATTGTCGTAAAAAAGTAGTATTGAGGCGTAAAATATGCGATAACTTGAAGCTGAAAGGGCATGACTTGCGGGGGAAAGAGCACGTTACCAAAAAGGCTGGTGGCTATCGTAATCAGCGTCGTCACCGGATCGCCCTGCTTGGTTAGAATTAAGACGCCGGCGCCAGCCATACTGAAACCGATGAACGTTCCGATTCCCAGCGCAACGACAAGCAGAGTTCCAATTATGTTTACGCTAAGAACTACCCCGAAAGCTAAAATGCCAACCGCAAGGTAGATAACTATTACGCCGGTGCTCCATACAAAGCCCCAAAGACTGCTTCCCACGATGAAAGTGGCCAGCCTCGTGGGTGAAACCAGCACCTCCTCGAGAGACCAGGGATTAATTGTTCGCTGTACTAGCGTCAAACTCTGAGCAATATACGTGTTAAAGGCTATGCCAATGATCAAGTAGGTTGTCAAGTTCATGTTGTAAAGTTCCAGAACACTTTGCATCTGAGCATTAGAGCCTAAAAACGCGTAGGATAAAGCTCCGAAAAGCGCGCTTAGAATCATTAGGATCATATTAGTCTTGTAAGTGCTAAACGCGATCATATCCCGTTTCATGAAGTAGAAGACTTTTTCCAGTTCTTGCAGCTTCACTCAGCGGCACCTCTCGAAGTCAACTTCACGAAGGCATCCTCAAGGGTAGCATCCTCACGTTTGAAGTTAACGAGCCTGATTCCAGCTTCAAAGAAATAGTTCAGAATCTTAGGCAGTAAATCAGGATTCTCCAGTCGCATCCTTAAACGGGTCTTCCCCACCCTGTTGCCCAAAACTTCAGCTGTCACGACGTCAACACCTCCCATTCTTCTGAGGACGTTCACCTGGTTGTCTGATATGTTCTCCACCACAAACTCCACGATTTCCCCTTTTCGCGCCATTTCCTTGAGCGCGTTGGGTGTGTCCAGAGCGATTAGCTTTCCTTTGTTAAGTACTCCTATTCGGTCACATATCTGGGCTGCCTCCTCAACATAATGTGTGGTGTAGAGCACAGTTTTACCCGCCTTGCGGGTAAGGTCGTTTCGGATAAAGTCTCTAATGTTTCTGGAGGATATGACGTCTAAACCCGTTGTTGGTTCGTCAAGAAGCAGGATTGGAGGGTCTGCGAGTAGAGTTCTTGCCAGCGAGAGTTTCCTTTTCATTCCGCCTGAATACTTCTGAAAGTGTTCGTGCGCTTTGTCCTTGAGTCCCAAGAGGTCAAGGACGTCCATTATTCTTTCTCCTCTGCCGTGTCTGGGGACGTTAAAGATGGCCGCGAAGAACTCTAGATTTCTGTATCCTGTTAGTCTCCAGAAGAACCCACGTTCTCCAATGCTAAATAGTGTACCTATCGACCTTTTTACATCCATAGATTGTTCTCTTACGTCGAACCCGTTCACAGTGGCGGTTCCGTTGTCTGGGGGGAGCAGAGTGCACAGAATCTTGACAAGAGTGGTTTTTCCTGCGCCGTTGGGCCCAAGTAAACCGAATAGTTCGCCTTTTCTTATTTGAAGGTTGAGTTGGTCAATTGCCTTGACGGTTCTGTTTTCTCGTCGCTTGAATATTGAGAAACCTTGGTCGAATCTTGCGGTTTTAGCCTTGTAAGTCTTGGTTAAGTTGCGGGTTTCTATTGCGTATTGATGGGTTGTTGTCAACTCTTGGGCTCCCGAAGATGTGTTCATCTGCAAAACCGATTATCAGGTTTTCATGCATAAAGCTTCCTGATTCAGAGAGTGCTCCGTGCAAAATCGCTATTACTGCTGCGCGCAAAGTGAGTCTACCTGAAAATCAATCTTACGATTCTAGCATAATCGATTAGTCCCTTGAAGAGTTCTAAACGCAACAGCGAAATTCATGATAGCAACTGATTTCTAGAAGAGTGGAGGCGCTTGCCTTTGGTCTTCTTCCGCAATAGGTAGCATTCGCTTCAACTCTACGAATTGCTTGAGCACCATCAGGCCACGCTGAGTAATAGCATAAACTGTTCTTTTTCGGACGTTTCTTTCTTCAACTAATCCTTTCTGCACTAGGAAATCTAAGTATTCGCTAAGAAGGGAACAGTTAACATTAGCCTTATACATAACGTGAGTTAGCTTAAGCGGACCTCGATGAGCCAACACCTTTAGGATGTCTACACACATTTCAAGTTTGGATCGTCTCACATTTAACACTCTCTGCCATTTCAAGCTTCAC
>CAZJQR010000173.1:0-3703 GCA_964548345.1 uncultured Candidatus Bathyarchaeia archaeon | reverse complement strand
GCCCAGCCTGAGCCGCAATTTTTCCTTTACTAAGCTTCAAATCACTGCGAAACACGATAACTTGCTTGTACTCAAATTCACCCATACGTGCTTTCCCGCCTTTCCTAACAGGTTATTCGCTTCAGATTTTAAGGGTTTCCTGACAGGTAAAGCTTAAGGAAATACGCCAAAGCAGCAAACATGGCAGGCTTCGTCAAGATTTTAATAAGCATCTGCCCCTGAAAATCTATCTCATCCACGTTCCCCAAAGTTTTATCCAAGCCTATTCTCGCGCAGAACCGCAAAACCTCATCCAGCTTCGCGTCAGAAAGAGAATCAAGAAACCGCCTAATCCGAAGCATCACGCTGGAGTCAAAACCCAGAGTGTCCGCGCAACGCTTCTGGTACAGCGCCAAGAAATTCGAGGACACATCGTTCCTTCGCAGTGCTTCTGCGGCAACTTCCGCCGCTATGCCAGCGCATGTTAATCCGAAAACCACTCCGCCGCCCGTGGTTGGCTTCACCTGCGAAGCCGCGTCGCCTGCGGCTAGAAAACCGTTCGCGTGAGCTTTGGAGATTGGTCCGCCGAGGGTTATTGGGTGAAACGCCATGCGCGTGATTTTCGCGTTGCTGAGCTGTTTTGAAGCCACTGGATGTTTCAGCATTAGCCTTTGCAAAAGCTCTTTCGGGTTTCCCGTCTTTGTTGCAAGCCCGACCTTTGCTGTTCCGTCAAGCCTCGGCATAAGCCATGCGTAAAAGCCTGGTGCATACGTTTTTCCAAGAAACACTTCAACCGCGTCCAGCCCCACATCCTTGACGTTTTCCATTTCCGATTCCACCGCGTAAACAAGCCTTTCGCCGTTTAGCCCTGCTAAGCCTGTTTGCCGCAGAAGCCTAGACGAGATTCCTTCCGCGTCAACCACGATTTTCGCTGACGCTCTCTCTGCTTTGTCTTCTTGCTGAACCGTCACGCCTTTAACGGCGCCGTCTTCGATTAGCAGGGATTGGACCCGCGCGTTTAGCTGGTAACGCGCTCCTGCGGCTTCTGCTTTACTCGCAATGTACCTGTCAAAAGCTGCGCGGTTAACGGAGCATGTGACTGGCTTGGCGAGGTGGATAGAGAATTTGAAGCCTGAGGGCGAATAGAAGTTGGCTTGAGAGAAAGTGTTTTCAACAATCTTCCCAGGAAGCGGATACAAACCCAAGTTCCTTAAGCCGCGAATGCTCAGGTGTCCCGCGCAGTGCGATGGACTGCCAATCGCCGGGTGCTCCTCGAAAACCGTAACTTTGGTGCCCAGTTTAGCCATTTTTAAAGCTGTGAAGGAGCCGACAGGTCCAGCTCCGACAACTATGACGTCTGACTCGTCTTTCATGGGCTGCATGCTTAGCTGTATTAAGGTTAAACCTATTGAGGTTATTGGACAAGTTCTACGCGTCTTTTTCCACGGGACATGGAAGTGGTGCGGATTTTGCCGCTGACTTCCAGCCGCATCAGTATGTCGTTGAAGTCCTTGTACCCTAAATCTTCAAACTCCTCTTTCAGCTGACTGAAGAGGTCATCGTCCACCATGTCGCCCTTCTTGTTCAAGATTTCCAATAATACAAAGTAGGCGGGACGGACTTTCCAAGTCTTAACTGCGGGCATCAATCATGCACCTTAAGCAACTGGGGTCGCCGGTTTCTGCACTTGCCGAATCTGCCGCATGAAGCTCTTGTACCATTTCTCCATGTCCGGTGTAACGGATGGACCTACTTCTTTTATGGCGTCCTGAAAATCGTTCATCGTAACCTCTGTGGCGTTGACGTCTCTTCTCAGCGCATGCATGGCTGCCTCCCTGCATAAGGATTCGATGTCTGCACCCGAATAATACTTGGTTACACTGGACAACTGATTCAAGTCAACTTCTTTGGTTACGGGCATGTCCTTGGTGTAAATCTTGAATATTTGAAGACGGCTTTTTTCATCGGGTTCCGGCACGTAAATCAACCGATCAAATCGGCCGGGCCTCAGAACCGCGGAGTCCACCATGTCTGGCCTGTTGGTGGCGGCGATAACAACAATGTCCTGCAACGTTACAAGGCCGTCCATTTCTGTAAGCAGCTGGCTTATGACGCGTTCGGAAACGCCGCTGTCAGATAAACCTATGCCGCGTCGCGGTGTCAGCGAATCCATCTCGTCTAGAAATATCACTGCGGGCGCTGCCATGCGGGCTTTCCTGAAGACTTCGCGTATGGCTTTTTCTGATTCTCCGACCCATTTGGAGAAGACTTCGGGTCCCTTGATGGATATGAAGTTGGCTTCGCTTTCGGTTGCCACTGCACGGGCTAGCATGGTTTTGCCGCAGCCTGGTGGACCGTAAAGCAGTATGCCTTTTGGCGGTTTTATGCCGAGTTTGCTGAAGATTTCGGGGGTTTTCAGCGGCCATTCCACGGCTTCCTTCAGGTGCTGTTTCACGTCGTCTAATCCGCCAACATCGTCCCAGTGAACCGTGGATACTTCTATGTACACTTCACGCATGGCTGTCGGCGTGACTTCCTTGTAAGCGTTGAAGAAGTCGTCCATTTTTACTTCCATCTTGTCAAGCACCGCTGGCGGAATCCGCTCCTCTTCCAAGTTGATTTGAGGCAGGTATCTGCGAAGCGCTTTCATGGCGGTTTCTCTGCCTAACGCCGCCAAATCGGCTCCCGTGTACCCGTGTGACAACTCCGCGAGTTTCTTGAGGTCAACGTCTTCGGCTAAGGGCATGCCTCTCGTGTGAATCTGAAGCACTTCGTATCTGCCCTGCTTGTCTGGCACGCCGATTTCGATTTCCCTGTCAAACCTGCCAGGTCGCCTAAGCGCTGGATCCAATGCGCCTGGTCTGTTGGTGGCGCCTATAACTATCACGTTTCCGCGTCCAGACAAACCATCCATAAGCGCTAGGAGCTGGGCGACAACGCGTCTTTCCACTTCTCCTGTGACTTCCTCACGCTTGGGCGCTATGGCGTCTAGTTCGTCAACGAATATTATGCTAGGCGAATTCTGCTGGGCTTGCTGGAAGATTTCGCGCAGCCTTGCTTCGGATTCACCATAAAATTTGCTCATGATTTCAGGTCCGTTTATGCTGTAAAAGTTGGCTTCGGACTCGTTGGCCACTGCACGGGCTAAGAGGGTTTTGCCGCAGCCTGGTGGACCATGGAGCAGGACGCCTTTTGGGGGGTCTATTCCGAGTCTTTGGAAAAGCTCAGGATGCCTCAGTGGGAGTTCTACCATTTCGCGGACGCGCTGGATTTCCTCGTGTAATCCGCCGATGTCCTCGTATGTGGTTCGCGGTAGCCCTTTTGTTTCTGGGGCGGGTTCGTTTAGGATGGTGAGTCTGGTTTCAGCGGTGACTTTTATGATGCCGTGGGGGCGTGTTTTGGTGACGGTGAAGGGGATGGCGTGTCCGAGCATCATGACGAGGGTGGTGTCGCCTTCGACGAGGGTGCGTTCCATGAGTCGGTTTCTGACGAAGTTGGTGAAGTCTTCGTCAACGTTCAGTCGCATGTCCACTGGCGCAAGCGATATGCTTAGCGCGGTTTTGACTTTTGCAGGTTTTATTACCACGTACTCGTTTATGGCTGCTCCCGCGTTTTTGCGGGTGAAACCGTCGATTCGTATGATGTCGCGGTTCTGGTCTTCACTATAAGCTGGCCAAGCGATGGCGCTGGTTGTTCGTTTGTTAACTATTTCTATTACGTCGCC
>CAZJQR010000172.1:0-3734 GCA_964548345.1 uncultured Candidatus Bathyarchaeia archaeon | reverse complement strand
GCTGTTTGTATCCTCTTTGGGTATTCGATGGGACTCAGAAGACTTTACGCATACGGCTTGCTGGCATTGATTTCTCTTGTTATTGGGCATTTTGTGGGTATTTTCTTTGCATACATACTCATGGCGTTGGGAACTACGGTAATGGTAGTGGGTGTTGCTCTGCTGATCGGTTTCGTAAAGAAGTATCCTTTGAAAGGTGACAAAGCAATTGCCGAATAGCGATGCGAACATCCAAGATGTCGACCGATTGATACATGAACCAAGCAGGCTGATGATTATGGCACAGCTCTACGTAGTTCAAAGTGCAGACTTCACTTTTCTTCTACACCAAACGGAGATGACGCCTGGAAACCTTTCCGCTCACCTAAGGAAGCTAGAAGACGCTGGTTATGTCGAGGTGACCAAAGAGTTCATCGAGAGAAAGCCACATACGGCGCTTGCCCTCACGAGGAAAGGACGTGATGCGTTCAAGCAATATCGTAGAGATATCAAACAGATTGCTGAAAGACTTCCAGAATAGGATAGAAAGTCTACAAACCCACAGAGAAGTTGCAGTTGAAATGAAAGAAATAGTTAGAATCATATAAACAACAAAGAGGTGATAAAGTTGAAAGAATATGAATGTGTGGAAGTTGAGCACCACAAAGATGTCGGTAAAGCAATTGAGCGCGCGCTTACACTAGCACCCAATACGGAATCGGTGGCGACGTTCATCACCACTTGCTATTTGAAAAAGGGGAAAAAGATTAAATTTTAATCTTTCTCTCTCTCGTACTTGCTTACCTGCCGGCTAACTCGCTAACTCTTGCGCTCTTGCCTAATTACTTACATATACTTACTCTTACCCTCTTCTCACAAAACACCAAAAACCAAAACCCATAAAACTCACACACAAGCTTTCAGCTTAACGTTTGCGTTTCCTGAAATAGACAAGCAGACCTGTGCCTATTATGGCGACTGAAACTACTGATGCAGTAACAACTAGTGTTGTTGGGAAAGGTGTCGCAATGCCGAAACTGATTGTTTCAGATGCGCCCATGTTTCCAGCTGTACCATTTGCATAGACGGTTAACGTGTGTGAACCAGAAGATAACTCGGTAAGAGTAAAGTTTTCAGTCACAGTTGCATTGGGTTGTCCGTCTAAACAATAGCCTATCCATGAGGTTGATTCATCCACTGTGAAGTTCAAAGGTAAGTCGTTTTGGTTGTAGGTTTTGTTTTCAAGTGACAAGTTTGATATTTTTGGCGGGTTTCCATCGTTTACTGTAAAGTAGACTGTCCTATTGTCTAATCCAATATTGTGATAAGAGATTGGAAATTCGTATCTGCCATAAACAGTTATGCTATGTGACCCTTCAGGCATTTCTAGCAGAGTTGCATATCCAGTAATCAAATAGTAGGATTGTACACCCATAGGAAAGGCGTTGATTGTGTGTTTATTGTTTTGTTAGTTTTTCCATCAATGGAATAAACGATTGTTATGTTGGCTTTGCTTGAATCAAGAAAGCTGTTGACTGTGAGGTTCAAAGTTAACGGTTGAGTAGAGTAGGTACTGTTAGTCGGAGAATTGATGTTGATAGGTGAAACAAGAATAAACCCTTGTCCATCTGGAGTATACTGTGGCTTGACAGTTTGAACCCCAAATGCTAAGGTTAAGAGCGTGAATGTGAGTGTGAATACTAATGCTACTCTCTTCGTAACAGCACCAAATAATAAAAGCTTAGACTAACCCTTATTTTTTTCTAAATTAAGGCTTCTTGATGAATCTTCCCGTTCGTAGATCTCTATAACGAACTTGAAGCTGCAAAGGCCGGACTTGTTCACTTTAACATCAACAGATCAAATAGGCTTGATCCTAAAGGCTATATTGAAGTAAAATTGTGCGCGCGAGCTAGGGTAACTTTTTTCCAGTTTGCGCCAGAGCTGTTGGTAGGTAATGGAAAAAGAACTGTTATAACATTATTTTTAGGTGTTTTCCATGCAAAAAGGAGTTACTCATCCGTTAAAGGTTGACATATCAGAGTTACTCGGACGACAATTTGCAGATTTTTCTCCTTTAGAAATATGTGTGTAGACGTATAACTAGCAGTAATTTTTAATAGTATAGTGGAACATTCTTTTTCTCTATTTGCGTGGACAATGAAGGAGATAGATAAAGACGAGTTCAGGCGTCAAAATCGTGCTCACCGCTTCAGCCACAGAGATGAGCGACTTCTATAACAATCCATTCATGGCTTTTTCCGCAGGCTTCGGCTTAGGGCCCATTCCACTCGGCTTCGCCAGAAAAACTCTTTATCCCCCAGTCGAACGCTATCTTGATGGCAGAGCCAAGTTTGCACCTTATGGTTTAAGAAAGGTTGAAGCCATGCTTTTGGAAAACGGTTTCACTGCGTCCGATGTTGCCGTGGTTCATCCTGAGGACTTGCATGCCTTCATAGGGTCAGACACGAAAGTGGTTGGGATCTCCTCTATGGATCCAACAGGCATGGGCTACGTGAGCAAAACGTACTCTTCAATTATTGGCGGTGGAGAGCCGATGAACGCTGTTGAGTTTCAAAAGCTCGTTAAGCATCCCAACATCAGGAGATTTAAACCTAAAATTGTTGTTGGTGGCTTTGGATCTTGGCAGCTTGAACGTAAGCAGATGACTGATAAGTACGGTGTGGACTGTTTGCTTATAGGTGGTAGACCTGAGCCAATAGTTGAAGTTTTTAAGAAAGCGGTAAGTGGGGAAGCGCTTCCACGTATTGTTCACGCTGATGAGTCATTGCGCAGCTGGGATTATGGGACGATGCCTTTGGTTAAGCATGTGGCTATTCATGGGTCAGTTGAAATCTCCAAGGGCTGTGGTCGAAAATGCCAGTTTTGCACGCCTACTATGCAGAACAAGGTGGATGTGCCGATGGATACGATTATGGAAGAGGTTAAGATTACAACAAGGGAAGGCAGTGACCACGTCACTTTAGTCACGGAAGACCTCTTTCTGTATGGTTCTAAAAGCAAAACTTTTATTCCAAATAAAGAGGCTGTTGTGAATCTGGTTAGAAGTGTGGCGGAGCATCCAGGTGTTAAAAGCATTCAAGCTTCACATATGTCTTTGGCGCCTATTGTTAATAATTCTCAGATGATTAAAGAGTTAGCTGAGATTCTTATTGAGCGTAGCTGGTATTCGCTTGGCAAAAAGGCAATAATCACGGCGGAAACTGGTATCGAGACTGGTAGCGCTCGGTTGATGAAGAAGTACATGGGTGGCAAGATGTTGCCTTACAAGCCAGAGCAATGGCAGGAGATAGTCACGGACGCGTTTGGAATATTGAACGACAACGACTGGTATCCGTTGGCAACTTTGATCGTGGGGCTTCCTGATGAGAAGGAAGAAGACGTTTTGGCAACACTGGAGCTCATGGACAAACTGAAAGGATATAACGCGTTTTATGTGCCGCTTTTCTTCGTGCCGCTTGAGAACTGCGTGTTGATGAATAACAAAGGCGCAGAAATTGATTCGCTGTCAAGAGCGAGATGGGACTTCTTCATTCGCTGCTGGGAATACAACATTAAGATTTGGAAGCCTACTTTTCTTGAGAATAGAATAAGCAATCCTCTAGTATTCAAGTTCATAAACAACGTGTTCATCCCGTGCTTCGCCGGGGTTATGGGTCTTTACTATGGCTGGACGCGTGGCGAACAGTTAAAGCAGGCTTTTTGGACTTTGGGTATGCCTCAAGCTACAGTGC
>CAZJQR010000171.1:0-3749 GCA_964548345.1 uncultured Candidatus Bathyarchaeia archaeon | reverse complement strand
TGATAGGTATAGTGGCTGGAAAGATTAGTGAGGAGTCTGTGGCTGCTGGGTTCAAGCATGCGTCAATACTTGTCGTCATTGCATGTGTAGCGGCTAAGGTTGTGCCTCTTTTCATAGCAGTGTAACAGGAGCGGAGAAAACACGGGATACAGTCATTCGCAAAGTTTACGGAAAGATAAGCGAGCGGTTAGTCCAGCCGTTTCAACGGTTATATTGACCGCTGCTGTCATAGTCATGATACTTGTGGCCATGGGGTTTGCGAACAACTTTTTGGATGCGCGGATGGCTGAGAACGAGTTCAGCACCAACAAGCAGTTCATGCTTACCACCGGGCTTCAGATTGATGATATTGCGTGGACTATTGGGCGTACTCAGACGGTTCGTTACTCAAGCCAATACGGAAACATGAAGTTTGTATCGTCAGCGGTGAACTACACTTTCGAAGTTTATACTGGGGAAACATGGGTACCCGTTTTTTCTAACGTGACAGGGATGATTCTATTCAACATACCTGTAAGTATATATTCGATCACCAACAACTACTTCGAACGCATAATGCCCGCGTCCAATGGTTCTTTCCTGCAGGAAGGCCCTTCAGCACCCGTGAGTCAGGTGTTCTGCGTCGAGAAACTGCCTATGAATGAGGGAAACTACACCAGAATAGTTGTGGTTCCTTCCGTACGAATGTTAACCTCGACGATGACAGGGCCGCATGGACCGTCTTCAACCAATTACTACAAGTTTTATCTGCCTACTCTTGAACCGGGAAACCACCTCTATCGATCTCAATCGATAACCATGACTGGCAGCGATATTATCAAAATAGCGAGAAGCGATGTTAGTCAAGTTCGAATTAGCGTTACTTTTCCAAATGATGATTCGGGGTTTGATGATGACTTCTTCAATTTTGATCATCTCAGTGAAACTATAACGCTGTCTCCTGACTCGGTTGTTGAGTTTTACGCTGGAAAAGTGATTGCAACGATAGGAAAGGTTTAGACATCATGGAGGATATAGCATGGTACAGATAACAATCGAATACATGATCATGATTCCGATCTTAATCATGCAGATTTTCCTCTTTCCCTTAACCGCCGGTTGGATTATGAATACCTGGGTGGACTCGCGCCAGACGCTTGCGTTGCAGGAAACGGCGAGTCATTTGGGCAGCTCTGTGCATCAGGTGTATTCCGCTTTAAATCATGAGTCAATATCCGCTGGTGCTGTCAGCATTAGCTTGGAGATTACGCCTTTCATAGAGGGCTACGCGTACAGGGGGAATGCCTCTTTAAGCGATCCTGGGTCTGATTCTAGCCAGATTCTAGAAATTACGCTCAGGTTTATAGGAGGTAGCATAGATGCGACGACGTCTGTTACTTTGGGATCGAACGTGGAGTGGGACTTGAATTCGGCGTTTATGAGCAACTCAACTCACAAGAGCTTAATTGCCGACAAGATGCCAAACGGTACGATTCTGCTGTCTTTTGAAGGAGTCGACTAAAACTTGGTAAGTTCAACAATAGATCATATGGTCGCCGTCACGGTTTTTCTAGCTGCGACCCTGCTTTTCATCGGTCTTTTCAACCAAACCATTCAGACGGCAGTTATTTATCAACGTCACAGAGCCACTGCAACCAAGGCCAGCGACTTACTTGACAATATGCTGCTGAGTCCTGGTATTCCAATGGATTGGGGGCAAGGCGATAGTTTTCCCTCAGGTTTTGGGTTACAAGACCCAGAATTTACGCAGTATAGGATTAGTTCTTTTTCACTTATGCGTTTAAATTCTGCAAGTGGAACCTCGGTTTTTTATCCAAAAACTGGTTCGTATTATAGTAATATAACTATTGGATCCAAAAGCTTTTTGTTGGTGTCTCAAAGTAGTGCCATTAATTATTCTATAGCATCAGAGCTTCTTGGAATTAAAAATCAATATGGCTTTCAACTTTATTTCAATCCTGTAGTAACCGTCTCGGTTACAGAGGAGCATGCTGCAGGTCCACTGAGTTTATCCCTTGATGCTTATGGAACTGGGTTCCCCTTAGCAAATGCTCATGTGACCTATTGTTTGATAACCGTTGAATTAAATGGGGGTGCTGAAGGTAACCCTGCTTACATTACGGAATATGGAACGGTTCTCACCAACGAACAAGGCTCAGCTACTTTGAACTTCCCGCAAATTGACGATAGTGAGATGAGTTACGCCTTAATTGTTTATGCTCATCTCGGCGGTTTAGTTGGAGTGGGATATCATGAACGCGTTTCTTCTGAAGACGTGTATGTGGTACCTTTTATTGACAACCTGTCTGAAGGCAAAATCTTAATCGCACACAATTATGACATCGAATATACTGATCCTCCAAGTGCTGAGGTGAAATATAATGCATCGCTTGTTTACTTGGCAGAAGATTTTACGTTGCGTGAAATGCCTTTAGAGAATTCTTATGGTCACATTAACTCTGGTGACGGTTCCCCTTATGAAGTGGTTAATATTCCCACTGACAATCCGGGAATTTTGATAATTACTTACAAAAAAAGTGCTAATTTAGGCGGGATAGTTATGATGCCTTGGGGAGTTAGTGCTCTGGCTTTTCCCGTTGTTTTCGGGGGTGACCCAACGAAGCAGGCGTGGGTTGCCACAGACATGCGTCAAGTCACAGTAGGTGGAATCGCGTACCAAGCGAAGATTGCAGTTTGGAGTTTAGAAGGATATCAGGTGATCGGCTAAGATGATGCGTACAATCGAAGTCCTAATAGTTATAATCATAATCACGGGCGCTTTCATAGCCGCATCTTTCTTTGCTGTTTTGCCTTGGCCAAGGCAGGTTTCGCCTGTGAACCTTAGGCGCCTATCGTTTACTACGTTGCAGCTGTTGGATTCAAACTATGACTTGAGCAAAGCCGCGTTTGAAATTGACAACGCCACGATTTGGGGAGAACTGCAAGTTGCGCTTTCCGCTTCGTTACCGCCCAACGTCATATACAACCTTACCGTTTACGAAGTGGGCGGCAGTGCAGTTGGCGCTGAACTATACCATGACTTAGCTACTATTTCAAACACGGAAAGTTTGGGTTCAACTTCAGACGCGTCTTCCTACATGACTGCTTCTGCAAACGTGACATTTAACGTTATTCCTGAAAAAATAGGTGAGCACAGCGGTGGAGGAACATTGTACATATTAAATTGCAGTGACGCACCTGGCTGGTGGATTACAGGCTACACGGCGCACAGCCTAGCACAAGACCTGTATAACCTTCTGTCATCGTACTTTTCTGATACAGTAATGGTTCAGAGCACAACGGAACTTGGCGTAATATTGGACGGAAATCCCCTTCACGGAGAAAATCTGCAAAATGCTGTGGTCATAAACACTTGTGGAGAAGCAGTACCCATCCCATCAAGCTATACAGTGTACAATGATAACTCGTACGCCGAATACTGCTACGAAGTAGGCAAAAGAGTCAACCTGTACAACTGGACATGGACAAGCATCGTAGGCTGGCCCTTCTACTACGTCAGCAACACTAACGAATTCTCAGGTAGTCAAAACAGCTGGGGAATTTATGGAATGGCCCGAGTCAGCAACCCTGGTCTAAACGCTTTTCTTCAAGGATTGGATAATCGGGCTTCATACGACGACTCTGGCACTAGTTCAACAAGTAGTCCTGGTGTCGTATACTTATCTACCAATGTCTTAGAAAGCAGCAACTATTACGGCATTTATCCCTCACCATACCAAACGTCTACA
>CAZJQR010000170.1:0-3771 GCA_964548345.1 uncultured Candidatus Bathyarchaeia archaeon | reverse complement strand
TCGCACGCAAAATAGCCAGCCAAAGCCCAGACAAATACTTCATGCCCAACCAATTCGCCAACCAAGCCAACGTGCTCGCGCACTACGAAACCACAGCCCAAGAAATCTGGCGAGACACTGACGGAAAAATAACACATTTCGTAGCCGGCATCGGCACCACAGGCACGCTCATGGGCGTCTCCAAACGCCTCAAAGAATATAACTCGGACATCCAAGTAATCGCCGTTGAACCTGAAAAAGGCACGGCTATTCAAGGCTTAAAAAACCTCGAAACACAGTACGTACCCGCCATCTGGAAAAAACAGCTCGTAGACGAAATCCACAAAGTCCCCCCAAAAAAAGCCGAGGAAGCCGCACGACTCTTGGCGCTCCAAGAAGGCATATTCGTGGGACCAAGCTCAGGCGCCATATTCCACACCGCCCTAAAAAAAGCACAGGAAATCAACCAAGGCGTCATGGTTACCATCGCCCCAGACGGCGGCGAAAAATACCTGTCCACCACATTCTGCGACCCCAACCTCTGCCTAAAATGCGCCAGAAAATACGGCATCCGCTGCGCCTACATCGACGGCAACCCCACATCAAAAGCAACATCAAAATAATCAAATAAAAAAATAAAAAATAGAAAATAGGAAAACTCTGCCTTTTTTTCGCTAACCTATTCTAACTAAACCAAATGACACCACGGTTTCGCCAGTGCTGACCCGTGAAAAAAACGAAAAAGGAAAAAAACAAAGAAAGCAAGGGTAGCTTACCAGCCCCAGCAGCCGCGTCCATACCCGTATGGGTAGTAACCTTGATTCGGATTCTGCGGTTGATACGGTTGTTGCGGCGGAACGTAAGTCTGCGACTCAGCAGTGCTGTTGCCTGAAGGTTGATACTGGTAGCCGATGGGTTGGCGAGGACCAAAGCCTAGGCAACTTCCAAACCAGCCCCAGAAGCCCCTGTTAGTAGTGTAAGGTGTGTTAGCGTTAACGCTTGCTTGGTTGGCTGTGTAGTATCCGTATGCCACGCCGATTATCGCAAGGCATAGGGCGGCTGTTGCTGATAATGCTATGAAGATTTTTATCGCTTTCATTTTTCTTCACAGAAATAACAGCGTTATACTCGCTTAAAAACATTTACTGAAACAAAACCGAAACAAACCATGAAACAGCCCAAACCCCCAACTCAAACCAAGCAGAACCAAAAAACTACTGTACAGCCGCCAAAATAATCGGGTAAATCTCCTTTTTCACGTACTCCACATACTTGTTTTTGTCCGCCAAGTTAAAAATGGTCACCGACGCATCCCGCGTAACACCCACCACGTAACCTGTCTCCTTCGACCGCGCCACCACATACCACAAATCCCCATGCTTCGTGTAATCCTCAAACAACTGCGCATTAATCAAATCCGGCCCATAAAGCGACAGCTTATTCACGTTCGGAATATCCACGTTATCAAAGAACGTTATCTTCGTGTCCTCAGGATTCTTCAAATGAAAATCCCGCAGCGTCTCAGGCGGAATCCGCGCCTCCACCACCCCGCCAACACGGTCAAAAAGAACCTCGCTGAGCTTGTTCGCCACGAAATTCGCCACCCGCTTCTTCTCCACCACAGTCAAAAACGTCGTACCCTCCACCTCCGCAAAGCTGAAAAGCGCCTCTACGGTGCGCGGCAAAGGCGCAGTCTTGCCCCTGTGAAACACGTGCATAACGTAATCATGCGAGTAAACGCCCGTAAGCGTGTTCTTCTTGGGCAGAAGCGCCGTCACTTCCGTAACAAGCGCGAAGCTGTAGTCGCCTTCCTCGTAATTCTCTTCGGTTCGGTAGCCGTCAAGTTTCGCAGCCACATCAGCCACGGGCATCTGCTCCGTGAGTTTAAAGATTTTTCCTGCCACAACCATTTGCAACGCCTTCTTCTGGAAATGGTGGGGATGGATGCTTATGAAACTTTGCTTGTCGGCTTGTTGTTGTGAGGTGCCTCCCACACAGGTTAATACGACTGATATTCTATATTAAGACTCAAGATTAGGACTTAACAGCCCAAGCCTGGAGGAACCCTGATTGAGGAGAAAACCCGCCTTCACAATCCACAAGCTACTACGGGAAAGCGGATACTCCGAAAAAACCACAGAAGCAATCCTCCAATACTACGGTCACCGCAAGCGCGCGCGCTACCTTACAACCTAATGGCTTTTTCTCTAATTTTCCTGTATTGGAAGCATTTCTTTAAGCTCATTAAAATACGACAGAATTGTTCTCGCTTTTGGGGTTGCAGCATAGACAATCTTGTTTTTTCTATGCATCCTTTCTTCCACCAACTTTTTATGAACCAAATCGTCCAAGATTGCTTTAAGTTGGCTGCAATTCATTTTGGCTTTGTACATAATTCGCGTGATTTTTAATGGTCCATATTAGGCTAAAGCTTCAAGAGTTGAAATGTACATCTCCATCTTGGACCTTCTCATAAGGAACACAAAGTAAAGGCTGTAGCATTGTAAATTTTTTGCGAACCCTTACTATGGCTTTTGAATATGGGTCAACAAAATACTTCTAAAATTAACAAACGGCGATGGTTTAGCTGGAAGGAAAGAGAAACACTGTAGTCCCGTTTGAGGCGTTCCCTTTCCCTTTAGGTGATTTGCGATGAAAGCCATTTCGTGTATAGCCACGGAGAAACATGTTGTGAGAACTTTGTCTTCTCAACCACTATAGTTAAGTTTGTCTTTTTTGGGTCAATGCTCCATGCTCTTGAACGCCATTTTTTGACGGCTTTGCCTTTCCTGCTGAAGAGCCTTAACATTCCCTTTCTTCTCAAGGAAAGATAATAGCGTGTCTTAATAAACGGTTATTTCTGGAACGCGCACGTTCTTTTTATCTGATATATTACGATGATGAAATAGAGCCTTGAAACTCCAGAGATGTTGGCTTCACCTAAAAAAGGAGTCAGTTTGAGCGCTCGGATTAACCTGTTCGACTTTGGACTATGCATGTTGCTGTTCCTGCTTGTTTTCATAATAATTTTTGGAACCATTTGATCTAAATACCGCAAGTGTCTTTTCATAAGAATAAAGAAATGATGGAAAGAACGGTGTCTGAGTTTAGCGGGCGCTAATCGCTTCAATTGCCAGTAATTGGGGTCATACCCTGTTCATGTGACATACTTGCTGCATACGGGGAATACTTTTTCGCTTCTAAAAAGCCATATTATGTTTTCACAAGAACACTGCAAGAAGTTGCTGCAAAAATCAACTGAATAAAAAAAGTGTTCAGGTTTGCCAACATCCTGTCGAAAATCAAACGCTATAAATAGTTTAGATTACCCTCTTTTTTCTGTGGTTAGCAACGATGCCACTGTCAAAAAAATCAGAAACTAATTTTGCAGTTTCTGGAAGTGAAGCCAGAAATGACGACGAAAGAGATAGCTGAAATGGTTTTTGGCAAACCCGTCAGATACAAAACTACGGAATACTCCTCAATCAATCGCAGTTTGGGGTCTTTGGAGAGGCAGGGATACATCCAAAGAGTCCAAGTTAAGCTTAGATGGCGACTTAAAGCTAAACAATTACTTATTAAGTAACAATAAAAGAGGAGGAAAGTCGCGGGAAAAATCTCCAACTCGAACGATATTGGTTAAAAACGCGCTTGTTGTATATATCTCCCGTACAATCCCCTTTTTTTGACCTGCGGTATTTGAGAAAAACTTAAGCTCAGAGTGCGCGCTAAAAATACCAGTAAGGTGTCGAGAATGAGTTGGCTGCGGAATGCCATAGGACGGCTGCGGCG
>CAZJQR010000169.1:0-3807 GCA_964548345.1 uncultured Candidatus Bathyarchaeia archaeon | reverse complement strand
GGAGGTGAAAAAAGCGTTGTCAAAATACAAGTATCCTATCGAGTATGAATTGAATCCTACGGAGATAGAGAAAGGAAGTAACTGGGTAACGTTGAAACTGAAAAATATAGGAAATGAAACTCTTAATGACCTTGACGTGCAATTGCACTCTGCGGACACATATAATCTATCAGTTTTTGGATCATGGTTCTATGGGGCTGGACAACACGTTGCGAAGTTGGGATCGAAAGAGGAGAGCAAATTGCTTTTCCAGGTTAATGGAATAGGATCAGCTGATGTATACGCTACCGTCAAAGGGCGTAAGGATGGAAAACACTTTTGGTGGGAATCCAGTTGGACGAGTATACATGTAAGCGACGAGAAGGCATATCTCGAAAGCTTATTGGTGCTTTCAAACCCGTACACGACTATTGGACAGACCATCAGTGCTGAGGCAACCATTAAGGGTTTGAGAAAAAATGGTGGACTGAAACTGGAATTCTGGGTGGAAACCCCCTCAGGAAAGAATGAACAGCAGGCTGCAATAGACATAAAGGAGCTGCCCGTTGGGGAGAAAGCTCGTTACACGGCTGAGTTCACACCCAAGGAAACAGGGCGCTATTCCGTCTACGCATATTTGTACGATGAATGGAGAAGAATAGATCACAAGATGAATTATATTTATGCGCAAAAACAATAGAATCACCAAGCCGAATTGGACAATTTCAACTCCCCTCTTTTTGCAGAGAGCGCAGACGGATTAGGTACTTACCGTTTGTATTTGGAGAATTTTAAGTCTAGTCCAACCAAACAATATCAAAAAATTCACCGTACAGTTTTGTCATTAACTATTAAAATAAGGGGATCTGTTGAGAGTGGAGATATAGCCACTTGCGCCGAGGCTACCTCACCTCGGCCACTATTTGGAAGACTTCGTCGCCTTTTTCGGTGTTTACTTACGCTTTCGGAGAAATATTAAGTTGTCCTTTTGGCAAACGTATTCGAAGCCTATTTCCAGCAGAGATTTGACCTCTTCAGGTTTTTCAACGACTTTTTCGGCGAAAGCGTCATCAGAGGCTTCGAAGAGTGTGTGTTCAATGTTTATGTAGATTTCCGTGCTTTTCAACGATTTGTGACCGAGGAAGTTTTTGACGTAGTATGGGTCTTTTGTTTTGTGGTATAATATTGTGGCTTTCCAATGTCTGAAAGTGTGGAAAGTTATTCGCAGCAACCTCGGGTTTTGCAGTTTCAAGGCTAGTCTTTTTCGGCTTTTTATGTAAGTGGTTTTCATAGAGTGTAAGCTGCTTTCGCCAAATACTTTTTCGCTGATTCTGGGCATAGCGTTCAGCATTGCAATAAGCTTTGGTGAAACCTTCCACATTCTTGGGTTGCTCCCTTTCTCCGGGTTGTTCAGCGTTACCGTGTTCTTTTCGAAGTCTATGTTTATCCACATTAACCGTTTTGCTTCACCACATCGCATAGCCGTCTCTTTAAGCAATTGCAGAAAAGCCGATAATTTCTTTCCGCAACCAGCGATTAAAGCGTCAATCTCAGTTTCTTTCGGGATAAAGGGAAACGGCCTTACTGTTTTGCATTTTGGTTTTTCCCATTGTGAACCTTGGATTTTAAGGAAAAGTGTGTAGGCGTTTATGAGATTGCGCTTTCTGTTTTCACTCCAAACCTTGTTCTTTGCTAAGACTTCTTTTACTGATTCAGGATCTGTCAGATTTGCTCCTCGACCTGCTAAGACTTTCAAAGCTGTGCGGTTAAGGCGTATAGTAGATTCAGCGTAGCCTTGCTTCTGCATATAGAAGCATAACTCTATGATTTTACCCTTGATTTCTTGCTGTTTACTTTCTTCTCCCACAACAGTTTTGATTTCTGTTGCAGAATCCAATTTTTTCGCTTCCTCTAGGATCGCGCATAATTGGCGATTTCCATTTGTCTGGAATTGTTTATATGAATTTTCGCTGAAACGATAGCCACACTTTCGACATAAATAGCGCTGTATTTGACCTTCACTGACATAGCGCAAACCATCTCGGTAAAGGCAAATTGAACCACACTCAGGACATCGGTCACCCTTAACCACTAGCTTTCACCCACCTTCCACAATTTAGGATTTAAGAAAAGCGTTGAGGAACAATTAAGTTGGAACGTGTTATCACCTCGGCGCAGGTCTTTCTTTTATATGCCTGCTGGGAGAGGAGGTTTGATTGAGAGCTGCGAAACTGTGGTTGGTGGACTTATCTCTTTATCGCCTATTGCACCAGTAAGAGGCGTGTCAATGCCACCACTTCCTGGAACTGCATCATTATTCTACCAAGTCTTATTGAATTTAGAGGGGAAAAAGAGGCCCTTTAAACAAGGATATTTCCGTGGCTTTCAAAGAATTGTTTGAAGGAGATATTCGTCTTCAAAAGGTGAAGGGTCAAGCCAAATCCAGATTAATATATAGGTTCTCCAAAGGCGATAAGACGTCTTCCACTGATGTAATTCATGCAGCATCGATGATTAAGGAGCTGGCTCCAATATACCTGATCATAAGGGAGCTCGTTAGACCAGGTGACTTTCTAATTATCGAAGAACCTGAATCACATTTGCATCCTGGAGCACAGGTGAAATTGGTAAACATAATCGGAACTTTGGTAACTAACGGAGTTAAGGTTTTATTGACAACCCACAGCGATCTTCTTCTCAGAGCAACGGGCTTTCTTATTGGTGAAAAGAAAAGAGAGGAAAAATTGATTTCGCTCGAAAAAGACAATATTTCGATATATTGGCTGAAGAACAGAGAAAACGGGTGTATATCGGAAAAGGTTGAGTTGTCAGATTATGGAGCAATCTCAGATATGCCGACTTATGATAGTGTGGTCGATGATCTTTATGAAAAGGAAGTTCAACTTGAGAAAAATGCTATCGGACGAGAATAAATTTGGCAATTTCACCTGCTTTTCAAAAATTATCTCAAAATCCAGTTCTCAAACAATGCATACATGATCCTCATAAAGAATGCATTGAAGCAGGAAAGATATCTTTGGATAATTGTGATAATGCAACCTTCTTACACATAAGATTCGATGGATGCGTTTGCAACAGCTCAGACATAAAGAAATGTGATTGTATCATCTTTAGGTTTGGATTTGGAAGAAATACAATGTTTGGTGTAGAGACAAAAGAAGAAACCCCGATCTAACAGAGGTTAGGACTCAACTTCAAACTTGTCTTGATATAATGACCCCACTGCTCCCCAATCCAAAATCTCAGTTCGAAATCATTCCCGTTCTTTGTGCAAAAAGCTTTTCTGGGTTAAGAAAAAGATCTTTCTGGCATTACAGAGTAAAAATATTCGGAAAAGAGAGATTAATAAAAAAAGACAGCATGGCCAAGACATAAACAAGCTTTGAATTATACAAAAATATTTGCCCTTTTTTAATAGACAACTTTTTTAAGAAATAGAAGTTGATGCTGCAGATAGTGAGTGGAATATCATTTCTTCCCCTCCAAACTCTTAGAAATTTATTAGGAAAAAATTCACAAATCAAAAAAATAAAGGGAAAAGGTTGTGGCAGAATAGATTAACAACAAGAAATTGTGCCAAGGGAGATATCTTCACTTGCGATTTCTCCAAGCGCGCGTGCTAACTCATTTTTTCCTTCTAATCCAGAAGCTGCCTGGCGCGTGTCGCTCGTCTTTTTCTTCATAGTAGGGAAAAACCGATTTGCATTCTCTGGGATAATTGTGATGCATAAAATATCCAGCCCACAAAACTTCAAAGGCGTAATTGAAGGACAAGAAAGCCTGTAAAAGGTATTGTTCGGACCAAAA
>CAZJQR010000168.1:0-3839 GCA_964548345.1 uncultured Candidatus Bathyarchaeia archaeon | reverse complement strand
CTGGCCAAGCGATGGCGCTGGTTGTTCGTTTGTTAACTATTTCTATTACGTCGCCAGCGCTTATGCCTAGTTTCTGCATGGTTCTTTGGTCTATGCGTGCGATGCCTCTTCCAACATCTCGCTGGCGTGCATCTCCAACGCGTAATTGAAGTTCACTCAACTAGAATCCTTCCTTATGTCGCTTTGAGCGTGGTGAAACAAAGTTTTATTCCTATATAAACTTTAAAGCGTAGGTGAAAAGATGGCTGATGGGGTTTGCGTGTGATAGTTTGCTTTCTGAGCTGGGCTGGACATGGAAGTTTTCGGTTATTCTTTGAGCGCTGCCACTGCTGCTTTTATTTTCGCGACGGATTTTTCGAAACGCTCTTTTGATTCGGGTGAAAGTTTGAGTTCCACGATATTTTCCACACCATCTTTTCCCAGAACAACTGGAACTCCTATGGAGTAGTCTGAGCATCCGTATTTTCCGCTGGGGCAGGTGGAGACACTCATTACGCGTTTTCGGTCGTTGAGGACTGCGTCTGCCATCATGGCGATGACTGCTGCTGGCGCGTAGATGGTGCTGCCTTTGAGTTTTATGACGTCTGCGCCTGAATTGATGGTTTGCTGGACGATTTTGCTGATTTGTTGTTTGGTGAGCAGGGTGGTGATGGGTATACCTGTGACGCTTGCGTATTCGACGAGTGGGACCATGCTGTCGCCGTGTTCGGCGATTACAAGCGCGTTGACGTCTTGTCTGGACACGTTTAGTTCCTGTGCGATGTAGCTGCGGAAGCGCAGGGTGTCAAGGATGTTTCCCATGCCAAACACACGGTTTGGGGGTAACCCGGATTCTCTGCGGGCGATGTAACTCATTATGTCAACGGGGTTGGTGACAACCATCAGCTTGCATTCTGGCGCGTGTTTGGCTACTTCTTTGACGATGCTGCGGATGATTCTGGCGTTGTTGTTCATGAGGTCAATGCGCGTCATGCCAGGCTTTCGACCTTGACCAGCGATGACGATGACGAGTTCGCTGCCCTGCATCTCGCTGTAGTCGCTGGTTCCGCGGATTTTCCCGTCAAACTCGATGGCTGGAGCCGCTTGCATCATATCCAAAGCTTCACCTTTAGCCAGGTTCTCTGCAATGTCGATTAGGGTTACGTCGCTTATCCTGTACCTTAAAATTTCAAAGGCTGCGGAAGCACCTACTTTCCCAGCACCAATAATAGTTATCATAACAATCAAGAGGCTATACGCTTCCTTGACTGATAAAACTAGCGTGTTCTGCTGTGCTCGGAACAGTCTATAGCCCCCTTATGGCTTAGTAATCCTTATGGCAGCGGGTCGGTTAGTTCCCCAACGAATCTTGTCGGCATTCTTCCAGATTGGCAATGCGCAAACATCTACGGGGGAAATCCTGGTGACGGTGGATACATCGTTGGAAAAATGGATGCGCCTGCAGGCGGCACGATAAAAATACATGCATCTTCTCATCAAGGATACTTGAGTGACCTATATGTCTATGTAGCCGCGGATGATAACTTCAACTGGATTCAAGTAGCACAGATAAGAATCACTTCGCAATATCTCCAGTTTTACTCTGTAGCAACCGTGCATTCGGGCTTCTTGTACATTGCAGTCGCAGGCTACGATAGTGGATTTAGCGTTAAATTGCATTTAGATAATGTGAATGTAAGCGTTTAGCCCAGTCATGTCAGGATGACATACTTTCACCTTTTTTTTAACTTACCATTTTTAACGAGCCAGTCTATTCTTTTCCAGGTTTGAGAGAATAATGCGTGGGGGTAACTAAATTGGTTACCAAAGAAAAATTCTTCATTGCCAAATACGTGAGAAGCGAGGTTGCGTTTAGGAACCAAGAATGATCTGAGTGAAATGAGTTGTTCGCATGCTACTGTATGTTAAAATTAGAAATTAACGTTTTTTTCAAGTTATCTGTTTTCTAAGAATTAACGCAATGAGGATTAAATTTCCTATAAGAGCTATCCAGAAAACAATGAAGGGATAGTTTGGAACTGAAATTGGAAGCGGCATAGGAAGCATTTCACCATCAGTCCAGCCAGCATGACTAACTGTTATTTGAAATCCATTTATTTGGATTTGAGGTAGAATTGTATTTCCATATGGTTGATGACCACTTTTTAGATTTATTTCTGTATTAAGATAATCCCAAACATAGATGTTTGAGAAAATAAAAGCTACAATCATCAAGGCATTAAAAATAGCTGCAAAAACTGTAATTCGCTTTCTTGGCATTTAATCTCCTTTTTCAAGTATTTGTTAAATTGAGAATATTAGATTTTCTATAAAGCTCCAAAATCAGGTTCGTAATAATTCAAGGATTCTGACTAACATTTGGTCGTTTTTTCTTTTAGTTTTCATTGGCTAGCCTTTAATCGCTTGAATCCTACCATCGGTGTAAGTCTTCTGTTCGCTGATTTAATCATCCGACTAGCCTGCTTCGTACAATTTTGGCAGCACATACTTGCGGCTTCTGATTAATCGGAGTGGGTAGCAGGTAGCGAGTTCTGCTCGTGTCTCTAAGCCTCAGTTCTTTGTTTTTTAGCTAAAAGCCTCTTGCGTAGCGTTTGGCTTTCGCGTGTGTACGTTCGGCGCAGCGCGAAGCGCAAGCCGAGTTATATAAAAAGGTTATTTGGTGTATAGTTTTATTCCGTTAAATTCGCCTGCTTGGTGGTAGTGGTTTAGTATTGCCTGTTTTGCTTCTTCTAAAGTTCTGACTTCTATTATGTCTGGTTGCTTCTTTTCTTGTTTGGTTGGTGTTGCTCTTGGGTCTATTGCGATTACGTGATACGCTTGCAAATATGCTTCTTGTAGTTCTTCGTCTGTGGGTAGGCTGTATGCGTCTCGGCTGTTTATTAGTTCGTGTCCTAATACTTGGTCTATCCAGTTTGTTGGCATTCCGCCTTTTTCTAATGCTGTTTGGAGTCCTTTTCTTAGGCTGTGGGCTGACATTCTTTTCTCTCCTGTTGCTAAAAATGCGTTTCTTATTACGGTGCTGGCGTTCATGCGTGACATTCTCTTAACTTTTCCTCTTCTCCATGTGCGGAATAATGGGCTGTCTTTTGTGATTGTTTCGGGGTCTAAGTTTCTGCTTCCTTTCTGTCTTGCTTCTATATACTCTCTTAATACTTGGATTGCGTCTTTTCCGAAAAATGTTTTAGCTAAGTATCCTGTTTTCTCTGTTCTTATTGTCAAGGGGATTATTTCTTTTTCCAAGTTTCCTAAAATAACATCACAGTTTAATCCTAAAAGGTCTATTACTCTTAGTCCTGTGTCTTTGAAACACATCATTAATGCTTTGAATGTTTCTTTGTTTCTTGCTCTTTCGCCATAAACTTCTAATGCTCTGATTATTGCTTGTTTTGTTGCTCGTCTTACTCCGTTTGGTGTGCTTTTTGGGTAATCTTTTCTTCGTGTTCTCAATGGTACATAGTGGCATTCAAAGAAGCTTCGGATGCCTGCGAATACTACTTGAAGCGTTCCGTTTTCGTATTCTCTTTTCTCTTTTAGGTCTCTTAGGAATTGTAAGAAGTAGCTTTCAACGGTTCTCTGTACTTTTATATCATCGTGTTTCAAGTGTTCTGTTCTTTGTTGTAGTAGTTTGTCGGCTGTTGTGTTTAGGTATGCCAAAAAATCGTTAAAGTATCTCTGGTAGTTCTTTATTGTGGCTGGGTCGTGTGTTGCTAATTCTCTTATCCAATATTCTTCAGCGTTTAGTCTTATTTTGTTTACAGACTGTTTGTCTGCAACAATAGCCCCCTTATATATACTAAACTGCATGAAATTTTGACGAACGCTGGTTTTCTACATGCTAT
>CAZJQR010000167.1:0-3856 GCA_964548345.1 uncultured Candidatus Bathyarchaeia archaeon | reverse complement strand
GCCCGCAGATATGCAGAAAAGGTTAAGGATTACTGGTTTAACCCAAAAATCGTTGCCATTGCCGATATAGACGGCGCGGTTATAAACCCCAGAGGTCTAAGCCCTGAAAAGCTAGAAGCGCTCAAAAGAACTCGTCCAATATCATCAGACCCTGAGTTCGGGCATCCAGAAATGTCAGCGCTAGATGTTATTGAGTCGGTTGAAGCAGAAGTGGTTGTTGAAGTCACGCCTGTCAACATCAAAGACGGTGAACCAGCTTTATCACATATTACTAAGGCGTTCAAAACAGGGAAACACGTTGTGACAACAAACAAAGGACCCTTAGCCTTAGCTATGCCAGCCCTCACAGAACTAGCTGATTATAACAATGTTTACCTGCGGTTCAGCGGAACAGTCGGCGGTGGAACGCCCATGCTTGAGTTTGCCAAACGCTGCCTTGCAGGAGACAAAATCTTGGCCATACGAGGGATACTAAACGGTACAACCAACTATATACTGACTGAAATGTCGCAAAACCGCGTGACCTTCCAAGAAGCGCTAACAAACGCACAAAAGCTTGGTTACGCGGAGAGAGAGCCGTCCATGGATATTGATGGGCTTGATACCGCCTGCAAAGTAGTCATTCTGGCGAACTGGATATTGAACAAGAAAATAACTTTAAAAGACGTAGATAGGACGGGAATCCGTGACGTATCTTTGCAGGCGCTTGATGAAGCTTCAAAGAGGGGCAACACCATCAAGCTCATAGGTTCAATAGACGGTGACGGGTCAACCGTAAAGCCGACGGAGATACCGAAAACTAATCCCTTATGTGTCAGTGGAGTCCTAAATGCGGTAACTTTCTTTACCGAATTCGCGGGTGAACAAACCCTCGTCGGCAGGGGCGCGGGCGGCATGGAGACTGCCAGTGCAGTTTTAAGAGACTTGCTAGACATAAGACATAAGCTATCAAGCAAAATGCTTACTTAACACTTGGGGTGTGAAAAAAGGTGAAGAAAATAGTGATGAAGTTCGGCGGAACATCCGTCGCTACAGGCGAGAACATCCGCCGTGTAGCCAACATAATAGCGGACAGCGTCAAAAAAGACTACCGCGTGGTCGTGGTCGTTTCAGCTTTGTCAGGCGTTACCAACCAGCTCGTAGAAGAAGCGGAACGGGCAAAAAAGAAAAGTGAAAAGCAAATCCAAGAGTTCACGAAAAAACTGCTTGACAAGCACACGGCGGTGGTTGCGAAAGCAATAGAGGATACGCGCATACGTAAAGAAGTGGCGCAGGTAATCGAAAAAACGGTTGATGAGCTTGAGAAAGTTCTCACGGGCATATGCTACGTTGGTGAACTTACGCCTAAATCAAAAGACTACGTGCTGTCTTTCGGAGAACGATTGTCCGCGCCTGTAGTTTGGGGCGCCCTGCGAGACCTTAAGCTTCAAACAGGATACTTCACGGGAAAAGAAACAGGCATAGTGACAGACGCGAACTTCGGAGAAGCCAGCCCGCTGATGAACGTCACCACACATCAAGTAAAAATGAGACTTGAGCCGCTACTTGAAAAACAAGTCACCCCAGTTGTTACAGGGTACATAGCCGCAACCCAAGACGGCGTCGTCACAACCCTAGGGCGCGGAGGCTCAGATTACACAGCCACCATCCTAAGCGTCGCATTAGCCGCGGACGAAGTGTGGATATGGAGCGACGTGGATGGAATAATGACTGCAGACCCAAAAATTGTTCCCCCAGCGAAGATGCTGCCTGAACTGTCTTATGGGGAAGCCGCGGAAATGGCCATTTTCGGAGCCAAAGCAATGCACCCTAGCGCGTTGGAACCTGTAATTGAGGCGCGCATTCCAGTGCGGATAAGAAACGTCTTCAACCCTGAAAACACTGGAACTCTCATATCAGATGGACAAGAAACCAAGTCAGCAGAGGTCGTTAAGGCTGTTGCCTTGATCAAAGACGTAGCCATGATAAACATTAAAGGAGCAGCCATGGTTGGCGCTCCTGGAAGCTACTCCAAAATATTCGACGTGCTGGGCAAAAACAACATCAACGTTATGATGGTTTCCACCGCAGTGTCCGAAGCAAACATCTCGCTCGTAATCCGCAGGAACCTTCTGGGCAGGGCGCTAAGCACGCTGGAAATAGCGCTTTTAGGCGGAGGCTTAGTCAGCGAGATCACCAGTGAGGACGATGTCTGCGTCATAGCCGCCATGGGCGCAAACATGAAAGGCACCCTAGGCGTCGCCTCAAGAATATTCACCGCCATGGCCCAGAAAGAAATAAACATTCGCATGATAGCGCAAGGCTCCTCAGAACTTAACATCTCCTTCGTAGTCAAAGAGAAAAACGGAGAAGCCGCAGTCCGCGCCATCCACAAGGAATTCAAACTAGACCAAATATAGCATGCCTGTTTTTGGCACTTCAAAACTGTAGTCCATATGACACCTGAGGCTGGCTTAGCTTACTATTTTGGGCGAGAATCGCGTTCCATGGAGATTCGGCTTTGGTGAAGACTTGAACATCCGCGAAACCAGCCGATTGCATGATGCTCCTGATCTCTTCCAGCGGGATAAGGCGGACCTGCGTTTTCTCAATCATTTCTGCATGTTCCACCTCGTACACGCCGTCCTTCACCATCTCACTCACCATAAGCAGTCGTCCACCAAGCTTTAGCACACGTTTAATTTCTCGTAGGGCGTCAAGAAGACTGGCCCAGAAATAGTAGGTTTCAATGGCTATTACGAGGTCAAAGAAGTTATCTGGAAAACCCGTCTTGTCTGCTGAGCCTTCAAATATTTCCACGCGGTTTTTGGCAATGAGTTTCTTGTTAACTTTCCGGGAGTACTCAACCATGTCCGCAGAGTAATCGATGCCGAAAACTTTTCCTTGAAACGCCCGCTGAGCTAACCTGCTGACGGCTGTGCCGCCCCCACAACCCACATCCAAAATCACGTAGTCGGGCTCGATATTCACGTGCGTTAATCCCCATAACGTCAACGCTTCATGTCCCTTGTTCATCAATGCGGCAACAACTCTGCCGCGGCGACCCGTAGGACACTTATATTGGTCCATTAAGTCAGGCATCTGGTTGTCACCTTACTGGAAAAAACGGTTTTTCGGGCTAGAAGCGCTGTTTAATTCGCATTGCCCTGACCGTTCTTCTGGTTCTTGTGCAGTTCCGCCAGCTTCAGAAGCGTCGCCTTGTAAACCTCGATGCCCGCTAAGTACTCGCTTATGATGATGTGCTCGTCTTTCGTGTGGTCCAAGTGCGAGTCGCCGGGGCCGTAGGTGACTATGGGCGCGTTCATAGCTCTGCCGAGGATGTTCATGTCGCCTGTTCCCGTCTTTCTCAAGAGCGTGGCGGGCTTTTTCAGCACTTTTCTGATGGAAGCGGACAGGGCTTTCACGAGGGGTGAGCTTTTGTTTACTTCGAAGGGTTCGTTAGAATCTTCGATTGCCACTTTCACCTGGACTTTTGGGTTGTCCGCCTCGTACTTTTCGATTACTTTTTTGGTGTCGTTGAAAACTTTGTTTGCAGTGAGTGGCGGAGGCACCCTGAGGTCGACATGTATTTCGCTTTCGAAAGGAATTACAGAGTTTGCTGTTCCTCCAGTCATTTTGGTTAGGCACGCAGTTACCGCGTAGAAGGGACTTTTTTGCTTTTCCACGGGCGGAAGGGAGTTTTGGAATCTCTGCCAGAGTTCAAACGCTTTGTCAAGGGCGTTTTCATAAAGCCACGGCGTAGACGAATGGCCAGTCTCGGTTTTGCAGTTTATCCTAAGGTGCAGGTTGCCTTTGTAGCCTATGGTTATGTTTCCGACGCCGCTGGGTTCCCCGAATATGGCGTAGTCGGCTGAGA
>CAZJQR010000166.1:0-3932 GCA_964548345.1 uncultured Candidatus Bathyarchaeia archaeon | reverse complement strand
GTCATAGTCATGTTGGGTTGTTGGTGGGCTATCGTCTACTGTGACGGTTATGTCAGGTTGGGTTGGAGCTTGTTCCCTATTGCCCACATTATCGGTTGAGATGCTGTAGAAACTATACTTGTGTTGATTTTCTCCTGTGAAAGTTGCTGAGGTGCTAGTGGTTCCAGTCAACCATGGATTATAAGGTCCGTCATTATCTGACACATAGATGGTGTAATCTTGGATGCCTGAGCCTGATGCGTCATCGCTGCCAGACCAGCTGACTTCAAAAGTTTTGGCTTGTTGTGTAGGTACACTGTTCACGTTGCTTTGGGGTGATAATGAATCAATTGTCACCAGAAACGTGTTTGTTTGAACTATGGGGGTCGAGTCAAAGATTACTGTGGCTTGGTTATGAATCGCTGTTCCAGAAGCCACGTTTGATTTTGGTTTCACTGTGAACATGACAAAACCTTGCTGGCTGGGTTTAAGGTTTATTCCAGTTAAAGTCCATGTGGCAGTGCCTGTGGTCTGGTCAAAAACTGTGGTTGCATATTGAGCATGGGTCATGTCTTTGAATGTGAAGGTCGTCCAGTCTAGATTTACATCCAGCTTATCGGTGATAACGATTGTTTCTACTGAAGCAACAGAGCTTTGTAGGTTCTCGTAACTGATGGAATATGCGATTGTCTCATCTTGTGGCAGAAAGTTCTGAGAGCCAAAGCCTGAAGATCCGGTCTTTTGAGCGTTTGCGTTCACCTCGGTCACTTCGCATGCGTCTCCGCACTTCGGGTCGGTGGTAAATGGTGTTGCTGGACAATTTCCGTTTGTATCTGCTTGGTCGTTGTTGATAACGTTTCTACAGTTGTCACACGCATCTCCGTAGCTGTCTCCGTCTGAATTTGCTTGATTGGAGTTAGCCACGTGCGGGCAGTTATCATCTGGGTCTGCTACTCCATCTTCGTCGCTGTCAAGGAATTTCTTTAAGGGGAGATAGTCAATGCCAACGCTGCCAAGACTATAGCTTAAGTCGCAGATGTAATCTCCGTCTGCGTCTGTGCAGTCATCGCTAATTCCGGAGCCAAAACCATAAAAACTCCCCCAGTAATTCCCGCCCTGGTAAGGGCCGCCAACAATGTTTTGACTGAGTGTCTTTTCAATATTCCATTTCTCAGAGCAAGACACACAGCCCCAATTATCGTATTCGTAATTTTGATAATTGTTGAAAGAGTTGTCATATATGCTGTTATCTTTGCAGTTCTCTAGGCGAATGCCGATGCCTGTTTCATAATTTGGTGTTAGACTATCATAGTTGTCTTCTATGATGTTGCCTTGGATGATGTTTGCATCTGCGCTGACCAAATTAACGCCGATGAGGCTGTTATACGTGATTTCATTACTGCTAATTATGTTATTATCGCAGCCACTTTCAAACTCGATGCCGTACCTGTTGAACTGAATTAGGTTGTCTTCGATGGCGTTATTCTCTGAACTTGCGGTTAGTTCTATTCCTTGCCCCTGTCCTTTCAAGGTATTGCCGAAAACGTTGTTGTTTGATGAACTTGAAAGGTAGATGCCAAATATCCAATATGAATTTGCAGTGTTGTCTAAAATCAGGTTCCAGTTTGACTGTGAAAGGTGAATCCCTGCATAGCTGCTTGCACTATTGTATCCAGAACCGCTGTTCGAAATTATAGAGTTAGAACTTGATTGGTAAAGGTAGATTCCTCGCGAGTTTTCGTTAACCCTGTTGTTTTCTATTTCGCTAAGCATAACATCGGAGAAATAAATTCCGTAGTACCAGTTTGAAACAATCAGGTTCTTCACAACTACGTTAGTTAATGTGCCGGAAGGATTGTTTACGAAAACTCCTATCGAGTTTGAGGATCCAACACCGTCGATTCTATGATTCTGTCCATCCAAAATAACGTCGCTGGAAGTTATTGTTATGCAAGTTTGCGAAGAACTATCCAATATATCAGACGCGAGAGTATAAGTTCCAGGAGAGCTTATATTCGTGCAAGAACTGATAGATGCAGATGTCGGCGGTTTCTCCAGTACTATGGAGTCCCAGTAGGTTTCGCTAATCAATCCCGCTTTATCCCTGATCTGATAGCTAACGTACTTCGTACCTTCTGTTGACGTTAAGGTCCACGCTTTGAACGTTACAGGATCCTCCCAGGGTTCTGAGCCCCATTCATACGCGTTTGTGTACCGCACCTTGTCCACGCCGGAGCCAACGTCTGAATAAGTCAAAGACAACGTCACCACCAAGGATGTCGTGGATGCAGCCCCACCGTTAATTACAATAGAACCAGTAGGTGGGTTAGTATCCTCAATTTCAACCTCCAACGCCTGCGCGCTGAACTGAGGAAATGTCGTTGAATTAAGAGATGGATACACCTCTATTAAAATCGCTGCAGTGATTATTGGAATCACAAGAAAAACAGCAAGTAATGAAGGACGAGTTAGCCATTTTTTTGAACGATTAAGCGGTCGAATTAGTGATCCTTTAAAATGCCAAAGATAATAGGCAAAAATTGAAAGCAATATCAACGGACCCGCAGTTCTGAATCCAGCCAAAAAAACGTTAATAAAACTAAGGATCAGCCAAGCAGGAATAACCAGCAAGCCAAGAAAAATCATGACCAAACCGCCGCCTAAACGTAGCATGCGCAGATTCTTCTCATTCCAGGTTCTTGTACTATTCAAAGAGAGAACTCTGGAATAAAGCAGCAAAGTGATAACGACCAGAGGCAAAACAAAAATGAAGTTATAGTACAGTAATAATGGAATTGTTTGGAGTCGAGTTGTGCTGTTTGCCAGTTGCCCAAGAATGAACAAGTATGGGCCCCCAGTACATGGCATTTCAAAGAGAACAACAACAAAACCCATCAGAAAAGCCCCAAAGGGACTTGTCACTCTTTTCAGCATTCTCATAAGCGCAGGTTTCAAAGAATTCGGAACCTCCATGGCAAATCCGCCTCGGCGGTACCAGAAAACGTCCTTCAGATAAAGCAAGCCCACAACCAGAGCCACCAAGCCAACAATCACAGAGAATATACCTGAAAAACCAGTGAGCTGAATGACATTAAACAGCCCAATCCCAAACAAGAAATAACCAATAAAGACTGAAAGGCAAAACGTTAAGCCTACCTTCAAGGCTCTCTTCCTAAACCCGGAAACAAGAACCCTAGACCCGATAAGAAAGACTAGAATAGCGATAGAACAAGGGCTAACAGCATCCACAAGGGCGGAGACGGTAATAGCGAAAAATGAAATCTGTTCCGCCGCGCCAATCGCGTTGTGATTGGTATCATCCGCGTCTGCTTCATCAAGTAACGGAGCGGGATCGGTGTTTTCTTTTAGAGCATTTTCCACCGCGTCTCTAAGACTATTAATAATAGCCCCGTTACCGATGAAATAATCTTCAGATATGAAAATGGTTGGAACTCCTCGGCTTTCAGAAGGAATTACATATCTATCATTGTATTCGTCGAAAAGTGGAAGCTTGTCTCTCTCTGTGTACACGTCGTATTTGTTAATCTTGATGGGATACTTAGCCTCGATTTCTTCTAAAAATGGCGCTACGTTTGCACAGTGAGAGCACCCTTCTCCGTAAAAATAGTAAACTTGCAAGCCTTGTGAGTTAACAGTATCGAGAGCGTAATTTTGATCTTCAGGATTAGTTTGGTTGTTTCCTGGAAAGAATAAGGTGAAGATAAACAGTGATATTAAAAATATGAAGACCATTTGGATTTTTTGGTTGTTTTTCACTGTTGTCTTCTCCCTTTTATAAACGATGGCTTCTCAGACGATAAAATTTCAGAATCTATTTTGTGGATAGACTCTGATTGCAAAAATCAAGTATGTGATTTTCAGGTATAAAAAACTTATGAAACACTCTTTTACTTGATTCAGGAACCACGTTTCAAATTAAAATTGGCTTTATT
>CAZJQR010000165.1:0-3946 GCA_964548345.1 uncultured Candidatus Bathyarchaeia archaeon | reverse complement strand
TCAATACTCGGCTTTGTTTTATTCTTTGGGCTTTCTGTTAATATTCTCGACTTTATCCTTCACCCTATCAAAGACAGCAAAAAAATAGTGCTGCAACATGAGCGGACGTGATTGAATTTTAGTCCAACCAACCAACCTGTTTTTGCAGGAAGGCAAGAGCATGTCAGAAGGCACTTACTCAAGGCAGTATACACGGTTCAGAACACGTATGGTTTTCTCAGGGCATAGGAGAGGGGTAGGGTAATCCTAAATCAAATCAATATAGGGTATAGGTATAGTCGGAATCGAGTATACGATAGCGCGCGCTATTCCTGAGTTTTCGCCGCTGCCTTCTTTACTTCGCTCCCAGCTTGTTCTTTGGGCAGTTCTTTGAAACCATACATGCCTATCGGCGGCCAACCAGCTTCAGGCATCGAAGCGGGAACAAGCATTATTGTGTTAGAGCCTGCTTGTTGACCCAGCTCGTACAGGATGTTCATCCACCTAAGCCTTAATCCTTCGTGGCTTGTTTCGTACATCTTTGCAGCTTCAATCATTTTCTGCGCGGCCTCGAATTCTGCCGTGGCAAGCGTGACTCTTGCGGTTCTTTCACGTTCAGCCTGAGCTTGGCGGGACATGGCGTCTTGCAGGCTGGTAGGTATGATGACGTCTCGGACTTCGACGGCTGTGGCTTTTATACCCCATGACTCTGTTTTTTCGTCGATTATTTCGCGTAGGTGGGCTCCTACTTTTTCGCGTTCCGCAAGCAACTCGTTAAGTGAGACTTTGCCTATCACTTCCCGCAGTGTGGTTTGAGAAGCCAGTTGTGTGGCTTCATAATAGTTCTCAACTTGCAGAACGGCCTTCTCTAAGTCAACAGGTTTCATGTATAGGACTGAGTCCACGTTCACAGGTACGTTGTCCTTTGTCAGAGTTGACTCTGTTCTGAACTGGATGGTGTCCAGCCTTGTGGAGATTCTTACTGGTGCCCTGTCAATCAGCGGTATCAGGTAGGTTATGCCTGGACCTCTCAAGCCTATGTAGCGTCCAAGCCTTAAGATGGGCATTCGCTCCCATTCCTTGAGTACTCGGATGCCGCTTAGAAGGAAAAGTGCTACTGCAACGCCGACGAAAGCAAGGGCATAAGGTAATATGTCAATCAACTTTCTGCACCTCAATGGGTTAATCAGTTGTTTGGAGAGTTAAGCTTTTTCATCTGCGCGTATTACCACAAGGAACATGCCGTCCATGTCTACAACTTTAACTTTTTCGCCGTTGTTTATCCACTTTTCTTTGGCGATGGCTTGCCAGAATTCACCCATAACTCGAATCTCTCCTTTTGGTTTAAGGTCTGTTATGGCGATGCCTCTGGAGCTGATTAAAGCTTCTTTGCCTGTTTTGATTTTGGCGAGGTTTGCCGCGAGACCTTTATAGAGAATCCAAGCGCCGAGGATTGCCATGCCGATAACGATGACCGCTAGGGCTACTTCGGTTTGGATGCTTAATCCTCCGTAATTGATGCCTGAGACAGCTGCCAGCAGAAGCAGTGCTCCTATGACTACGCAGACTCCACCGAAGAAAGCAACCACGCCGTGCATTACTTCTATTCTCCTGTTCATATTCAGGGTTCTGTCTAATAGCGCTTTATGCTTCGTACACAATTCTACACATAACTATAGCCTAACCCCGTTCGATCGTAAAAATACCACATTTCGCTAACAAGCGGTTCTAAGACACGCTCGAAGACTAAAAATAATGGAACAAGCCAGTTCCTTCAGTGGTCGCTGCGATGTTCTATATTTTCCAATGCAGCGCTGACGATAAATTTTTATTAAGCGATAACGTTGGTTGGTTGGATTAAATTTTAGTCCCAAACCCAATTACTCCTACTTACCCTCTTACTTTTACTCTCTTTCTCTTTCTTTCTCTCTTAGCGCGCGCGTGGGTTTGATTATTGATTATTTTCTTTTGTCATCGCGAGATAATTAAGCGGATGCTACCGTAAGCAAAAGAAGGATTTAGAAAAAGGGAGGTTGGGTTTACGGTTATAACCCGAACCCTAGCGTGAATATGGCAGCTCCGAGTATGATTACGAGTATTAAACCGATTATGATTTGGATTATTTGACAGCTCTGGACAATTGGCAATGAATGGCGCGTGCTTTCTCCCTGTTTCCAGAAAGAGTTTTAAAGGGCTTTAACCGCAGTCATTTTAGGCAAGAAGAAAACACACACGCAGAGCTCTAACCTGCAGGAACATCGCCCTTGCCTTGCTACAAACGTGATTGAGCATGAGCTTCAATGGGTGATGAAAAGAATGAGTGAAAAAGATGACAGCGTAGTCGTTCGCGGATTGAGAGATGTGGCTGCAGGTGAAAGCAAACTCAGCTACCCAGACCCAAATGGCTCCCTTTACTACGTAGGATACAATATCGACGATATTATAGACCGAACCGTCTACGAAGAAGTAGCTTACCTCCTGATCCATAAGAAACTGCCCAAGATGCAAGAACTGGATAAGCTTAGAACTGAACTTGTTTCCGAGATGAAACTGCCCAACCCGATTTTGAAAAGCATCAAGACTACCCCTATAAACTGCCTTCCAATGGATGTGTTGCGAACCGAGGTTTCTCATCTCGGCGAATATGATCCTGAACGCAAAGTCTTCTCTGAACCCGCGAACATGAGGAGAGCTGTACGGTTGATAGCCCAAGTGCCCACCATAGTGGCCACGCTTTATAGAAGTCGTCGTGAAGAGTTTGTTCCTGTGCCAAAGAAGGAATTCGGCTTGGTCCAGAACTTCCTTTACATGCTTAAAGGAACCTTTCCAGACGCAAGCGCGGTAAAAGTCATGCATCGTTTAATGACGCTTCATGTTGATCATGGGTTTAACGCTTCCACGTTTGCTGCTCGCGTGACGGCAAGCACCAATTCAGACATGTATTCGGCCGTGACTTCTGCGATCGGAACCCTTAAGGGACCGTTGCATGGCGGTGCCAGCGAGAAGGTGATGGAGATGCTGGATGACATATACTTTGAAGATAAAGTGGAAGAATACATTCAAGGGCTTTTAGATGACAAGAAAAAGATCATGGGTTTTGGCCATCGAGTTTATAAAGCCCAGGATCCCAGAACGAAGCATCTCAGGGGCATAGTTGAGGATTTTTGCGAAGGCTTTGCAACTTCATACCTTTACGATAAATGCAAAAAAATTGAAAAAATTGTTTATGATAGGAAGAAAATTTATCCCAACGTTGATTTCTACGCGGCAGTAGCTATGGACGCGTTAGGAGTTTCCAAGGAGTTCTTTCCGCTAATCTTCGCTTCAAGCAGAATAGTTGGCTGGGTTGCTCATATATTGGAGCAGTATGAAGATGCAGTTCTCCTTCGTCCATCACAAAAATACGTTGGAGAATTGGGAAGGCTCTTTGTCCCGATGGGGCTACGATAAACGCATGGCGTGCGCTATAACGCTGTGGGAAGGGGTTACTGCAAGCCATAAAATTCGGGGTAGGAGGTATCACATGCCTTTTCAGAAACACGTGCTTTCCACATTTCCTATGCCATATCCTTTTTCCAGACGCAAGCCATAGTCACGTAAAAATGGTGGTGGTGTTGGTTGGTTGGATTAAATTTTAGTCCAACCAACCAAATTGAAATTTAGTCCTTTTTTAAGAAAAACGTGCTGAAACGAGTGCTCCAGTTGCCTATTGCCTTTGACTCTCTTTGGCCCTCTTCTTGTTATAGGTGTATTGATAGTAGCCGTAGGAACCCAGCATTATGAAGAAGGCAATTACAAGCATTAACCCATAGAATCTCGACATTAAGTAGCCGTACAAGTTTAGACCTATGCATCCCATGAAGAGTAGCAGAAGATAGATAACAAGGCCTGGTGGCCAGCGTTTAGGGTGATGTAGAGGTTTTTTTCTAGTGAGTAACCTGTACCATAGGTCGTAGACCAAGAAGAT
>CAZJQR010000164.1:1352-3956 GCA_964548345.1 uncultured Candidatus Bathyarchaeia archaeon | reverse complement strand
TTTTACAGTGCTATGGCTGTTAATTTGAGTTCTTTTACTCCTTTTTTCGTGGTTAGTTCGTGGCTTAGGTTTCTGATGTCGTTGGCTTTGCCTTTGACGGCGATTATTTCCATGCATTTGTCTTTGGTTAGGTGCAGGTGCATGCTTGAAGTTACTACGTTTTCGTATTTGTGTTGAGCTTCAACGATTTGGTTCAGCAAGCCAGGTTTATCCAGGTAGTAAACCAGCGTGATGTCGCCTGCGATTTCTCCCGTTTCAGTGCGAGTCCACTTGTAGTCGCTTATGAAGCTTCGGAACGCGTCGTGTGCTGCTTTTGACCGACTTTCGTAACCCATGTCCTTCCATGAATCGTCAAACGCCTTAACCAGCGATGGAGGAAGAGAAACGCTGAATCGCGTTACGCCCTTAGATGAAGCCATTCTAGGTCACCGTTGAGATGTAACTGCCAAAAGGCTTATAACTCTATTTAGTGTTACGTTCCCAGAAAAACATCACACGAGGCAAGTCAGAAAAAATGAAAAAAACAAAAACCGTCGCCTTCATAGCAATCATGGCAGCACTAGCCAACGTCATGTCCCTGCCACCACTCGCCATACCACTCCAAATAGGAGGATACACTTCAGCCATACACTTCTTCCAACTAGCCATCTTCATATGCGGCATCATCGCTGGTCCCTACGCTGGCTTGCTCAGTGGAGCTGTCGGCAGCCTGTACATGGGCATAACTAGAATCCCGTTTGTCATTGGCGGAATCGCCATACTAGGCTTCACCGTGGGATTATTCGCCAAAAAAGTCAGACCGGTTTTTGCGGGGTTGCTGGCTTGGATGGTTCAAGCGCCATACGTCTTAGTTACGGATTACATTTGGTTCACGCTTTTCGTTGGCAACTCCTCAACCACGGCTTGGGCAATAATCGCGCCAATCATGATAAACCTGACACTGCAGTCTGTGATCTGCGCTGTTTTAGCCGACATCATAATTCGCTACCTGAAGCGAACTGGAGTAAACCTCTAGCAGCAGAACAAACGCGCAAGCCAACGGAAAATCTCAAGTTCTCTCCATTTCAGGCTCTATGCAAACAACAACGTGAAACACGCTGTATAATTTTTATATATATAAAAAGCAATGAAGTACAGAGGATAACATGGCTTTAGGTGATCTTGCAACCATAACAGCGATAGTGATAGTGGTGACCATCGCCATTGTAATCGTCATCTACGCCATGAGAAAACTGGGGAAAACACCCGCAGAAACACCTCGAAAACCTGAAGCGGAACCATACTTCAAGGGTTTACCTTTTAAAGTTACAAAGAGCGTGCAGTCAAACGATGCGTCCCACGCTAAAGATGAGCTACGCATTTTGGATTTGGAAAGGGAAATTTTAAGCGACGCGATAAGACGGCTTTATGAGGCAAACGCAGAAGGAAAAATCAGCGAGCAAGAACGCGAAAGACTTGCAGGCTCCTACAAAAGCCGCATGATGACCGTTAAAGAGTCCATGGCAAAAGACGAAACCATAGTGGCGTTACACGAGCTTGAAGGCATGCAGGAAGACCTGATGAAACTTTTCAGCGAACGCTTCGGAGACCTAAGCTCAAAAGTGGAAGAACTACGCTCCAAAATCGACGTGAAACCCGTGAAAGAGATACCTGTAAAGATGCCAAAAACACAGATACCTGAAGACCTGGAAACGGGTGAAGAAGAGGAAAAAGAGAAACCGAAAAGAAAGAGTAAAGCACCGGCGAAACCAAGCCCAAAGAGCGAAGCTGAAAAGCGAATAGAAGAAATCAGAAGTGAAGTGGAAAAAGTCTTAGACAAGCTGGGGCAGATGGAAATTGAATCCTGAAAAGGAACAGTTGAAAGCATCGAAGAAAAAAGCGGCTTTAAAAGCAGTTGAACACGTTAAAAACGGCTTCATCGTAGGTTTAGGCAGTGGAAGCACAGCGGCTTACGCGATTGAAACCTTAGGTGAACGAATAAAACGTGAACGGTTAAGCGTGCTTGCCGTGCCGACTTCATATCAGGCGTTTTTGTTAGCTGTCCACCATGGAATCGCGGTGACCACGCTTGAAGAGCATCCAGTGCTTGACGTGGACATTGACGGAGCTGACCAAATAGACCCAAAGCTAAACTTGATCAAAGGCATGGGTGCAGCGTTAGCCCGAGAAAAAATCGTGGCTTCAGCTTCAAAGCTGAACGTTATCATAGCTGACGAAAGCAAAAAAGTGAAAGCGCTAGGTGGAAGCAATCAACCTGTACCAGTTGAAGCTTTGCCCTTTGCCATTTCCATAGTGAAGCGCAGAATAGAAGCGGTGGGTGGCAAACCAAGCCTCAGAGAAGGAAAGGGCAAGGTTGGACCAGTAATAACGGACAACGGAAATGCGATCATAGATGCCAGTTTCGGAGTTATAGACAATGTTACTGAACTTGAGCTGAAGCTTAAGATGATTCCAGGCGTGGTTGAAACAGGACTTTTCGTCGGCTTAGCAGACATTGCTTATGTTGGAACAGCTTCTGCTGTTGAGAAGATTGAGAGAAAAAGAAAATAGCGTTTTTTGAAAGCCTGTCTAGCGCTTGGAAAAACTTATACCCTCTCTATAAAT
>CAZJQR010000164.1:0-1252 GCA_964548345.1 uncultured Candidatus Bathyarchaeia archaeon | reverse complement strand
TTTTAAAAAATCGCTGAACTTTCTCTGCATTTCATGACCTTCATTATATTGCTCCATGCGTTTTACGTATCAGTATTGTCGTACGCGGACAACCAAAGCCCATTATGAAAAATATTCGATTTTTCTTTTAAAAACTTGGGATAAAATATGGTTAATAGAATACCCAAACGGATACGTTTATATGACAAAATAACGGTTGTAGTGAACACTCGAGTTTAGTCATTAAAAAGGTACATGTGAAATGTCAGTTTGGCATGGCAGCTTACGCAAAAGAAAACGCACAGGCGGCAGAAAACGAGTCTACCGCGTGAAAAGAAACTATGAGAAAGGCTCCTTCCCAGCAGAAACCACCCTCGGAGAACCGAAAAGGCGGAACAAAAGAGGCTACGGCGGAAAAATCAAAACCAAAGTCTTAAACGACAAATACGCTTCCGTGACCGACCCGAAAAGCGGCAAAACCGAGAAAACCGAAATTTTACGCGTGGTCAGAAACAAAGCCAACGTGGACTACGACCGCAGAGGCGTGATAACCAAAGGCGCAGAAATAGAAACCAGCTTGGGACTAGCGCGTGTCACCTCTCGCCCAGGCAGCGAAGGTGTCATAAACGCTGTTCTTCTCGGCAAAGAAGAAAAAAGCTGAGCAGCCATCACTGTTTCTAGGCGTCGATGCCGATAGATTTCTTTGGTTTCTGGATTGATTATTAGGTGGCAGTCTGAGAGTTGACGTGTTTGAGTTTTCTCAAATTATGGTTGGCAGCAAGGTGAAGTTTCAACCACTTCTGGACTAGCGCTCACACAAGACTATGGCCCCCATATATATACTGAACCGCATAGAAAACTGCAGAACATTGTGCGCTGTTTTCGTCATGCTATTGGTTGCGGAAAACGCCAATACGGGACCTACCCCCCCTCTATTTTCTAATCCAGTCGTGTGCGAAGATTTCGGGTTCTCCGCTTTTCATGCCTTCGAGTATCTTCTGTGCCGCGTACTTTGCGGTGTCAGCGGGGAACGGCAACGTGCCTTCAGGCTCTTCCTGTGGCAGCGAGGGATCTTTGATGGTGTTTTTCTCGAAGTCTGTAAGCGTGATATACGGGTAAACTACGCTGACGACTATGCCGTCTTGCTTTAGCTCTTCCCGTGCGGTCAGGCTTATGCTTGCCAAAGCGCGTTTCATGGCGGAATAGGCGGCGTTGTTCGGCAGGTACATGAGCGCGGTGCCTGAGCTTACGTTGATTATTGTTCCTCCTCCTT
>CAZJQR010000163.1:0-4054 GCA_964548345.1 uncultured Candidatus Bathyarchaeia archaeon | reverse complement strand
ATCAAAAAACAGTTAAGCTTGAAGGCGTACTTAAATTTGGACTAGTAACAAAAGTTGATTACCCGTCTAATCTGGGTCGTGGTTGAGTTGGGCGAGGAGACCATAAGAAAAGTCCTCAAGGATTTGAAACTGACAGAAAAAGAGGCAGATGTCTACATTCTCCTCGGGAAACACGGTGCCCTGAAAGGTAGGGAAATCGCTAAACTAATGCGGAGGCACAAGGCGCAGGTTTACCTAATTCTGAAGAGCCTTCAGAGCAAGGGTTTAGTGGAGCAAACGATCGAGTTTCCAACTCGCTTCACAGCTGTTCCATTTGATGAAATTTTGGATTTAAACATAAATACAAAACGCGAAGAAGCAGCCCTAATGGAAAGCGCCAGAAGAGATTTGCTTAACTACTGGAAGAGCATCAGCCAAACCGAATATAAACCACCACTAGAAAAGTTTGTGGTGATTAAGGGAAGCCGCAAAATCTACGCTAAAATATTACAGATGATAAGCGAAACCAAAAACCAACTTTCGACAATAGCAACGGTTCCAAGATTGGTGCGCACTGACCAATTTGGACTTTTAGATGCCGCATTCAATCATCCATTGCGATCCAAGATTCAGTTCCGTTTTCTCACCGAATTGTCCAATCAAAACATAGCTGCGATGAAAACTCTTTTCAAGAGAAAACCGAAAGCCAGCTTCAACTTTAAAGGAAAAAACCCGGGTTTAGGCTTGCGGATGCCTCCCAACATGGTCATAAGAGACGAAGAAGAAATCGTATTCTTCATCAAACATGAACCGTACAAATCCCGAGTGGAGGAAGATGACATGTGCCTCTGGACAAACTGCAAATCTCTTGTTCAAGCGTTCATGATTGTCTTCGAGGATTTATGGCGTAACTCAACAGACATTCAGAAAAAGATTGAGCAGATTGAAACTGGCAAACCAGTACCGACAACCTGCGTTATTATTGATGCCCAAGTTGCCCGTAAAAAGTATGATGCGGTCGTGCACTTAGCTGAACAGGAAATTATAATGATGACCTCGTCGAGAGGTCTCCTTGAGTTTTGGAAAAACATAGCGTTGCTGAAAGTGTTGGCTGGAAGAAGCGTCTCCGTCAGAATCATGGCGCCTATAATCAGCGAGAACTTGCAAGCCGCGCAAGAGCTGTCAAACTACTGCGCAGTCAGGCATGTACCGGTAGGCTATCTAGAAACCACAATTGTTGATGGAAAACACCTTTTTCAGTTTGAGGCTGAGCCGGCAAATTTGGAAAAGACACAGGCAACGGCGTTTCTTGAAAACGTCTTTTACACAAATAATTTTGAATACGTGGAAAATACGAAAAATATGCTGAATGAAGTTTGGAAAAAGGCGCTCGCCCCATCAAGCATCACACTAGAATCGATAGTTGGACCTTATGGATACTCGGATCGCTCTCTTCCTGAAAATCCCTGGAAAAAGGTGCGCAGTGCCACTATTATCGAAGAAAAACAGGGCATACTAACAGAAAAAGACGTCTTGAACAAGATCATCAACGTTAAGAAAATTCAAGCCAAGGACCCTACAAAAGACACTAGAAAAATGTATGGCAGCTTAGCAACGGCTGTTATTCACCCGCCAGAGTACTTTAACCTTCCTGACATGATTATCACGGCTTTGCACATTGACAAACAATCCGCGTTAGGGGCTGAAGACATGCTGATGATTGCCTTGCGGCTTGAGACGCCCAAAGGCCATGATTATGTGTTTGTGGCTACCATCGGGGATAATCCCAAAGCTGTGGAGTTTCGGAACGCGGCTTTTGCGCGCTCTCCAACTGTATGCAAGAGTGAATTGGTTAAGAAAGAGGAGCTTCAAGTGCGGGTGCATGGCAACACGCTCTTTGCGGGCTGGACGGTGCCAATACCGCTGTTACCCCCGACTTACACTCTTCCGCCTGCTTGCATACTTTTTGAAGGGTACGGCGAACTCAAAACAGGCGCATACAAAGTGAAAACTCCATGGGTGCCCGGTACGCAATTATACGAATTTAATGGTTTTGAGGCGTTTGTAACTTTGTTTCATCCATCGTCAAAGTATGCGGGACCTGGAACCGACGGACTATTGTGCAGAGATGTAGTCATGAGTGTCGTCTGACGATTAGGAAGTTAAGTTACTATTCAACACAAAAAGCGCGGGGCGTCACCGCTAGTTCCTTTCTTAGGTGCGTCTCATTAGGGTTAATTGGGTGGTTCTGCCGGCATAAAATAGTACGGGAAGGACTGCGGGCATAAATTGGACTTCAGTATAGTACGGACATTCGCTTTTCTGGAGATATCACCCGAAGACCTAACTTAAAATTAGCTATTCAGATAGTGATATACAGATCCTACATAGTAAGGGTCGCTTTTAACTTTTATGCTCCACTCTTCACGCACGCTGATGAATCTCTAAGTTGGCGATTAGCGCGCGAATCAGATTTATTAGCCATACTGCAAATGTTACCTAACGAGGACCCAATGAGGCATTCACGGAAATACCACAGAATCCATCGTCATCGCAGAAGGCATGTTGCAACTTGGATAATGCTATGGATTTTGATGCTTAGCGTATCATTTGGATTGATTTCGGTATTTACATTGCACTTTCTAGGGGGAACCGCAACTCAGAACCTATCGAGTTTCGATTGGGCAGGCTACATTATTACTTCTGATTTTGCTAACCCAAAACCTGTGGTAACTAGCGTAAGCGGCTCTTGGATTGTACCCGAAATCACTGCTTCGCAACAAGACGCTTTCTCTGCTACATGGATCGGGATAGGCGGCCAATCGGACAAGACTTTAATCCAAACAGGGACAGAACAAGACTCAATAGATGGGCACCCTGTTTATTCCGCATGGTATGAAGCCCTGCCAGATTACTCGATTGTGATTTCTGAAATGAGCATATCGGCAGGGGATAAAATAACAGCTTCCATAAGCCTCACTGATTCGGCTAGCAATATGTGGTTAGTTTCGATTGAGGATAAGTCAACGGGACAGAGGTTCGAGAAGACTGTATTTTATGAATCTTCTAGATTGTCAGCTGAGTGGATAGTTGAAAGGCCAACTATTAACAATGTTGTCGGCAACCTAGCGCAGTTTAGCAGTGTTACATTCACGAGTTTGAAGGCTACAGTTAACGGTGTTACTGCGACGTTAAACAATTTTCCTTTTTCACGCGTAGTAATGGTCAATCGTCAAAACACTCAGCTAGCTTCAGTTTCAGCGTTTTCAACTAAAACATCAAGTTTCTCTGTCACTTTCCTAGGTTCTGGATAGCTGAAGTTTGCTGACGTGTTTCTATCGATTTTATCGAAGGGTTTTTGCTTTCTCTATGGCGAAGGCTATGCTCTCATTAGTTATTATACCTATGACTCTGTCTGAAGCTTCTCTGTCTACGACGGGTAAAAGGTCTATCTTTTCATGCCTCATTATTTTATAAGCTTCAAGGACAGACTCGTCGTCGACTATTGAAAGTTTCTTTATCGGAAGGTTTCCCACTTGCACTTCTGCTCTTTGCTCCAGCTTAACCTTCATAACATCATTCCAGGTAACAAGCCCAACAAGAAGACCGTTTTTTTCAACCAGAACGTCGTGGTATCGTGATTTGAACATTATTTCGAGAGCTTCCGAAACAGTGGTTTCAGGTGTGGCAACTCCTTTCTCTTGATACATGACGTCGTTGACTCGGACACGAGCAATAGTGGTTGAGACAATTGTGGCTTCTGCCTCTTCACTAGCGCCGATGTAAATGAACAAGCCTATTATTACTAGCCAGAAGTTGAAGATGAACCCGAATACAGCCATTACTATGCCAAGGATTCTGCCTAAATAAGCAGCGTATTTAGTGGCGTCCGCGTGCTTCATGTGTTCTGCGAGTATGGCTCTAAAAACTCGCCCACCGTCCATTGGGAAAGCCGGAATTAAATTGAATGCACCTAAAAACAGGTTCAGCATCCCCAAAGTGTAAAGTAGACTTCCAGTTACGGCCAAGCCAGATATTTCAGGAGTTTCTATCGCTATCACTTGGTTTAAGGCCA
>CAZJQR010000162.1:0-4076 GCA_964548345.1 uncultured Candidatus Bathyarchaeia archaeon | reverse complement strand
AATGGGCATGCCGCCTTGCAGGATAAATAGTTTCGAACAAGACCTTATAAGTCCACTTGTTGGAACGATTTGTTCTTGTAATGTTGTCAGGGTTGGGCTTGAATATGGTGTTGTGTATGTTTACTAATTTATGGAGCGAAGGCGTAAGCTTAAGCGCGCGCGTTATGTTTCTGCGCCAGGCAAGTTATCTTTTTGTTGGTCAGTTAACTCATCAATTATTTTTCGTATTTGTTTTTTGATTTTTTCTTTGTATTCTTTGTATTCAATTTTTTCTTCTGATTCTAAATATAAGTCCAATGTTCTTGCAAGAATCTTCGTTTCTTGAGGTTTTTCTTTTGATGGGTCATGAATTAGAAACTTTGGTTCGGGGTCAATGTTTTTTTCTGATGTGGGCGCGCGCGCTTTGATGCCGCTGGTTCCCAACATACTGTTTTTTCTAGCCTCCTTAACGATGATTGCTTCGGGCAGTGGCATAATGCGAACAATCGTACCCAGTTTTCTTTCCCGATTAACTCACGCAGACGAGCAAGGAGGAATTCTGGGGATAGCTAGCTCCGTTCTTAGCATAGCAACAGTTCTAGGCCCATTAATCGGAGGTTTCCTTTTTGAGATTGCAGGCCCAACAGCGGCATTTTTTGGCAGTTCAGCAATACTAGCAGTGGGATTAGTTTTCAGCTTTAGAGTCATCCAAAAATATCGAAATTCCTGAATGAACAGCCCATGTATGGTTACCAAATAATCAGTAAGATAAGAAAATCATTTGGAGTGTATTTTGGACCAAGCACAGTTTACCCACTGTTAAGTTCACTGGAGGAGAAAGGCCGCGTTTCAAGTGAATGGAACATGAAAAGCAAAAGACCGAGAAAAGTGTACAGGCTCACAAGCGAAGGACAGAACCTTTCCACATTATCCCGCATATCTTTAAAGTTGACCTGCTATCTTTTTCCCAAAAGCCACACATTTAGGCAGTTCGCCTTCTACAATAGGACCGGTTACTCCATTTACTCTAACTGATAAACTCGGAGAAATCAGGTTTAAACTAGGAACTTTCTTAGTTACCAGTTTTTCCATTTTTTTAACCGCTCGATCAGCCTCTCTCACTCGTCCTGCATAAGTGCCGAAAACAGCTACAGCACTGGCCTTTAGGTCAACTTCAGCCAGCTTATCAACAAACTTCTTCATAGTTCGAGACGGTCTGCCCATATGATTTGGACCACCCAAAACTATCACATCATAATCAACCACTTTCCCAACATCCACTTCCTTCACATAGCCAATTTCAGCTTCGATTCCCTCAATTTCCCTTGATCCCTTCAAAATACTCTCAGCAGCAAGTTTCGTATTGCCATACTTCGTATCATAAACAACAAAAACTCTTACCAAAAGTTCTCCTCTCAATCTATTATCAACATAAGACAGATAATAATCACACATTTTCTGTTTTTATGCGTTACGGAAAAAGCATCAAGCCTTATCTGCATGCATGATGTATGTCTCAGAGGGAGAGTTAGACTTGAGCAAGCAACATCCTCGGATTACAAGAGAGAAAAAAACCATAGACAAGATGGTTCACATATACTGCAAAGCTCACCATGAAACTAAAGGTGGTAAATTATGTCCCGAATGCACCGAGTTTTTAGAATACGCTTTCATGCGACTAGACAGGTGTCCTTTTCAAGAAGAGAAATCGACCTGTGGTAAATGTTTAGTGCATTGTTATCAGCCTGAGATGAGGGATAAAGCGAAGAAAATCATGACGTATTCAGGTCCGCGAATGCTTTTACACAGTCCTGGCTTGGCTTTACATCACGTTTTTGATGGACGAAAGAAACCTCTAATACTGAAAGAATTTAAGGAAAAAAAGGCTAAAGAATCAACCTAACAAGACAAAAGACCAGATGGCAATTTTTAAATTAGGCTTCGATTTTTTTATTTTAAGAGGTTGGTATTATGGAGATTACCAAAGTCAATGAAATAGCGAGCTCGAAGAATCCTCATGGAGTGGATGCTAGACCAATTTATGCCCATGAAAACGCACAAGTAATAATTTTAACTTTGAAGCCATGTGAATCGTTAAGGAGACACGTTACACCTGTTGATGTTTTCTTTTATGTTCTTGAAGGTAAGGGCGTAGTGGAAGTTGGGGATGAAAAAAAGGAAATTGAAAAGGACTCGATTGTTAGCGCGCGCACAGTCCCGCCAAGATAGTTCATTGTTGGTACAACCAATCCGATAAGCCATTGCGAATTATGGTTGCCAAAACGCCGAAGCCGAAGGAGTCAACAATTCTGTTATAGCTCGATTCTTGTTTCACTTACTTTTCATTCAAATTTCAGAAAATTCTTCTAGGTCATGTAAAATCAGAAATTATGAATCTAAGAAATTAGTGTCCAGCCAAAAGATCAAACATATACATTGAACTTCCCCTCGCACCCGCACGGGTGCAAATAAAATGGGTACTAAAGGCAATGTCGTATAGCATCTCGTCAAGGCAACATCTCCCGCAGAAATCCGATTTGACCTTGAGTAACGACCTAAGGAGTTTATTTATCAATCTTCGTAGAACACAGTTCGGAAAAGACCCTTTTCCTTCCTGCAGCCCTGAAAATGTTCGCGTACATCGAAAGAAGGCTGAACGTAGTCGATGCAAAGAATTATAAGATGATGTGGCTGGAAATAATTATTCATGAAAACTGAGTATGTTATATTTGGATTGCTCGTCATAATGTTCGCTGCAATCTTGTTTGGCGATGCCATATTGACAACCTATGACCCAGCCAGCATGTTATTGTCGTCTAATGACGTTAAAGGCATAACGGGCTTCGTTTTCGCAATAATCGCTGCTTTCTTTTTCTGGAAGGCTTGGAAGAAGTAGAGCAGCGACTTCCCCCTCTCCTTTTTTTGGTTTAAACGTTTATGCATTTACGCTTAGATACAACCTGTTGCCAAAAGTGAAAAATAATTCCAAAATTGCGCGCGCATGTATGAGGAGAATAGGAAGATTCTGAAATGGCGAACCCGAACCGCTCTGAGACTCGGAAAATAGTCCTTTTCTTCTTAATAGCTTATGGCTTCACATGGGTTTTCTGGATTTCCGAAGCCTTGGCCGCTCGGGGACTTTTGGGTTCTTCGATATTAGTGGACTTTTTGCTTAGTCCCCAAAATCCTGCTGCGTGGGGTCCATTTGTGAGCGCTATTCTGCTCACTTTCTGGTACCAAAGAGGAAGAGGAGTGCTAGGATTGTTGAAAAAAGGTGTGGATTACAAGTTTGCAAAAAAATGGTGGATTCCCACTATCCTGTTGTGTCCGATAATAATCGGAGGAGCTCTCGGAATAGCGGCACTTGCAGGAGAAAGCATTCCTGAACTATATTGGATAGCTGATCCTTCTTTGATTCTTGTCAATTTTGTTGTGATTTTGTTTACTGGAGGGCCTCTTCAAGAGGAGTTCGGCTGGAGAGGTTATGCGCTTCCTCGGCTTCAAGGCCGATTCAACGCGCTTGTTTCAAGTATTATCATTGGTTTCATGTGGGGTCTTTGGCATCTTCCTTATTTTTTCATTGGCACGGAACTTACTTATGCGTATGGCATTATTCCTCAAATAATCACAGCCATATTGCTTTCGATTCTGCTCACTTGGTTGTTCAATAATACTGGAGGCAGTATACTTGTTTCTCTACTGTTCCATAACATGTTTAATTTGTCTAATGACATGTTTCCTGCTCTTCAGACGCAGTTGGGTAGTCCCTTGTTTATTGCTTTCTTCGTTACAGCTGCTGTAATTGTTGTTTTAATCTGGGGATATAAAAAGATGGTCCGTGATGCCAAGAAGGATGAGTAAATAGAGCGCTTGGTTTTTTGGCATCTGCATTTTCTTGTTTGTTAGTTGGACCAATTTTTGGTCCTGTCGCATCATTGGGATGACCAGATTTTCTAATTTCTATTTCTAAACTAATTATTTTTTTAGAAAATCTTTTTTTCTATTTTGAACATCCGTTTAGAATTTAGAAATTAGCGCGCGCTACATGAACGCCTTCCGCTTCAGCCTTCTTCTGACTATCAGCCAAAATGCCCTCA
>CAZJQR010000161.1:0-4125 GCA_964548345.1 uncultured Candidatus Bathyarchaeia archaeon | reverse complement strand
CTGCGAAGCCTTCAAGGTAGTTCAGCCGTGTTCGTTCACTTAGCCCCACTAACCATGCTTTGATGTATTTGTCGTCTTGGTATGCTTTCGATTGTTCAATTCTACTTTTCTTGTTCATTTCGGATACAACTCCTTTTATGTTTTTTAGCTCTTATAAGGAGTACGATTAAACCGGTAAGGCAATATGGCATAAGGCAGGTACGATTAAACCCACTACTGTATATATACTAAACTGCACAGAAATTGCGAGAAGCACCGAGTGGTGTTTCCAAAATGCTATTGGACGGTTTCCGCGCCAATAGCGACCTACCCCCTATCGTTTTCTGCATTGATTGACTATTCGGCTCCAAATATGATGGCGGAACGCTTCTACTGGATCTGAGTTTGATGTTTTGAGTTTCGCCTAAAAACTATTGCCGACGCGTTGCGAGGGTGAAAGAAGCATGTTGGTTAGTTCATCGGTGATTCGGAAGTGTAAAATTTTATTATTTCCGCTATTGCCTTGCTTGAGTAGCCTATTTCCTTCAGGATTGTCTTTAAGTCGTCCACCGTCTCAATTTCCATGTGGTCCCCTCTGAGTACACTTACGTTTAATCTGTATTTATCCTTTCATTCCGAAATTGGAATATGTCGTTGTCCTTACCTAAACGCTCATCATAATCGGATTCGGAACACATGCGGTTGTGCAGATACCCCTATATTGCGCGCCGAAGATTTGTTCACAACAGAACGGCATATAACACTTGAAGGAGTGGATTCGCCAAATGATAGACCAGAAGCAAGTTGTGGACGCTTTAATGAAGCCTGAAGCATACGGCGAAGACGCAGACAGCATTGAGCTTGTCCAGACCCACATATCCTTCGTCTTTCTAACTGGGAACCTTGTATACAAGGTGAAGAAGGCTGTAAACCTCGGATTCTTGGACTTCACTACGCTTGAAAAGCGACGGTTCTTCTGCGAGAAAGAACTGGAGCTTAACAGGCGGCTGTGCAGAGACATGTACTTGGAGGTGGTTCCCATCAACAAAGCGGATGTCATCAAGATGAAAGGCGAAGGGGAAACCGTTGAGTACGCGGTTAAGATGAAAAGAATGCCTCAAGAAATGATTATGAGCAAGCTTCTCGAAGAGAACAAAATGGGCGCTAAACTTGTTGACAGAATAGCAAAAATCATCGCTGAATTCCATTCAAAAGCCGAGGCAAACAGCAGAATAAACGAGTTCGGTTCTCTGTCGATAATAGAAACTAATTGGAAAGAAAACTACGACCAGACCGAAGAGTTCATCGGCAAAACAATATCCAAGGAAGATTTCGAATTAATACGCAACAGAATCAACAATTTCATGAAACAGAACACGGCGGTTTTTGAGAAGAGGATCACGGAAGGAAAAGTCAGGGAATGTCACGGCGACATCCATTCGGGCAACATTTTCGTAACAAACGGAATTTACATCTTCGACGCCATAGAATTCAACGAGCGGTTCAGATACTCCGACGTGGCAGCAGACGTGGCGTTCTTAGCCATGGATTTAGACTTTAAAAAACGAGCCGACCTATCTGACTTCTTGGTAAAAAAATACATAGAGTATTCTGAAGACCAAGAACTAACCAAGCTTTTACCCTTCTACGAATGCTACCGAGCCTACGTGCGAGGAAAAGTGGTCAGCTTCAAACTCAAAGACCCCAATGTACGTAGTAACGAAAAAAACACGGCAAGGAAAGAAGCAAACGAATACTTCAAACTAGCAGCAAACTACGCTAAAACACTTTAAACGACTTCATTCAAAACCAAATTGACCAGCAACAAAGTCTGGAACAGCCACCGTGCCCATCACGATTGGCTTCTGGTGACAGTCGCTCCCGCCAGTCATCATCAAACCATGTTCTTTTGCAAACCGCAAGTAATGGCTCGTTGTCTGTGCGTCACTTCTTGAATGCCAGCATTCTACGCCGTCTATGAAGCCTAACATGGATTCTATTATTGCGGTCCGTTCGGGCAAGGAGTTAGTCAGCGCCACAAGTGAAGTGCCATGGGGGTCGTTAGGATGAGCCAACACTATTTTCCCGCCCGCGTTTCTTACAAGCCTTGACGCTTCTTCAAGGTAAAGCGGATACTTGGGAACGTTGTAGCGCACAAGGTACTTGTCAAAAGCCTCCTGCCTATTCTGGACAATGCCCTTCTTCACCAGATAGTCCGCGATGTGAGGGCGCCCCAATACGCCGTCAACGGAAGCTTCAATCGCCTCAAAATCCCTCTTCGTCAGCTTCGCGATTCCTTCCTTCTCGAATTCGCCGTTAAGGTTATCAAGGATTTTAGCGGCTCTTGCCTCGCGGTACTCCGCCATCTGCTGAAGCTTCTCCGTCAACGCTCTGTTCTTCGCGTCAAACTGGTAACCCAAAAAATCCAGTGATACAGGCTTGCCCGCGCGGTATTTAGGGTGCGAGAAAGTCACGTTTAATTCAACACCGGAAACGTAGCGGATTCCAGCTTTTCCAGCCAAAGCCGTGGCTATCGTTTGGCAACCGATCGAATCGTGGTCGGTAATCGACATAAATCCGATGTTTCTGCGCTTGGCTTCCTTAACGATTTCTTCGACGGTGAAGGCGCCATCGGAACTTTGCGAGTGAATGTGCAAATCTATGATCATGGAACTGCCTGTTACCTTTTTTCCATCCCGATGACGTACCAGTCCTCGGGAGAATCATAGCACGTGTCAACCGTCAACTTCACTATCCTAAGCTGCGGATACAGCTTCTTCAAGTCGTCCGAGTCAACGGGTTCAAACTTGCGTTTGTTGGCAAGATAAGCCTCCATTGTAAGCGCGTTTGACTCGTACTTCTCCTTAGTTCTTCTCTTGATCCGCTTAACCGACACTTCCTGAGGACAGCTTGTTTCAAGTATAACAAAAGTCAAGCCGTGCCTTGCCGCAATCTCAGCCGCACGCCTCCGCAACTCCTGAGTCACAAAAGTAGCATCCAAAATAACCCCATTACGTTTCCCAGCGAGGTCGTCTGCCCGACGGAACATTTCATCATAAACAGACAGCCGTTTGCTCATGTTTCCTGCAACTTTCGGGTCAAACACGTCCTCGTTCTTGATAACTTCCAGTCGGATTAAGTCGCTTCGAAGGATTGGGTACCCCTTGATCTTTGACACTTCCTCTGAAGTCTCTGTTTTCCAAGTTGCCGGAAGCCCACACGTAATCAGCAGAGTCTCAGAGCCTAACTCATTTTTAATAAACTCGGCGAAAGGTTCCCTCAACTGTACACCTCGCACATAAAATTCAGTTGAAACATAATTAAACCTTTTTGGCAGAGGAAACGCCGCTTGCAGACAACATGCACTCTTGCCGACAAAACAACGCTGAAGCGAAATTTCCTATGTCGCTTGTGAAGCAAAGCTAAATAGTAAGTTGTTGTTTTTCCTAAGGAGAAGGTTAACGTAAATGGAAGAATTCCAAGTCAAAGACAAGGCGCTCGCGCCTCAAGGCCATCTGCAGATCGAGTGGGCTTCAGCTCACATGCCCGTGTTGAACCAGATTAAAAGCAGGTTCAGCAAGGAACAGCCGCTGAAAGGCTTAACGTTGGGCGCATGCCTCCATGTAACCAAGGAAACAGCCGTTCTGATGGAGACGTTGCTGGCGGGAGGCGCCAAAATTGCGCTGTGTGGTTCCAATCCGCTCTCCACTCAGGATGATGTAGCAGCGGCGCTTGCGGAAAAAGGCGTTAATGTTTTCGCGTGGCGGGGACAAAACACCGAGGAATACTACTCGTGTATCGACAAAGTGCTGGATTATAAACCCGTGATAACGCTTGATGACGGCGCAGACCTAGTGGGTACCTTGCACAGCAAGCGGAAAGAGGGGTTGCAACATGTTAAAGGCGGAACTGAAGAAACCACCACCGGTGTGATTCGGCTACGGGCGATGGAGACAGACGGAAGCCTGAAGTACCCCATCATAGCCGTGAACGACGCGTACACCAAGTACTTGTTTGACAACCGCTACGGCACAGGTCAAAGCACCATGGACGGGATACTGCGAGCCACAAGCGTGCTCTTGGCGGGCAAGAACTTCGTGGTCTGCGGATACGGATGGTGCAGCAGAGGCATAGCCATGCGCGCAC
>CAZJQR010000160.1:0-4148 GCA_964548345.1 uncultured Candidatus Bathyarchaeia archaeon | reverse complement strand
GTGTGGGTTGATCCTGCTTCCCAGCTTTCGCCACCGTTAGGACTAACAACAGTGATACTGGTGGGCTCAATGGAGAAGTCAGCGTCGCTGGTATCGTTGACCGCCGGGTTTGACTCGCTGGTTGCCCTGATTCTGTAGTTGCTTCCACCCGCCTGTTCAACCGGAATCGTCCAAGAACAGGAGCCACTACTGGTAAGATCACCAACACTAATCACACTATCGAACGCCCCGCCCTTCAACAACTCAATATCAACAGTAGCCCCAACATAACTACCACTTGACGTCCACGTAATCGTGTGGGTTGATCCTGCTTCCCAGCTCTCCCCTCCATTCGGACGGGTAACCATTATAGCGGAACGAGCGATGATTGAGAAGTATCCGTTACTGCTATCGGTAGCCGACGTTGAGGTGCTTGTTATCATAACCTGATAGTCGCCTCCCACAGTCTGACCAGCAGGAATCGTCCATGAATAGGAGCCACTACTGGTGCTTGTGCTAGTAACGATCACGCTGTTTACGGTTCCGCCCTTCAACAGTTCAATCTTAACATTAGCTCCTACACTACCACTGGAGGACCATGTTATGGTGTGGGTTGATCCTGCTTCCCAGCTTTCGCCACCGTTAGGGCTAGTAACCTTAATACTGGAAGGAGTCGTGATTGAAAAGTTGGCATCGCTGCTGTCAGTTGCTGATGTTGTCGTACTCGTTATCCTTATCTTGTAGTCGGTTCCGACTGTCTGCGTTGTGGGAATCGTCCATGAGTAGGATTCGTCGTTATATGTGTTTGAAGCGATCATTGTGTTTACTGTTTCCCCCTTCAACAGCTCAATTTTGACGTAGTCTCCAACATTCCCTATCGACGTCCAAGTAACCGTGTATTCATTACCTATAAGCCAGTCTTCGTAACCATTAGGACTAGTAACCGTCAACGTAGCGACTGGCGTAGGCGTAGGAGATGGGGTTGGTGACGGCGTGATTGTTGGAGTTGGTGTAGGCGTAGCTGTTGGAGTTGGAGTAACAGTAGGAGTTGCAGTAGGTATGGGTGTTGGAGTTGGCGACGCTGAGGGTGTAAAATTAGGCGTAGGAGTAGGTATAATTGAAGTAGGCGCCTCGGGGTGATTGGTCGTCAAAAAAGGTGCAGCAAAATAAGTGGTTGCAGCTATGCCCGTGCATAGAACGGCTGCCGTCAGAACAGCTCCAAACCTAAACATTTCTGTGCCCTTCCACCTTTTAAATAAAAGCAAAGCTAATGCTCCTGTTGCCACTGCTGTAATAACTGCAGAAGCCATTGCGGGCGCGCTATCTTGCTCGGCAAAGGGCGCATCACCGGCAAAACTAAAGAACACTTCATCCAGAGTTTCATAGTAAGAAACCGGTCTGGGCAACTCTGCGATCACTCCGTATTCTGGATCTCCGTGGAAATAGCCGATAATATCGCGTTCGCTATCATCATCAACCTTAACAGTTTGTTTAGCAAATAAATCTGGGTCTGTTAAGCGTGCTTCCGTGTGAATATTTATTGGACCGAGTGTTGGTTCTATCTTTATTAATGCCCAGGCTTCTTCTCCCGCAGGCAAGAGACCATCATATTCCAGTTCGATCATTCTAGTTGGAGTAATATCCCCTAAAAATCCGGGACCTCCACTTTCGGTCATTTCCGGGGGGTTACTAGTCACGTTCAGCGATCTGTATCCAGTAAACGTTCCGACTCGAACCCAAGTTACATTAGCGTTGGAGAATCTTAAATGGACGCCATCTTGTCCTCTGGATTCAGAATGATCATCACCATTATTTTTGAGTTCTACCCTCAAGTATACTTCTTGCTGAGAACCATAGATATCTTCAAGATCATCTGAACCCTCCGTTGTTATGCTTACTCTCGGGTCTACGTAATAACTGTCATGTGAAGGCAAAGCCGCAACTAGGAAACCTCGTTTTGCGGTAAGGTCATAATCCCACCAGTTGTTCCACAGCACGCTATCAAAATAGATGTATGGGCAAATAACATCATAATCTTTATCACTAGCACCTAATCTACCACTCCAAAAGCCACCTGTGTCATGTAAGATCCATGCTCCCTTATAAGGTAGGTTAGTTTCTTCTCCCGACTTAGGTGGCCATTGCCAATATCCTGAAAGGTTATCATCGTAACCTACGATAGTTACATAATGGTTTGCCCAACCTAAAGACCAAGAATATGGCGCCGTTATACAGCATATTACGGGCATGCCCTCATTGATGCGTTGTTTGACGTAAATTATCGCTTTTTCCAAGTCATCGAAACCGCCAAATTTGTGCCAAGAGCCGGGCATGAAATACTCCACTGCCCTATCTAGTTCATCAAGGTAATGAGGCCCTGCACGGTCATCTGGGTCTATGAAATCGCAAATATCGCCTACACTGAACCACTTACCATAATATCCTAATACCTGTCTCAAGGATGTGGGACCACAGGTATCTCCATACGAGTAAAAAAATGGGACCTTTCCAACCATATCAGTGTTACTGCTAGGAAGGGCTCCTTGTGCTTGTTCTACTTTAAAATTCAAACATAGCAAAGTCGAGATGAAGAGAAAGATGAAAATTAAACTTTTAAACAAATGTACCTTCATTTTTTTCCCCCTCCTTCAGCATTTTTTAAATAAAAGAGAACAAAGCGCTCACTCCACGTTTCTTTTCCATTCTGTGTCACTTCCCTCTCACCGCCAAACTTCCATTTTGAAAATTCAAATTTCCTGAAGGAGATGCAGTGCCTTGAGGGAGCGCACTCGGGAGCAAACTCGAGTAGAGCAAAACAGTGAGTAAAATGAATGAAGCTGCCTTACAAAAATATAATCTTGACAATACACATAAGCTTGTTGCTGCTGTAATTCTCTTATTTTTTTTGTTCACATCCCTAATGCTAATGCACATCTCCTTTTCCCCTCTTGTACCATCAAAAAGCGTAAAGAACAAAACAATACGCGGAAAGTAAGGTACGTTGGAAAAGTATCGAAGTAGGTTATATAAGAAATTTATGTAAGATTGTTCTACTGAATCCCATACAATATGTCAATAGGATTCTTTCAATACTTATCATCTTTAATCTTATTATGATAGCAAAACTGAAGAAACATTGATTCAAGTGCAGGTCTTCCCATTTGGGTTTTAGAATTAAATTTAATGCAAAGAAGAAAAAACTCGCATTTCATCAGCATTTTAATTACTGTTTAATATGTCAGCGTCTCCCTTAACATAAGGCGGATTACGTCTAACACACCAGCCCCAGGTTAGATAGCTGAGGCAGACACGCCAAGCGCGCGGTATGGCATCAATCCTTAAGATTTATCCCAGGTTTTTTTACTAGTCGCGCGCTCTCTTTAACGTGCAATCTTGAAAATTGAGGCAAGATTTTTTCTATGAAGCAGATAACTCTCCTGAAATTGCCCATTGACTCTTATATCCTTCAGTATTCGCTTCAGTATTGTAACGCCGTCTACTGCCTTGAGTTTCTTTTCGCCTAGTCTTGTCCTATAGTTAATTCGAATTTCTCTGGTGGTGAAGCCTCTCTTCGTAACAAGATTATTCAGTTCAACTTCAATGTCAAAACCTTTGGATAGCGCGCGCGGTTCAAGTTCGTCGGACCAACGATTTGCTATTCCTTAATTCAAGCGGTCGGTTTGGTTAACGATCACTTAGTCAAGTGCTTCCGATATGACCAAATCAGAAAACTGGCCTTAGATGACATGAAAACTGGCCAACGCATTCTTTGAACTCGTTTGCTAAAAGGACAACTTAATATTTCTCCGCAAGCGTAAGTAAACACTAAAAAGGCACCGAAGTCAGTCAAATAGTGACCGAGGTGAGGTAGCTTGGTTCGTTTTAGGCATATTTCCCATGTACCACGTAACCTTTTCTCCTTTTCTTTTTTCAGTTCTCAGACAGCATATCTAAAGCGCGCGCTTGGGTTTGGGTTTTGGGATTAAATTTTAATCTTCTCTCTCTTAAAAACAAAAAAAATAAAAAACACAGGCAAATTTCAGGACAGTATTGATGTTAGGTTTTTGCTTCTTTAAGTTCGTCAATTACCTTTTGGGTTTCCTCTTCTGAGGGATGCGTGATTGCGCCTTCAGGGCAGACGGGTTGGCAACCTCTGCAGAACACTATGC
>CAZJQR010000159.1:0-4164 GCA_964548345.1 uncultured Candidatus Bathyarchaeia archaeon | reverse complement strand
TTCTTCTTCTTTTTGCATTTTCTTTCGTTCTTGCTTGGTCATGTTTCGGTACTCTGTTTATCTGCAGGAATTTTCACCAGATTGTAAATGATGTAGATTAATGCACCCATGATTATTTCCGCTATGAGAAACTTGAAGGCTAATTTTCGCGGGTTCATGGCCTATTTTTCCTTATTCTGTAATCAAACTTTCTGCTGTCTGTGCGGTCTTCTATTATAGTGTAGCCTGCGAAGCCTATGGTGCGGGTTAGCCAGTTGCGCTCGATTTTTTCTTCTTCTTTTTGCATTTTCTTTCGTTCTTGCTTGGTCATTTTTAGTCAACTCCTTTTAGACTGCGGGATGGCAGCCGTGCGCGGTTGTATTCTCGACTATTATAGAATAGGTGGTGTTCTGGTCGTGATTCTATGAGGCGTTTAGCTTCATTGTAGATTTCAAGGCGGTTTTTTCCTGTTTGGTGTAGCCAGATGAACGCGCTCATGTTTTCGCGGAAGAATTGGGGCGGCCAGAACCAACGTGTTTTCTTTGGGTAACGGTCATACCACTCGATTTTCACAGGTGCGTTTGGGAACAGGTTGCGCCAGAAGTTACGGTACGTGTACTGGTCCCAGAGGTAAAAGTGGAAGTTGCTGCTTACGGGGTTAGGACTCCAAGGAAGCTTGAACCATCTGCGCCAGCAATGCGCGTTAGGCGTTGTCACCATCATGGCGTAACGTGTAACCCGCGCCCACTCCTTGACGGCTACGGCTGGGTTTTGCAGGTGCTCTATGCCTTCTACGCAGAGGGTGAGGTCAAAACTTTTATCCGCCAGTGGCTTAAGGTTGTGCGCGTCACATAGGAGGTCTGCGTTGCTTCCTGGGTGAATGTCAACTCCGAATCCGCGTGGGAACCGGCGGCAGCAGATGTCGAGGACTTTGAACTTGTTTTTTCCGCGTATGCTGTTTGCTATTGCCAGCTCTTTTTGCAGTGCCGTCTTGTTTCGGCTTAGTTTCATTTTTAAGTAGTTTTCCATTATGTTTGCACTCCGTAAACAAGGGTGAATATGAATAGTAGGGCGGGGAGTCGTGGTAGCCAGCCTTCGAAGATGAACCATGCGGTGCTTCTGTACGTGTAGCCTAGTGGCAGGTGGAAAGCGTAGTAGGTTGGGTTTAACGCGAATAGGAGAATCAGTATTGAGTAAACGAAGAATATCGTGAATGAAGCGGCTTGGGCGAAGCCTATCTTTAGTTTGTTGAAGTACAGCATGGAAGCAAGGATCGCTAAAGCGATGATGTTAGGCGATATAAACAGTGGGTGCATGATGTGGATTGGCTGGTAAGCTTCAGCTTTGAAGATCACGGGAACTTCATAGAGAAAGCCTGCTGAGAAAAGCGCGAGGGAAAGAAGCATGAACGTGTAGTATGTGAAGCCTTGTTTTCTGCCTAAGATGTAGTAGCCGCCGATTAGAAACGCGCCGTACTCGAAGCAGGGAATGTAATTCCAGTTTCCCCCGTTGGTGAAGGTTTCAAATTGTATTCCAAACACGTAACCGAACAGCATGAATACGAGAAGGGAGGAAACAACAGCGATTACGGTGTAGCCTGCGTACTTGAGAAGCTTCGCTGTTCTACCGTGTTCTCCAAAAACGCTGATAGCGAAAAAGCCTGAAAGAAGAAGCAACGGGGCAATCTTTCTTCCGAAGAAGCTTACCCAGTAAACCCAGCTTGGACCCCACGCTGGAATAATGATCCATATGGTTACGTAGAGAATAGAGTACCCAGTGAATGATGCGAGAAGGATAAGTGAGAAGTACCGGTCTAGGAGCCACCGCACTTCATCCATATCTCCTTTAGTTTTTCTGCGATTGCCTGTGAGTTGTGAACGCGCTTCACGTACTCGCGGTTTTGTAAGCCGTCTTTGTAGCAGTGGCTTAAGCTGCTGTAGCGTTCCATGCACCATTCAAGGCTTTTGCCGTAACGGGGAATCTTTGCTAACCCGCAGGCTTGCGCTTCAAGCGCGGTTTTGCTGTCGCTCCGTATTTGGAAGCGGTCAATGAAGATGTCGAAGAAGTTTAGGAACAACGGCATGTTCTCGTAGTTCATTCGTTTTCCAAGGGGAACAATCCACAATCTTATGCCGTACCTTTTGCAGTATTCCACAACTTGACTGGGTAGGTGCTCGTACCATTTTTGAAAGTAAACCGCGCATGGCGCAGCATCCGCTTGGCTTTCAGCTTGTTGCAGTGGCTTGAACTTGCTTGTGTTCACCGGCGTGGGCAGCCATATTGGATAATCCACTAAGCTTTCACATTGACTTAGCAAATCAGGCGTGCTGAACAGCACGGTACTTGCTTTTTTAATGTTGCTTCGAACTATCCAACCGTAACGTTTGCTGTTTATGACCCAGCGCAAGTCGCTGCCGTGAAGGTGTAAAAAATCAAGGTGTTTGAGTTTGCTAACGAGGTAAGCGTCTTGCAAAGCGTAGTTAACATGAAACAAGCCGCCGTTTGCCCTGTAGATTTGCTTGGCTAACCCAAAAGTTTTACTCCATAACCCGCGTGTGCGCTGGATGAAGTTAACTTGAAAATCCTCTTTCAAATAAGGAATCAATTCTTGCATGACAAAGCTGCAATCGTTAACTACGTTTGCGGCAGGTATAGCATATCTCTCCTTTTACTGGTGACCCCTCTACTAGGTGTCTGCGCACGTCTCGGTAGGGTTTGCTTCGCCATATTTCCATGAGAGTGTTCTTGTAAACTGAGCCTACGGGAAAAAAGCCTTTGAGGTTGTGGCAGCAGTAATGCACTTGCCCATCGCAGGTTACAAGCATGTCTGAAAAGGGCATGAAGCAGACGGGTTCAGAATGCGTTTTAATCCATTTCGGGTTGATGAAGCCAGCGTAGTTTGGGTTGGGGATAATGTGGAAGTTGTCATCTATGCACCCGCTGTAATTCACGTTTACGCCCTGCGGCTTCCACTCATAGTAAACTTCCGCGAGTTGCTCGGGGGTCTGCTTAGAAATAACAGTGTTAATACTGATAATCGGATTGGGGTCCGCGCCACGCATTTCTATGAAACGATTAATGTTCTCCTTTATTATTTCGTAGTTGCTTCCACACCTGATTTTCTCGGTGACTTCACCTACGCCGTCAACGCTGAAAGTTACCCAGTCTAAACCTAACGCGGCTTCAGCAATTTCCTCCTTAAAGTTCGTGCCGTTTGTGGTAAGACTTAACTTGTAAAAACACTGTTTTTTATTTAAAGCATAACGTAAACAATCTACGAAACGCGGGTGCAAAGTGGATTCCCCAGCAAAATGGAAACTAAGCGAAACCCCGCCAATCGCTGCGGCTTCATCAATCAACCGCGTAAACATGTCATAAGACATGTAGCCGATTCTTCGCCCTCCACCGCGAATGCACATTTCACAGCGCAAGTTGCAGTAGTTAGTTAACTCCAAATACAGGAAACGCGGTTTACGGAAAGCTAAAGGCAAAAGCGAAGGTGCATGGAAAAGAACTTGGCGTTCAAGCCACCAGAACACGTTAACCTTGGTAGCCCGTAAAGTCTCTTTTAAACCGTCTCTTTTTATTTTTCTTATGATTCTGCTCAAACTATTATGTCTCCTTTCTCAAACAACCAAACCAAAACGAAAAAGCCCACAGTCAAAGGCAACGAAAGCCACGTTAACACATCGTAAAAACGGCTCATTGTTTTCTGCTCCTAATCACTTTCGCAGGGTTCCCAACCGCCACGCTGTACGCTGGCAGACTCTTCGTAACCACGCTTCCAGCACCAACCACACAGCCCTTTCCTATGTGAACACCTGGCAAAACCGTAACGTGCGCTCCAATCCAACAGTCATCTTCAACAACGACTTTTGCAAGATTGTGACCTTGCTTCATTATCGGAATGTTTAAACGGTCAAAACGGTGGTTCGCGCTGTGAAACACGCAGTAAGGCCCAATAATCACGTTTCTGCCGATGGATACGCCGCCGAGCGCGTCTATGAAGCAGCCGCGATGCCAAAAACTGTTCTTGCCCACCTTCAGGTTTTGCCGGTTCCAAACAAAGCTTTGAAGGTTCATGCGAACCCACAGCCGCAAATGAGTAGCCACGCCAAACAGTTTGTTGAATAAGGCAAGTTTGAAGAACCAGATCAAGTGCAAAGTGAGGCTGCGCACCTGTTT
>CAZJQR010000158.1:3297-4183 GCA_964548345.1 uncultured Candidatus Bathyarchaeia archaeon | reverse complement strand
TGCATCTATTCAAGGTCCTTTCCCATAGCCACAAACTTGAATGTCATCATCCCTTTCTCTTCAAACCAGTTAGAAGCTGATTTGTTGACAACATTAAAAGAATTGATCTGCGCGAAAGACACGCCCCTGTTTGCCAAGTTTTTCAACAAATCCTTAAGCACGGAAGGAATAAATGCGTTTGAAGTGCTATATAATTCCACCGTAGCCGTGCTGGAGAATGGGCGATTGAAGATTAAAGCGAAAGAATTGGCCAAATCATTGACTAAAACATCTCTGAAAAAAGGAGGTTGCCAAACATGCCGGGAACCGTTTACTAAGTTGCTAGCGTTGATTTCGAAAAAGTCTATCCACCCGCGATCTATGCACTGTCGGTAGATGCTAAATAGTAGGTTTCTGTTTCTTCTTGAATTTGTTTTCAGCTCAAAGAATCGGCTTTTTCTTCCGAGCGCAAGTTTTGTTAGACACCCTTGTCCTAAAATGGCACGCTTAATAATTCTGGAGGGGCGGGACCCCGATAGAAATCTCTGCGCCAATAAAGTGCAACCGATTTTTCTGAAACCCAGTTTTTCGTACAACTCTATTGCTCTTGTACTATTAGGATCGACATTGAGATTTACTTTTCTTGCTCCATTTTCTTTTGCTATAAATATGGCATTATTAAGAAGTCTGGTTGCTAAACCCTGTCTTCTGTATTTTGGATCTACGAACAAGTATTCTATTGTATAAAGCCAATCGGTGTTTTCCTCGAGATAGAGAAACCCAATGGGAGCTTGTTCTTCAGTATGATAAGCAACAAGCCTTGTTGCATGGGGAATCAATTTGAGCGCTTGAAGTAATTTGTAACGCAGCCCGGTACTCAACACATCGTTACGCAGGCGCGCGCTAT
>CAZJQR010000158.1:0-3287 GCA_964548345.1 uncultured Candidatus Bathyarchaeia archaeon | reverse complement strand
GATGAATAGCTAACTTGCTTGTCAGTTTCGTTAGTTCCACTTTTTCAAAAAAAATCGAGGCGTTTTGTTCTTTCAATGCAAATCAAAACAATTATTACCTAGCGAGAATAAAGTCTTTCCCCAAGATTTTTAAACATCAATTCCAGTCGTTTGGGAGAGCGCGCACTAATTTGCAACCGAGATTGTCAAACCATGGAGGAATTGTCCAAATAATCCTGAATGTTCACAAGCGAGCTGGGCTTAACCACCTCCTAAGTGTGACCCAAATTTTCTGAAACCGTAGCGCGCGCTATTCCCATCTGAACCTGTTACAGTTACGTTCACAAAAGATTTACCTATCGGAGGTTAAGAGGCGGATGAAGGCACTTGCTTAAGAGGGTAGCGCAGAATATCAAAGCTATGGCGCGCTCTCTCTTACTTACCACCAGAAATTCTAAATCGTTTAAATTTTGGAAAAATTAATAGTGATTAATTCGATTGGTGTCAAAGTAGACTGCACCACAACATGTTCGTTCACCAGAGAACAGCTCGACAATTTTATATCACAAGTCAGATCAGTCAACCCAAACATGAAATTCTATGTCGACATTTATTCTTTACAAAACTTTCCAGATAAAGCTTCTGAAAAATGATAATCAATAGAATAGTGGCTTTCATTAACTATTTTGGTGACCGCTTCGATCAGTAACAGATAACCCTAAGCAATATGCTGGAGCAGACGCAGATCATATGCACTACTTTAGTGAATGTGCTCTTAGCGTAAAGGGGATGAAAATTCTTATTATCACTGGTTATAGTAGAATTCTTTAAAACAAAGTCCAACCATTGATAGAGAATTACATGAATTGAGAATGATCAAAAAACTGTTTAATTCGATATAAACTATGTGAGGGAGAAACAATTGGATAAAGCGGTTAAGATGGGTAAAACTTCAGCTACGGGCAGTTTCCAATTGTTTATCGGAAGGATTGTCTCGACGATTGTCTTAGCAGTCGGTACTATAATTGTTGGAATATTCATAAGTGACGTTCAGTACGGACTTTACACCATAGCTTTGGTTCCTGCGACTACTTTTCTTCTATTTCAAGATTGGGGCGTTAGTTTTGCCTTGACAAAGTACTGTGCTAACTTAAGAGCTGCAAAAAAAGAGGGTGAGTTACGAAGAATAATAATATCCGGCTTAACTTTTGAGGTTATTACTGGAATAGCTTTAACTTTAATTTCGTTTTTGACGGCAAATTTTGTGGCCTCAGCAATATTCAGCAATCCAGAATCAGCGTTTCTGGTAGCTCTTGCTTCAATCGCAATCTTGTTTACGGCCATTTATGGAGTTTCCCTGTCTGTCTTTATTGGCTTTGAACGGATGAGACTCAGCACTGTTGTAATGATCGTCTCCGCAATAGTGCAGGGTTTGGTTTCTCCTTTACTGGTGTTTTTGGGTTTTGGCGCCTTCGGAGCATTAGTCGGTTACACTGTGGGGTCTGTTGCCTCAGGAGTTACTGGATTGGCACTGCTATATTTTGCTATTTTTAGGAAACTACCTTTGGGTAGCTTGAACAAGCCGAAAATTTTACAAACGCTTAAACCGTTGCTCCATTATGGAATTCCCCTTTCAATAGCTACAATTATCAGCGGAGTAACATCTCAGATCTATTATTTTGTGATGGCCTCCTCTGCGGACGTAGCAATGATCGGCAATTATAAAATTGCAACCAATTTCGCCGTTTTTTTAACCTTCTTCATATACCCAATACAAACTGTAGTGTTTCCAGCTTTTTCAAAAATTGACCCGACAAAGGACAAACAACTTTTAAACACTGTGTTTGCGTCATCTGTTAAATATGCGTCTTTGTTCTTGGCACCGGCAACTATTGCGCTAATGATCTTAGCGGCTCCTTTAATAAACACCATATATGGAGACAAATGGGCTTCAGCACCGTTATTCTTGACTTTAAGCATTGTGGGTAACGTGTTTGTTGTTTTGGGAAGCCTGAGTTTGAGTCAGCTTCTTTCTGGAATGGGTGAAACTAGAATGCTTATGCGAATGAAAGCGTTGACTTTCTGCATAGGTGTACCTCTGGCTTTTCTTCTAATTCCTACTTTTGGAATTGTTGGATTAATTGTTGTCGGTAGCCTTATTGCAGGATTACCCAGCCTGCTCTTTGGTCTATACTGGACGTGGAAACGCTATGGAACAAAAGCGGATTTGAGAAACTCTGCTAAAATATTTCTTGCATCAGCCATCGCTGGAGCAACCACCTATTTATTCATGAGCACATTTGTTGCAGCTTCCTGGATATTGCTAATAGCCAGCGCGCTACTTTTTCTAGCCATATACATAATTTCAATTCCTGTAGTTGGAGCTGTAAATCGGATGGATATTAGCAATCTCCGAGTCATGTTTTCTGGGCTCGGACCATTATCCAAGTTGCTTGAAATCCCATTGACGATAATTGAAAAACCACTAAGTATCAAGGAAAAAAGTTCTAAGCTGCAGAAACAAAAGTAACTCACATTTCTTTATTGATTTTATGGCTACCTGAAAGGCAATAGTAGTGCTTTTGGCTTGTGCTGCACCACTTTAACGCGTGCTAAAAATAGCTTCTCCGATGCTTTCTCAATATTATACAATTGTAGTAGGAGAGGCTTGATATTTACAATTTCTTGAAACTATCGAAGTAGCATATCATTCCATATTCCGTTTTGTTTGGAAAATCCCCCTTCTGCCTGTCTATTCAAAGAGTTGTTTGCAGTTTTCTATCCAACTTTCATTGCCTATTTGAATAAAGCTTTCTTTTTGCTTCGGGCAATCCTTAAGGAACCTCAGCAATATTTTCATTCTTGGAAAGAAATTCGTAGGGTTTTTTTCAGTTTCTTGTAATAATATCTGTCCAACTGATTAATAAACTCGTTAATCGTGATTGCAAAAATAAAATCAATTTGCTGAATATTGAAGAATGCGCATTAAGATTTGGAAATTTGGCTTGACTAAGACAAGCAAGCTTAAATCTTGAGTTTGACTTATATCCTTTGGATTCGATATTGGGAATCATCGAGTTTGTGCGCAAAGCCGCAAAAGTCATCAAAAACCTAATAAGCTTTCGGAGTATTCCGCTTGTGGAAGCTAACAGAACCCTTTACGATTCCTTGGATAGTGTTGATGCCTATACGAGTATGGTTGATCTAAAGAAACCCGAACAGACGATACTCAATCTGCTGAAGACTAAGTCACCCTTCAAAAGAATGCTGGACATTGGTGTAGGCACTGGTCGCACAACCAGCTATTT
>CAZJQR010000157.1:0-4207 GCA_964548345.1 uncultured Candidatus Bathyarchaeia archaeon | reverse complement strand
TGCAAGGAGACCACCGCGACAGAGTCCGACAATTCCTCATCAAAAGCGGCTACCCAGAAGAAAACATAGAACTCCAATAGCCACACAAAGGCGAAGACCCCAAATGAAACTGATGCAAAACGTCCGTGAAGTACTCAAATCCCTAAAACACCGGAAACCCGCAAAAATATACTGTCCACGATGCTGCAGCCCAAAAATCAAATTACACAGCACTTTTGACCTTTGGCTAACACCCACAAAATACGTGTGCGCCAAATGTGGCTATGTAGGTCCCATAATTTTGGAACTAGAAAAAGAAATGGAAGACAGCGAAAGCGCCTAAACGCTTAATCTGGTAGCTCCAGATTCAACTGCTTCTTCAAAGTCTTGTAGCGATTCCGCACCGTCACTTCCGTAACGCCAGCAGCTTCTGCAATGTCCTTCTGCGTCTTCTTCTCGTTATTCTGCAAACAAGCAATGTATAAAGCGGCAGCAGCCAACCCCATCGGATCCTTACCCGCCGCAGCACGCTTCCTCCGCGCATCACGAAGAATCTGAATCGCCGCACCCTGCGTCTTACCCGAAATCCCAGTCCGCTCAGCAATCTTCGACACGTAAGTCAACGGATCAGCAATAGGCATATGCACCTCAAGCTCACGCAGCAACAACCGATAACAACGAGCAACATCCTTCTTGTCCACAAGACTCGCTTCAGAAATCTCACGCAAAGTCCTCGGAGTTCCGCTACCACGACAAGCCGCATACAAAGCAGCAGCAGCAATAGCCGCGATTGACCTGCCACGCACCAACCCCTTATCCAAAGCCTTACGGTAAATAACAGCCGCTTTCTCCTTAATCGGTGGAGGAATGTAGACCTTATCACTTAAACGATCAAGCTCCGCCATGGCCTGAGCCAAGTTTCTGTCAATAGAAGAATGCACACGAGAACGAATCTGCCACTTCCTCAAACGCCACATCTGCAACCTTGTGGAAAGAGGAAGCTTTCGTCCAAACGCGTCACGGTCCACCTGGCTTATAGCTGTGGACAAGCCCTTGTCATGAACGGAATACGATGTGGGAACTCCGACACGGCTTCTTGACGCTTTCTCCTCTTGGGTGAAAGCACGCCATTCTGGCCCTTTATCCATCATCTGCTCGTACAGGACGAGACCACAATCTCCACAAACAGTTTCGCCTGTGTCATAATCGTGAACGAGGTTATCGCTACCACACTCTGGGCACTTGTCAACCAAACGCTGACGTGTTCTAGCCTCTTTTTTACTCAACTATTACACTCCATCTGCTATTTGCGTAGAACCGTCACCATATCCCTTTTCGACTTGAGAGAAATCAGTACATTCGGTCCGCGCAAACTAAGCAAATGAACAGTTTTAATATATAAGCTTTACGGTTTTTATAACGTTATTCCATACATAACTCAAGAATACTTACACACAATCCTAATCCCACTCTTGAAAAAGCAACACAAATCCAAAAATCATCCATGTGCAAAACGAAGAAAACACAAAGGCACGTCACTCACAGTTAAGCTTGGGCTTGAAACCAGCGTACAGCTTATTGTGCAGCTTGTTCTTTGCTTATTTTCTCTATAATAACAGGCAAGTCAGTTATCGAAGTTATAATGTAGTTGGCTCCGTGAACCGTCAGCTGCTCAATTGTGGAAATGCCTGCGGGCAAGCCAACGGCAATGGCTTTCAGCTCCTTAGCGCTCTCCATGTCAACGTTGCTGTCTCCAACAACCACCGTTTCCTCCGGTGCTACGCCTAAAACCTTAAGTGCCATTTCAAGGTGCTCAGGATTCGGCTTCACATAATTGACTTTGTTTCTCGGAACCGTAACCCCGAAAAACTCGCCAAGCTTGAAACGCTGCAAAATGTATCTTGCGGCTTTGTCACTGCTCAACGTAAACAAACCAATTTTCAAACCCATCCGCTTCAAAGCCTTCAGCGTCTCGTTAACCCCAGGCAGCAAACCCGTGCCTCTAGCAGCTTCCAACTCATACTGTTCAGCTATAGCCAAGGCTTCGTTGCGAATCTCCACCACCTCAGCGGCCTTTCCCGCGTTTTTCAGGAAAATCTCAGTTTTCTTCAGCATCTCAAAAATGCTCTCGTTAACAGGTAACAGCGAAGCGGGAACGCCCACGCGCAGCAGGTAACTTCTAACGTCTCCTCGAACAGCCCGATAATCCAGATTGAAACTGGCAATAGTTCCGTCAAGATCGAATATCACAGCTTTAACGACCATCAAACGTCACGCGCTCGTATCTTTCTAAACCGAATTTGGTACACCAATTTCCCAATGAATAATATACTATTAGTAAGCAAACACTTACTTTTTTAGTATTACATTCATCGGATTTTAGTGTACCTCGGCGCTCTCTCTCGGCTTGATTAAACAAATCAAACATAAAAGGATATCGAATGTATGTAGTAAAAAGGAAAGGTGTTATTCAAGCTTGAGTTTTGGCAAGTTGATGATGTCTGGTTTACCTGTCGCTTTTTTACCCCGTGTTCTCTATCGTAATGCTAAATATTTCTTATACTGCTTTTTTAACCCTTTGGCTTAAATGTCAAGTTTCTGTCTTAATCCTGAATTGAAAAAGAATTATATACGACTTACGTTGAAGATAGGAACATAACTTTAAGGAGAAGAAAAAAACGAAAAATGCTAAAAACAAGACAATTGCTATTACGATATTCTTGATGCTTTCAATCGGAGCTTCAATGATGCTAATACCGACCACTAGCGCGCACACACCTGCTTTGGAAATCGTAACTTTCGCCTACATCAATGTTGCACCTAATCCTGTAGGCGTCGGCCAGCTCACGAACATAATTATGTGGGTAGACAAGACACCTGGGGGAAGAGGAGCAGCAGCAATAGGCAATGACATTCGATTCCATGACTACAAGCTTACCATTACAGATCCTGACGGTAAAACCGAAACAATGACTTGGCCTGTTGTTCAGGACCCAACATCATCGCAGTACACATCGTACACTCCTGACCAAACTGGAGAGTACACGCTCAAGTTCGAGTTTCCTGAGCAAGAGTTCACTTGGGATACACCGTACCAGAACGACACTTATTTAGCCAGCAGTGCAACGACAACGCTCACTGTGCAGGAAGAACCGGTAACTGCCATAACTAGCTATCCGCTGCCAAAGGAGTACTGGACACGCCCAATATACGGTGAAAACACTGACTGGTGGACGATCTCATCAAACTGGCTTGGCACCGGCTCTCCAGAGTTCAAATCCTTCAATTTTGGATACAACGTTGCAATTTCTGGTGCGGTGGGCTCGCAGACCTCTCACGTAATGTGGACTAGGCCGCTTCAAACTGGAGGAGTCGTTGGAGATGACAACTTTATCGTTCCGGGAGACACATACTTCGAGGGAACTGCATACTCTCAGAGGTTCACAAATCCCATAATTGTTGCTGGAAAACTAATCTACAAGGAGCCACTAAATTACGGGTTTCAAACTGGTGGTCCAACTGTCTGCGTTGACGTACGTACAGGAGAACTTCTTTGGTCTCGAACTGATGTGCCCTTTCCATCATTCGGCTATATATTTTCTTGGCAAGACATTAACTACCACGGAGTTCAGCAGCCAACTTTAGTTGCAACTTCAGGAAGGGGAAGCCCAATACCTGCTGGTACGTGGGTTGGGTACGACGCTGACACAGGAACCTGGCTATGGAACGCAACGAACGTACCTTCAGGTACAAAAGCAATGGGTCCACGAGGAGAATACTTGCAGTATGTTATGGCAAATGCAGGCAACAGTACCCATCCCGATTATCGGCTGGCTCAGTGGAACTCGTCCAAACTAGGTGTAATGCCTGGTCTCTCAACTGGTCAAATTTCAGGTGTAGTCGACGCAAGCACACCGGACCGTTATGACTGGAACATATCGATACCATGGCGCAACGCCATGACTGCAGGACCTACCGTTGTTGCAGCTTACGGTCTCGACATAATGCTTTGTTACGAGGGACTTCTACCTGGAGGCGATTCGCCTTCAGGATTTGGCAGACCAATAAGCGATGCTCCTTACACGTACTTTGCAGTGAACCTCAATGAGTCTAAGGGTGCAGTGGGTTCGGTACTGTGGCAGAAGACGTATGACGCGCCACCAGGCGGCATCACGGTGTTTGTATCCGGAGCCGACCCGAAAAATGATGTATTCGTTGAAAGCTATAA